>JAHEKZ010000045.1 GCA_024644435.1 Actinomycetes bacterium | reverse complement strand
AGGTCACCGACCCCCACTTCTGGCTCGACCCGCTGCGCCTGGCCGATGTCGGCGACGCAGTGGCCGACTCCCTCGGTCGCCTCGATCCGCCGGCCCAGGCAACCTTCGATGCCAACGCCGCCACCCTGCGCGCCAGCCTCGAGCAGCTCGACGCCACGTACCGCAAGGGGCTGGCCACCTGCGACCGGCGACAGCTGGTCACGAGCCATGCCGCGTTCGGTTACCTCGCTGACGCCTACGACCTCCAGCAGATCGGCCTCACCGGCCTCACCCCTGAGAGCGAGCCGAGTCCGGGCCAGCTCGCCGATGTCACCGAGTTCGTGCGCACCAACAACGTCCAGACGATCTTCTACGAGACTCTTGTCAGCCCGGACGTGGCCGAGACGGTCGCCGCCGCGACAGGGGCCCGCACCAAGGTCCTCGACCCGCTCGAGGGATTGTCGGACGCTTCCCAGGGCGATGACTACCTGCAGGTCATGACTTCGAACCTGGCCAACCTGCGGGAGGGATTGCCCTGTCGCTGACCGAGGCTCTCGTCGACATGCGGGCCGCCACCCTGGGGTATGCCGATACCACCGTGCTCACCGACGTCGACTTCACCATCAGCGCTGGTGAGTTCGTCGCCATCGTCGGCCCCAACGGGTCGGGAAAGTCGACCCTCGTCAAGGCCATCGTCGGGCTGGTTCAGCGGACCCAGGGCGACCTCGACCTCTTCGGCGTCCCGGCAGAGAGCTTCCATGAACGCTGGCGAATCGGCTACGTCCCACAGCGGCACACCCCTGGTGGCCCCATTCCTGCGACCGTCCGGGAAGTCGTCTCGAGCGGTCGGCTGCCACGCTCAGGAATCTGGAAGCTGCCGACCGCCGCCGACCGGCGAGCCGTCGACCGAGCCATGGAACGGGTGGGCGTCACCGACCTGGCGACGCAGCGCGTGAACCAGCTCTCCGGTGGTCAGCAACGAAGAGTGCTGATCGCCCGAGCTCTCGCTGCCGAGACCGATCTGCTGCTGCTCGACGAACCAACGGCGGGCGTCGACGTCGAGGCACAGGCGGCCTTGGTCGACGTGCTCGGCTCGCTCAGCCGGCAGGGGGTGACGATCGCGGTCGTCACCCACGACCTCGAGCCCCTGAGCCCTCACCTCACCCGCGTCGCCTGGGTCAGCCACGGCGGCATTCGGTACGACGGTGACCCGACTCAGGCCATCCTGCTGGCCGCCAGCGAGCCCTTCGCCCACCACGTGCACGCCGACGACCCTCCCCACGACCCACTCCCGCCCGACGTGCGAACGGGGGGCTGACCGTGGACCTCCTGCCGTTCCTCCAGTACGACTTCATGCAGCGCGCGCTGCTGGCGGCCGTCCTCGTCGGACTGGCTGCCCCAAGCGTCGGCATCTTCCTCGTCCAGCGGCGGCTGGCACTCATGGGCGATGGCATGGGGCACGTGGCGCTCACCGGCGTGGCACTGGGGCTCCTCACCGGGTGGGCGCCGGTCTGGGTCGCGTTGGCCACCGCAGCCGCCGGCGCTGTGACCATCGAGCTGCTCCGCGACCGCGGACGCACCACGAGCGACCTCGCCCTCGCCATCATGTTCTACGGGGGCATCGCCGGCGGCGTCGTCCTGATCTCCAAGGCCCCTGGGGGAAGTGCCACCAGCCTCAACCAGTACCTCTTCGGCGCCATCACGACGACCACGTCGCAAGACCTCGCTGCATTCGCCCTTCTCGCCGCTCTGATCCTTGCGGTCACCCTCGGACTCGGGCGCCACCTGTTCGCCGTGGCCAACGACGAGGAATACGCCCGGGCCAGTGGCATGCCCGTGCTGCAGCTGAACCTGGTCCTGGCCGTTCTGACCGCCACCACCGTCGTCGTCTCGATGCGCGTGGTCGGCCTGCTCCTGATCAGCGCCCTGATGGTGGTGCCGGTCGCTACCGCCCAGCTCGTGGCCACCAGCTTCCGGTCCGCCTTGGCCCTGTCGCTGGCGATCGGACTGGGGTGTGCCGTGGTCGGCGTGACGGCGTCGTACTACACCAACACGCCATCCGGAGGGTCGATCGTGCTCACAGCGATCGCGCTCTTCGCCGTCACCGCTGCTGCGACCGGAGTGCTCCGCCGCACCCTTGCCCGGTGACTTGCTGGCATTCATGCATGTATGGCAATCTTTGCATGTGAAAGACCTGTCGGAAGTCAGCGCGTTCGACCAGACCAGCGAGCTCTTTCGCGCCCTCGCGTCGCCTGTCCGGATCGCCCTGGTCACCGAGCTCGCCTCCGGCGAACGCTGCGTGCATGAGCTCGTCGAACAACTCCACCTGCCGCAGCCACTGATCAGCCAGCACCTGCGCATTCTGCGCGGCGCCGACCTCGTCGAGGGTGTCCGGCGGGGACGCGAGGTGGCCTACCAGCTCACCGACGAGCACGTGGCTCACATCGTCCTCGACGCGGTGAAGCATGCACAAGAGGGGCAGCCCGATGACGGCACCTGAGGCCGCAAGAGCGCCGCAGCGCAACACGCGACAACGAGCAGCCGTGCTCCGCATGCTCGACAGCCTGACCCAGTTCACCAGCGCGCAAGACATCCATGCACGCCTGCGCGAGTCTGGTTCGACGGTCGGATTGACCACGGTGTACCGAACTCTGCAGTCGCTGGCTGACGTGTCGCAGGTCGATGTCATCCGCACCGACGACGGCGAGGCGATGTACCGCCGCTGCACCAGCGCGCACCATCATCACCTGGTGTGCCGCCGGTGCGGTCGCACCATCGAGGTCGACAGCCCGTCTGTTGAGTCGTGGGCCGACGAGGTCGCAGCCCGCCACGGCTTCAGCGACATCAACCACACCCTGGAGATCTACGGCAACTGCAGCGACTGCACTGCATAGCAGCCCCCGCAGCCCCGTCAGCCGGGAAGCGGCGGCTCTGCTCCTCCGTAGCGGCGGTCACGCGCGGCATACTGCTCGATCGCCCGCCACAGGTGTCGACGGTCCACATCTGGCCACAGCTCATCAAGAAAGACCAGCTCGGCATAGGCGCTCTGCCACAGCAGAAAGTTTGAGATCCGCTGCTCCCCCGAACTGCGGATGAAGAGGTCGACGTCGGGCAGATCGGGTTCATCGAGATGCCGAGCAAGCGTTCGCTCGTCGACGCGGTTGGGGTCGAGTCGGCCCTCGGAAACCTCTCGGGCGATAGCAGCTGCGGCATCGGCGATCTCCGCACGTCCCCCGTAGTTCACGCACATGGTGAGCGTCAGGACCTTGTTGCTGCGGGTGAGCTCTTCGGCCCGTTCCAGCTCATCTATGACGCTCTTCCAGAGGCGACGCCGACGTCCGGCCCACCGCACGCGAACTCCCATCGCGTTCATCTCGTCGCGACGCCTTCTGATGACATCCCGGTTGAACCCCATCAGGAATCGCACCTCGTCGGGCGACCGCTTCCAGTTCTCGGTGCTGAAGGCATAGGCCGACACGTACTTGACGCCTACCTCAATCGCCCCTTCGACGAGGTCGAAGAGCGCGGCCTCTCCCGCCTTGTGACCCTCGGTACGGGGCAGGCCGCGCGCCTTCGCCCAACGGCCGTTGCCGTCCATCACGACCGCCACGTGACGCGGCACCAGGTCAGCGGGAACCGCTGGCGGGCGTGCTCCACTCGGATGGGGGGTCGGGGGCGCGACGGATCGACGTGCACTCATGCGCGGTCAACCAGACGCAGAGAGCGCAGACCACGTTCGAGGTGCCACTGGGCGTACGCGGCCACGACGCCCGTGCTCTCGCGGAGGAAGCGCGGATCAGCACCGTCAACGATCTCCCAGTCGCCGGTGAGCAGCGCCGACAGCACACGGAGCGACTCCTCGTTGATGGTCGCTGAGCCGGGCGGACGGTCGTCGCGGCACACCGACCCACCCGACTCGACCGAGAACCATCGGTGCGGGCCTGGCGCACCGCAGCGAGTGCAGTCGCCGAAACTGGCGGCGTACCCGGCCACGGCAAGCGATCTGAGCAGGTACGCGTCCAGCACGGCGCCAGCAGCGTGGTCGCCGGCCGCCAACGCACGAAGCCCGCCGACCAGCAGCAGATATTGCTGCACAGCTGGTTCCTTCTCGACGTCGGTCAGGCGCTCGGCGGTTTCCAGCATGGCCGTCCCCGCCGTGTACCGCCCGTAGTCGCCAGCGATCGAGCCACCATAGGCGTCCAAGGACTCAACCTGCGTGACGATGTCGAGCGACCGGCCGGTGTAGAACTGCACATCCACATGGCTGAAGGGCTCGAGACGCGCCCCGAACTTCGACGACGTACGCCGGACGCCCTTACCGACCGCCCGGACGCGACCGTAGTTCCTGGTGAGCACAGTGACGATCCGGTCGGCTTCTCCCAGCTTCTGGGTTCGCAGCACGACACCGTCATCCCGATACAGGCTCACCCCACCATTCTCCCCTCGTCCGGAGCGGTGGGTAGCCGCCGCCCCGGCGAGTCGGCCAAGATCGTGGCATGGTCACCGAGCTGATCGGCCGAATTGAGCGATATCTCGACGTCGCGCCCAGGGCGCGGGCCGACGCCGAGGCGGTCGGGCCCTTCACGCTCTTCCGCTCACGGATGGCCCACCCCTTCTTTGCCAGACCGAGCGCGGGGTGGGCCCCCGGCTATGCGACAGCGGCGGATGTCGGGGCGGTGTGTGAACGGCAACGCGAGCTGGGTCTTCCCGAGAACGTTGAATGGATCAAGGAGGTCGCTCCTGAGCTCGGCACCGCCTGCAAGGACGCCGGTCTCAGAGTGAGTGAACACCCGCTCCTGGTGCACCACGACGCGCTCGCCGTGCCGGTGCCCGACGGCATCAGAATTCGTCGCATCGACGACCCGGATGACCCTGTTCTTCCCGCCGCTCAGACCGTAGCCCGGCTCGCCTATGCGTCGGCTGGGACCGCCGTCCACGACATAGGGCGCAACGAACGCAACGCCGCGACGGAGCAGCGCGCACCTGATGCGTCCGACGATCTGCGCCAGCTGATCCGCGACGGGCACTCGGTGGTCGTCGTGGCCGAGGACGAGCACGGGGTCTTGTGCTCGGGTGGTCACAACCCGGTGGGAGACGTCACCGAGATCGTCGGTGTCGGTACCCTTCCGAGCGCCCGTCAGCGGGGCTTGGGGGCGGCGGTCACGGACACGTTGGTGGCCGATGCGATTCGGCGGGGCATCGAGGTGATCTTCCTCAGCGCCGACACCGACGACGTTGCCCGCGTCTACGAGCGAGTCGGGTTCCGGCGTGTGGGCACCGCCTGCGTGGCCAGTGCCGTGTAGCGGCGGGTGCTAACCCGCCCGAGATGCACGGTTGACGGCACTGACAACCGCCTTCAGTGACGCGGTGAGGATATTCGGGTCGACTCCTACGCCCCAGAACACCTGGCCATCGATGGCGCACTCGAGGTAGGCAGCCGCCTTTGCGTCGCCACCGGCGCTCATCGCGTGCTCGGCGTAGTCGAGAACGCGCACGTCCATGCCGATCGTCGACAGCGCGTTGACGAACGCGGCAATCGGGCCGTTGCCATTGCCCTCGAGCTCTCGCCGATCGCCGTCGACGTAGAGACCGACGCGCAGTGCATCCTTCTCTCCCTGTGCGCTCGACGTGTGCACCGCGTTGAGCTTGAGGGCGTCACCGTCGGCCAGGAACTCCGCTTCAAAGATGGCCCACATCTCTTCGGGCGTCACTTCTCCGCCCTCGTCATCGGTGTGTTGCTGGACGACGTGGCTGAACTCGATCTGGAGCCGGCGCGGGAGGTCGAACTGGTGCTCCGCCTTCATGATGTACGCCACGCCGCCCTTGCCCGACTGGCTGTTGACGCGGATGACCGCCTCGTAGCTGCGCCCGACGTCCTTCGGGTCGATGGGCAGGTACGGCACACCCCACTCGATGTCATCAACGGTTTGCCCCGCAGCTTCGGCGTCAGCCGCCAAGGCGTCGAAGCCCTTCTTGATCGCGTCCTGATGCGAACCGGAGAATGCCGTGTAGACGAGATCGCCGCCGTAGGGATGACGCGGGTGAACCGGAAGCTGGTTCGCGTACTCGGTGATGCGCCTGATCTCGTCGATGTCGCTGAAGTCGAGCATGGGGTCGATCCCCTGACTGAACAAGTTGAGCCCCAGCGTCACGATGCAGACGTTGCCGGTGCGCTCACCGTTGCCGAAGAGCGTGCCCTCGATCCGGTCGGCACCGGCCATGTACCCCAGCTCGGCTGCAGCAACGGCGGTACCTCGATCATTGTGCGGGTGCAGCGAGAGGACGACCGAGTCTCGACGTGCCAGGTGCCGGTGCATCCACTCGATCTGGTCCGCATACACGTTGGGCGTCGACATCTCGACCGTCGCGGGCAGGTTGATGACCACCTTGCGCTCGGGTGTTGGCTCCCACTCGTCGATCACGGCGTTGCACACCTCGACCGCGTACTCGAGCTCGGTTCCGGTGAACGACTCGGGCGAGTACTCGTACGAGATCTCGACCTCAGGGACGGTCTCCTCGAACTTCTTGCAGATCCGTGCCCCTTGAACGGCGATGTCCTTGATGCCGTCCTGGTCGAGTCCGAAGACGACTCGGCGTTGCAGGGTCGATGTCGAGTTGTAGAGGTGCACGATCGCCCGCTTGGCACCACGGATCGACTCGTACGTCCGCTCGATCAAGTGCTCCCTGGCTTGGGTGAGCACCTGGATGACGACATCGTCGGGGATCATGTCCTCTTCGATCAGCTCACGCACGAAGTCGAAGTCAGTCTGAGACGCGGACGGGAAACCAACCTCGATCTCCTTGAACCCCATGTCGACAAGCAGCTGGAACATCTTGCGCTTGCGGGCGGGGCTCATCGGGTCGATGAGCGCCTGGTTGCCGTCGCGCAAGTCGACCGAGCACCACTGCGGCGCTTCGGTGATGACCGCGTCCGGCCACGTACGGTCGGTCAGACCGATGCCGGGGAATGAACGGTACTTGTGGATCGGCATGGCGCTGGGCTGCTGGACGCGGGGGGCGGCGTCGGGGCGCTGATGCTGGCTCTGGGACATCGGAGTTGGTCTCCTCGGATCGGCTGGGCGGGCCATGACCGGAGGCACACGCAACTCCGCGGCGAGGAGACCGGTCGGACTAGGCCTCGCCGCGGCTGCGAAGAAGCAGGCGCATGTTCAGCATCCCGGCAAGTGTACCCCAGAAGATCCGGCGCGCATCGCGCCTGCGATCGGTGCCGTCGGCTACCGTCACCCCATGAGTGGAACGACCAGCCAGGACGCCGCGGCCGACCGCAGCGACACGTCGGCACGGCGCACCTCACGAGTGGTTGCTGCGGCGGTCGCTGACCCCCGCCTGATCCGCCGGATCTCTTTCGCGGTCGTGGCTGTCGTCGTTTTCATCCAGGTCGCGGAATGGCTCTTCTTCGGGGTGCGGCACCTGCTGTTCCTGCTGCTGCTGGCCTGGCTCTTCGCCATCGCCATGGAGCCAGCGGTCTCGTGGCTGGCCAAGCGGGGGATCAAGCGCGGTGGTGGCACCGGCATCGTGATGATCAGCCTCTTCTTGGCGATCGTCGCGTTTTCAGCCGTCTTCGGAGCGATCTTCATCGATCAGGTAGTCAGCCTGGTTCAGGCCCTCCCGAACAACCTCGAGATCCTGATCGACTGGGTGAACCGCACGTTCAACACCAACCTCGACGCCAACCAGCTGATCGACAGCCTGCAGATCACCCAGGAGAGAGTTGCCGACTGGGGATCGAAGATCGGTCTCGGGCTGTTCGGCATCTTCACCTCCCTCGTCGGCGTCGTGTTCGACCTGTTCACCGTCGTGCTCTTCGCCTTCTACTTCTCAGCCCAGGGGCCCCAGTTCCGACGCACTGTGGCGTCGTGGCTCCCTGCGCAGAGCCAGCGCGTCGTTCAGCAGGTGTGGCAGATCGCGATCGAGAAGACCGGCGGCTACGTGGTGTCCCGGCTGATCCTGGCCGTGCTGTCCGCCACGTTCACCGCCGGCTTCCTGCTCATCATCGACGTCCCCTACTGGCTTCCGCTCGGCATCTGGACCGGCGTCGTGTCCCAGTTCATCCCGACCCTCGGCACCTATCTCGGCGGGGCGCTTCCCGCGCTGATCGGGTTCAGCAGCAGCACCTTGGACGGAGTGCTTGTCATCGGCTTCGTCATCATCTACCAGCAGATCGAGAACTACGTCTTCTCGCCTCGCGTCAGTAACCGCACCATGAACATCCACCCGGCAGTGGCCTTCGGCGCGGTCATCGTCGGTGGCGCCTTGGCCGGTGCCCTGGGGGCGTTGATCGCGATCCCGATTGTGGCGAGCGTCCAGGCGATCATCGAGACCTATGGACGACGGTACGAGCTGATCCCCGAGATGGCGCATGACGGGTCGCCGCCAGAGGTGACCCCCGTGGGCGACGAGTCCGACGCCGCCGTGGCCACCAGCGACGACTGACCGTCAGTCGAACCCGAGGCGGCGCAGCTGCTTAGGGTCGCGCTGCCAGTCCTTGGCGACCTTGACGTGCAGGTCGAGGTAGACGGGAACGCCCAGGAGCGCCTCGATATCACGGCGGGCAGCTTGGCCGACGTCGCGTAGCCGTGAACCTTGGTGACCGATGATGATGGCCTTCTGGCTGGTCCGCTCGATGTACAGGGTGGCGTGGATGTCAGTCAGCGGCCGTTCAGCAGGGCGATCCTCCCGTGGTCGCAGTTCGTCGACGACCACCGCGATCGAGTGCGGCAGCTCATCACGAACCCCTTCCAGAGCGGCCTCACGGATCAGCTCGGCGATGCGTACGTCGTCGGGCTCGTCGGTGACCTGGTCTGCCGGAAAGAATGGCTCGCCCTCGGGCAGGAGTCCGATCAAGAGATCGGTGAGCAGCTCGACCTGGTCACCGGTGCGGGCAGAGATGGGCACGACCTCGTCCCACGTGAAGCCGTTCTGCTCGGCCAGGTCGGCGACCGCCGCCAGATGAACGAGCAGCTGGTCAGGCGTCACCAGGTCGGTCTTCGTGACGACCGCGACCTTGGGCGAGCGTTTCATGGCAGCCGCCTCAGCCGTCACCCGCCGGTCACCGGGGCCGATCGACTCGTTTGCCGGAAGCGTCACGGCCACGACATCGACATCGGTGAGTGCGTGTCGGACCTCGTCGTTCAGCCGCTGGCCCAGAAGAGTGCGCGGCTTGTGCAGCCCCGGCGTGTCGACCAGCACCAACTGCCCGGTGGGGCGGTGGACGACTCCGCGGATCACATGACGGGTCGTCTGAGGACGACTCGAGGTGATGGCGACCTTCTCACCGGTCAACGTGTTGACCAAGGTGGACTTCCCTGTGTTCGGGCGCCCGACCACTGAGACCAGCCCAGACCTGTATGTCACCGGGCGATCCTGTCAGACGGCCGCGGCTGTGACGAAATGCTCAGTGCGCGGCTATGGTTCCCGCGTGCAGATCCGCGCCGCATCCATGGGCGACTGGCCGGCCCTCTGGCCGATCGTCAAGTCAGTCGTCGACGCCGGCGAGACCTATGTGTGGCGTCCGACACCCACGTCTGAGCAGATGCGCGGTCTCTGGCTGGAACCGCTGCCCTGGCGGGTGTTCGTCGCCGAGCTGGACGGTGAGGTGGTCGCGACCGCCAAAGTGGGCCCGAACCGTCCCGGACGGGGTTCTCACATCGCCACGGCCAGCTTCATCGTGAGCCCGCAGCGTCAAGGCTGCGGGATCGGACGCCACTTGGGCGAGTTCGCAATCGACTGGGCAGCCAACGCCGGCTATACCGGGATGCAGTTCAACGCCGTCGTCGAGACCAACATCGGAGCGGTGGCGCTCTGGCGTTCGCTGGGGTTTTCCATCGTCGGTACCGTGCCGGCGGCCTTCGACCACCCGACGGCTGGCCTGGTCGGACTGCACATCATGTATCGGGCACTCGCGACCACGGCCGAGTAGCTCAGCCAGAAGGTACGCTGCGCCCATGGTGGAGCAGCCCCGGCGGACAACGCCTCGACGACGGGTGCCCTCGTACGCGAGCTGCGACGGAGAGGGCTGCGCGAGCTAGCGCAATCGCGCCGCAGCCACTCCAGCCACCCTTCCACCCCTGGAGACATCATGTCTCGACCTATGTCCGCCCCTCCCCCAGCGCTCTTCCTCGTGCTCGCCGCCGCTTGCTGGGGCGTCGGAACGGTAGTCAGCAAGCAGGCGCTCGACGAGCTTGCCCCAGTCGTTCTGCTGCTGATCCAGCTCACCGTCAGCGTGGGCTTCCTGCTTCTGATCTCGCGGGTCAGTCTCGGCACGTCGGTAGCACGTCGCGGGCGTCGCCGAGCGATGAGCCTCGGACTGCTCAACCCCGGACTGTCCTATGCGCTCGCACTTGTGGGCCTGAGCACCATCGCGGCCAGCACCTCCGTCCTGATCTGGGCCTCAGAGCCGGCGCTCATCGTCGTCCTCGCATTTGTCGTGCTCCATGAGCGCCTCACTGCGAGGCTGAGCCTGGCGATCGCCATGGCGCTGCTAGGCGTACTGCTCGTCGTCTACGCGGGTGGCTTCTCCGGGAGCGTGATCGGCGTGTTGCTCACCGTCGGCGCTGTGCTGTCGTGTGCGGTGTACACGGTGCTCGCCCGCATCTGGGCGGTCGACTCGGAGGCGCTGCCCGTCACGTTGGACCAGCAGGTGGCTGCACTGGTGTTCGCGGTGCTGCTCGCCGGTTCTCTGGCACTGCTTGACAGCGGCCAGCTCACAGGGCCAGTCCCCCTCACGGACGTCTCGGCGAGTGCGTGGATCGCAGCGATCGTCTCCGGCTTGATGTACTACGCGCTGGCCTTCTGGTTCTACCTCTCAGCGCTTCGACACGTCGAGGCGTCCATTGCCGGGTCGTTCCTCACGCTTGTGCCTGTCTTTGGCGTAGCGGCC
Organism: Actinomycetes bacterium; assembly: GCA_024644435.1. GTDB lineage: Bacteria > Actinomycetota > Actinomycetes > JAHEKZ01 > JAHEKZ01 > JAHEKZ01. The sequence continues at coordinate 7,461 of JAHEKZ010000045.1, read as the reverse complement.
GCGATCCTGACCGGTGAACGGCTCGACGCCCGTCAGTGGCTCGGTGCGACGCTCGTCGTCGGCTCGGTGGTCGTCATCGCGCGGGCGTCGATAACGGCTGAAAGCCATGCACTCGAGCGCTGAAGACGTCACCCAGGTGTGCACTCGGTGAGCCCACGTGTCATCCAGGTGTGCACTCGGCGAGGGAGGGGGTCAGGTGCGGGTGCTGCCGGTGACCGTCCCTGAACCATTGACGAGGTAGATCGGCACTCCGACGCCTCCGAGGTCGCGTACCGCTGCGACCCCCTCGGCGTCCGCTGCCCCGTGGTCGACCACAAGGACGGCCGACTGCAGGCCACGGGCTCCGGATGCGGCGGCCTGGGCCACCGCTGCCTGCAGACCGGACAAGTGCAGAGAGAGCAGGCTGACGGACGCCGAGGCATAAGTGCGGCCGGTTTCATCACACACTGCAGCGCCTTCTGCTGCCTGGATCCGGCCCCTGGCTCCCCTCGCGAGGGTCGCCAGCTTCGCGTCGTCGGCGCTGAGCCGCAGGCCGCTGTCCGCTCCACCACCTGGGTCAGTCATCGTCTGGCTCCTCGCTCTGAGATGGCGTCGCCTCAGCGAGCCTGGTGACAAGAACGGTGCCCACCTGGTTGCGCCGCCCGATGGTCGACTCCGCACACAGCTGGAGGCCGGCCACCTCAACGGATGCGCCAGGGATCGGCACCTTGCCCAAGAACTTCGCCAGCATTCCACCCACGGTCTCGACATCCTCGAAATCTTCTGAGTCGACGTCGAGGTCGAGGGTCTCGGCCAGCTGATCCACGTGCAGACGCGCGCTGACCCGCAGCGACCCGTCCGGAAGGTGCTCCATCGGTGGCGGCTGTTCGGCGTCGTACTCGTCGGCGATCTCGCCCACGATCTCCTCGAGAATGTCTTCGATGGTGACCAGCCCGGCAACGCCCCCGTACTCGTCGACCACGACCGCAATGTGGGTCCGACTGGCCTGCATGTCCTTGAGCAGCTCGTCGGCCGACCGCGTGTCCGGCACGAAGAACGCCTTGCGCATCACCGACTCGACCTTCTCGGTCGACTCCGCCTCGCGATGGTCGAAGGCGCGCTTCGCCACGTCCTTGAGATAGACGATGCCGACGACATCGTCCTCGTTGTCACCGATGACCGGGATCCGGCTGAACCCACTGCGAAGCCCCAGCGACAGTGCCTGACGGAGGGTCTTGTGGCGCTCAATGAAGACCATGTCGGTGCGGGGCACCATGACCTCGCGCGCCAAGGTCTCGCCCAGCTCGAACACCGAGTGGATCATCTGCCGCTCGTCGTCCTCGATGAGCGAACGCTCTTCGGCAAGGTCGACCAGGTCACGCAGCTCAGCCTCGCTGGCAAAGGGTCCGTCACGGAAGCCCTTGCCCGGGGTCAGTGCATTGCCGATGAGGATCAACAGTTTGGTGAGCGGGGAAAGGACGGTGGCCAGCCGGTAGACGACCGGTGCGGTGACCAAGGCGATCCGTGCGGCGTGTTGCCGACCAAGGGTGCGAGGTGCCACCCCCACCACGACGTAGTCGATCACGACCATGACCGCGACAGCCACGAGCACGGCCTGCCACGCCTCGGCGAAGACATCGAGCGACACCACGGCAACCAGCACAACGGCTGAGATTCGGGCAATGGCCCGCAAGAAGAGGGCGACATTCACGTAGCGAGCCGGGTCGGCAAGAACTTTTCGCAAGGCCTCGACCCCACGGCGTCCCTGACGCTCGTAGATCTCAAGACTCACCCGCGAGACGCGGTTGATCGCCGCATCGGAGGCCGACAGGACGCCGGCCATCGCGACCAGGGCGGCGGCCGCAATGAGCAACCAGATGTCGGTCGCCGTCACGGGGTCGCCACCTGCGACCACGAGCCCAGCAAACGGGCCTGCAGGCCAAACATCTCCCGCTCTTCCTCAGGCTCGTGGTGGTCGTACCCGAGGAGGTGCAGTACCCCATGTGTACAGAGCAGACGCAGCTCAGCAGCCGTGTCGTGCCCGGCGTCGCGCGCTTGGGCCTCAGCGATCACCGGGCAGAGCACCACATCACCGAGCAGCTCGGTCTCGTCCGCCTCTGCGTCCGGCGCTGGACGCAGGTCGTCCATCGGGAAGGCCAGCACGTCGGTGGGACCGGGCTCGCCCATGAACTGCTCGTGCAGCTGTGCCATAGCCGTCTCGTCCACGAGCATCACCGAGAGCTCGGTCGACGGGTGAACACCCATCTCACCGAGGACGAACTGAGCCAGCTGTGCCAACGCCACTTCGTCGACCGCGTGCCCGGACTCGTTGTTGACCGCAACGCTCATCGAGAGCCCCTTGGGTATCGGTCGTGCGGAGCCGGCTGCAGCTCGTCGAAACGGGAGTAGGCATCGACGATGTCGCTGACCAACCGATGCCGCACGACGTCGCGAGACGTCAGCTGGGTGAAGTGCACGTCGTCGATGCCCTCCAGGATGCCTTTGACGACCTTCAGTCCACTGGCGGTGCCACCCGGCAGGTCGATCTGTGTGACGTCGCCGGTGACCACCATCCGCGACCCGAAGCCCAGCCGGGTGAGAAACATCTTCATCTGCTCGGGTGACGTGTTCTGGGCCTCATCGAGAATGATGAAAGCATCGTTGAGCGTGCGCCCCCGCATGTAGGCGAGCGGCGCCACTTCGATCGTTCCCTCGGTCATCAGCCGGGGAATCGTGGCCGGCTCCATCATGTCGTGCAGGGCGTCATAGAGCGGCCGAAGATAGGGGTCGATCTTCTCCGACAGTGTTCCCGGCAGGAAGCCGAGCCGTTCGCCGGCCTCAACGGCCGGCCGGGTCAAGACGATGCGGGTGATCTGCTTGGCCTGAAGAGCCTGAACCGCCTTGGCAACGGCCAGGTATGTCTTGCCGGTGCCGGCCGGCCCGACTGCGAAGGTGATGGTGTTCTTGTCGATCGCGTCCACATAGCGCTTCTGGTTCAGCGTCCTGGCCGTGATGGTCTTCCCGCGGTTGCTCAAGATGTTGTGGGTGAGCACATCGGCCGGCCGCTCGTCCTCGCGGTCACGGAGCATCGAGACCGATCGGCCCACCGCCTCGACCGTCAGGCCCTGCCCCGTGCGCAGGACAGCCACCATCTCGTCCACCAGCTGCTCGATCAGCGCCACTTCGCTCGGGGGTCCCACGAAGCGCATCTGGTTGCCGCGGACGTGGACGTCGACATCGGGGAAGAGTTTCTCGACCTCCCGCAGCAGTGCGTCCTCAGAACCCAGCAGACTCACCATGTCAAGGCTGCTGGGCACCACGACGCGGTGCTCGGCCTGGTCGGGCCCGGCCTGGTGGGGCTGGGAGTGCGTGCTCTCTGCCATGGATGCCCTCCGGGTGGAGGGCGCCGCCTTTCGATGTCGGGGCTGTGCAGGGTCCATGCTAGGGCGTCCGACTACCCGGGGGGCCAGCCGAAGTCGCGTCCACCCATCACGTGGGCGTGCACGTGGAAGACCGACTGTCCCGCAGATGCACCCGTGTTCAGCACCAGGCGGAAGTCAGCAAGGCCCAGATCGGCCGCCACCGCCACGGCATCAGCCATCACCCGTCCAGCCAGCTCGGGGTCGCTGGCGGCGAGCACCGCGATGTCGCGGTGGTGCTCGCGGGGAACCACGAGCACGTGCGTAGGTGCCTGAGGGGCGACGTCGCGGAAGGCCAGGGTGTCGTTGCTGGCTCGCACGATGTCGGCCGGGATCTCACCAGCCACAATCCGACAGAACAAGCAGTCAGCGTTCTCAGTCACGGGTTCTCCCCTCCGATGGAACTTCGAGAATAGGACCCCACGGAGCAGAACCGGCCAGCACCAGCGCCGCCGCCACTGCACCCGCCGTCGAGGTGCGCAGCACCGTTGGTCCGAGCCGAACCTCCGTGGCGCCCGCGGCGGCTAGCTGCTGCCGCTCGGTGTCGCTCACCCCACCCTCTGGCCCGATGACAAGGACGACATGACAGGCGTCCGACAGCTCAGCGCGGGCAAGCACGGCGGTCATCGCCGTTCCCGCGCCCTCCTGGAGGAGCAGAGCCAGGTCGGCACCAGACACCAGCTCGGCAACTGCGGCGGTATCGGCTATTGGTGCCACAGTCGGCCACCAGGCACGTCGTGACTGTTTGGCCGCCTCGCGGGCTGCCGACTGCCACTTGTCGCGACCACGCTGGATCTTGTCGCCTCTCCAACGGCTGACGCATCGTTCGGCCTGCCACGGCACGACCTGGTCGACACCGACCTCGGTGACGAGCTCGACGGCGAGCTCGCCCCGATCGCCTTTCGGGATCGCCTGAACAACCGTCACGTGAAATGGCGACCGATCCTCGGTAGCGACGTCGAGGACAGTGCAGGTGACTCGTCCGCGCTCGACAGCGGCCACCTGCGCCCCCACCACGGCACCGCGGCCATCGGTGAGCACCACCTGCTCGCCAGTCCGCACCCGCCGGACCACCGATGCGTGATGACCCTCGGAGCCGTCGACGACGCAGGACGCCCCGATGGACGCGGCGGACGCCGACGCAAGGTAGAAGACGGGGCGACTCACCGGCCGTTGAACGCGTCCTTGAGCCGCGAGAAGAACCCCTGCTGACCGGCCGCGAACTGGCCAGCCGGTTTCTCTTCATCGCGGGCCCGAGCAAGCTCGACCAACAGTGCGCGCTGCTGGTCGTCGAGCTCGGAGGGTGTCTCGACGGACACGTGAACGATGACGTCACCCCGCGCGCCCCCACGGAGCTGAGGAACACCCTGGCCCAGGAGCGGAATCTGCTGGCCCGACTGCGTACCTGGGCGGATGTCGACCTCGGTGACGACGCCGTCGAGCAGCTCGAGCGGAATGCTCGCCCCCAGCGCTGCCGCCGTCATCGGGATATTGAGGGTGCAGTGGAGGTCGTCGCCTCGACGGGCGAAGAGGGGGTGATCCAGGACCAGCACCTCGAGGTAGAGGTCTGCCGGAGGTCCGCCACCGAACCCGACCTCACCTTCGCCGGACAGCTGGATCCGAGTGCCGGTGTCGACACCAGGGGGGATCTTCACCGTGAGCGTGCGGCGGGTCTGCACCCGGCCGTCGCCCGAGCACTCCGGGCAAGGGTGCGGAATCGTGATGCCGAAGCCATGGCACTGCGGGCAAGGCCTTGAGGTCATGACCTGCCCGAGGAACGAACGCTGCACGTGCTGGATGTCGCCGCGTCCCCCGCACATGTCGCAGGTGACGGGCTGGGTTCCGGCTGCGGTTCCCGCACCGTTGCAGGTAGCACAGGCAACTGCGGTATCGAGTGTGAGCTCTCGGCTGGTTCCGAACGCAGCCTCGGCCAGCTCGAGGTCGATCTGGATCAGTGCGTCCTGGCCGCGAGCGCGTCGAGGTCGCGGCCCCCGTGGGCTGGACTGGCCGAAGAACGCGTCCATGATGTCGCCGAACCCGAAGCCTTGTCCGCCACCGAACGCCGCGCCGTCAACACCAAGGTCGTACCGCTGGCGCTTCTCCGGGTCGGACAGCACCTCGTAGGCCCCGGCGACCTCCTTGAAGCGCTCTTCCTCGCCAGGGTTCACATCCGGGTGCAGCTCGCGTGCCAGCTTTCGGTAGGCACGTTTGATCTCGTCCTGGGACGCCTCGCGGGTCACCCCGAGAGTGGCGTAGTGGTCACTCACGAAGACTCCTCGAGAATGCGGCCGACGTACTGCGCCACGGCCCGCACAGCGCCAATGGTTCCGGGGTAGTCCATTCGCGTCGGCCCAATGACGCCGAGGTGGCCGACCCCGGTCGCGCCGTAGCTCGAGCTGACCAACGACGTGGACGACAGGCCCTCAACGGGAAGCTCGTGGCCGATCCGCACACTGACCTGGCTGGGGGCTGTGGCCTCACCGAGCAGACGCAGCAGAATCACGTGCTCCTCGAGGGCCTCCAGGACCGGCTGGATGCTGCCTGGAAAGTCGGTGCCGAAGAGCGCCAGGTTGGCCGTTCCTGCCAGAACCACCCGCTCTTCTCCCTCGCCGGCCAACGACTCGACCATGGTCGCAAGAATCGCCGCCACGGCGGGGCGCACCTCCACCGGCATCGCCTCGGCCACCGCGGCGGCAGCATCGGGCATCTCCGAGAGCAGCTTGCCGTCGACTGCCTCGTTGATCCGGTTGCGGAGCTCTGCCACGGTGGAGTCGTCGAGGTCGACAGCGACGTCAAGAACCCGCTGCTCGACGCGTCCGGTGGTGGAGATGACGACCACCATCAGCCGGCGTGGGCTCATGGCGACGATCTCGACGTGGCGCACCTGCGAGCGGGTCAGCGACGGGTACTGCACGACCGCCACCTGACCGGTGACCTGCGCCAACAACCGGACCGTGCGCAGCACGATGTCGTCGAGGTCGACAGCGCCTTCGAGGAAGGTGCCGATCGCCCGCCGCTCGGCGGCCGACAACGGCTTGATGGTGGCGAGCCGGTCGACGAAGAGGCGGTAGCCGGTGTCGGTGGGGACCCGCCCGGCGCTGGTGTGCGGCTGGGTGATGTAGCCCTCGTCCTCGAGCAGCGCCATGTCGTTACGGATCGTGGCCGGCGAGACGCCGAGACTGTGCCGCTCGGCCAGGGCCTTGGAGCCCACGGGCTCACGGGTGGTGACGTAGTCCTCGACGATGGCGCGCAACACCGAGAGCTTGCGTTCATCGAGCATGGTCACCTCCGGTGTGGCGGGCACAGCAGGTGCTGGCACTCCCTGGCACTGAGTGCCAAGTCTAACGCGGAACCGCCATGAGGTCCCATTGCACGGAGCCCGCCCTGCTACCGGTCGATGTACCGGGCGAGCTTGTCGAGCGCCATCGTCCACCCCATGGCGCCGGGCGAGTCGGCGGGGACACCGGCGTGCGTGAGCACCATCCGGGTACGCCCATCAACGTCGTCGAGCTCCACCGTGACCTGGGTGGTCGTCGGGTGCCCATCGGGCATCCCCACATCGGCTGGGGTCAGTACGTTGCCCTCCGGGTCGGACATCGACTCGGTGTACACGAGCCGAGTCGGCTCAACCACCTCGCGGTACTCACCGGTGAACCACATCTGCATCGGCCCGTTGGGCCCTTGCATCTCCATGCATATGAGGCGGGCACCACCCACTCGAACGTCCATCGTGGCGACCGGGACGACGGCTCCCTCGGGGCCGTACCACCCCTGGAAATGCTCAGGCATCGTCCACATCTGCCAGACCAGGCTTACTGGCGCATCGAACTCGCGCTCGATCACGACGGACTTCTCGCCAGCACCGCTGTCAGTCATCTCTGTCGCCTGTCTCTCGGTTGCGTTGGAACTGCTCGATGTAGTCGGACATGCGGTCGAGGCGCGCGTCCCACAGGTGCTGGTACCGCTCGGTCCAGCTGGACACCTCTTCGAGTCGAGCCACCTCCAGCGTGCATGGGCGCTGCTGGGCCCGACGGCTTCTGCTGACCAGCCCAGCACGCTCGAG
>JAHEKZ010000044.1:6484-19045 GCA_024644435.1 Actinomycetes bacterium | reverse complement strand
CGTGCTTGTCGCGCCGCAGCCCGGTCCAGCAGGACAGCATTTCCTCGCGATCTACCGATGTGGTGCCGGGGAGGAGGGGGGCGGCGAAGCAGACGGTTTGGGCTGCGGGCTGCGGGCTGCGTCGTCATGCACCGAGCGAAGGAGACGTAGGACTTCACCGCGCGGGACGCCCGTCTGATGGCTCGACTGTCGCGACCGATTGCCGAGGCGTTACGCAATTCCTACCGGTTCGATGCCGCCCGACGCCATGACGAGAACCGCGCACCCGGTCTGCTGATCCTCGACGCCAACAACGATGTGGAGCTGCTGACTCCTACGACCAGTGCGCTCCTCGCGCCCGTCCTTCGCGACGACCGGATCGAACGAAACGTCCCGGTCCCCGTACTGGCCTTGGCGGCTGAGGTGCGTCGACGGGGATCCGAAGGGCGGATCGTGCGTCCGCTGCATATCCCGACGTCTGAGGGTTGGTTGAGCTGCACGGCTCGCTGCCCGACGAGGCGTTCACCGGACGGGTCGCGATAGTCGTGCAGCGAGCAGAGGAGGAGTACGCAGTTCCGCTGCGGCTGGCGGCCTTCGGTCTGACTGCACGCGAGCGAGAGGTGGCCGGGCTGGTCGCCCGCGGGCTGGACACCGCGGCCATCGCGGACCGGCTTGTCATCTCTCCATGGACGGTTCAGGACCATCTCAAGTCGGTCTTCGCCAAGACCGACACCCGCTCCCGCAAGGAGCTGATGGCGCGGGTGTTCTTCCATGACCAGCTACCGGGCATCGTGGCGCACGACCCACTCAACGCTGGCGGCCACCTGCAGGCTCCCAAGGCTCGTCTCGCGAGGTAGGCCCATGGCGGTGAAGGGTCACTTAGATCCGGGCAGTGCGGTCCTTGAGAATCTGCTGGCTTGCCAAGCGCCCGGGAGCCCCGGTGACGCAACCACCGGGGTGAGTACCCGAGCCGCACTGGTAGTAGCCCTCGATCGGGGTGCGGTACTGGCTCCACCCGGGTGCCGGGCGGAAGAAGTAGATCTGCGGGAGCAGGTAGTCGCCGGCGTAGATATTGCCCTCCGACAACCCCACGACCCGCTCGATGTCGAGCGGTGTGACGACCTCTCGGTGCAGCACCAGGTCGCCGAAACCGGGGAAGAACGACTCGATGGTGCTTTGCACGGCGTCGCCGAGGTTGTTGCGCTCGGTGTCCCAGTCGCTGCCCTTGAGGTGGTACGGCGCGTAGGAGACGAAGCACGACATGACGTGCTTGCCCGGAGGCGCCATATCGGGATCGAGGAAGGTCTGAAAGCAGGTGTCGAGGTACGGACGCTCACTGAACCAGCCGTACTTCGACGCGTCATAGGCGCGTTCGAGGTACTCGATCGACGGTGCGATGCTGACGAAACCGCGGTACTGGTCGGTGCGGTCACCGAGCGCGGGGTACCGAGGCACATCGTCGAGCGCGAAGTTGACCTTGGCGCTGGTGCCGTTGAACTGGTAGCGGTCGATGCTCGCGACCAGGTCCGACGGCAGCTCGCGGGGGTCAACAAGCTTGGTGAACGTCTGGCGCGGGTCTAGCGCGCTCACGATGACCTCGGCGTGGAACTCGGTTCCGTCGGTGAGTGCGACGCCGACTGCCTTGCCATCCTTGGTCAGTACGTGGTCAACGTGCGAGTTCAGACGGATCTCGGCGCCGAACGACTTCGCCGCGCGCCCCAGCATTTGCGTAAATCCGCCGTTGCCGCCCTTGTGGAACGACCATGAACCGAGGTGACCGTCGTGCTCACCCAGCATCTGCATCAACCAGACCAGACCGGAGCCCGCTGACATCGGGCCGACCTTCGTGCCTGTCGTGGAGGACGCAGCGAGGTATCCCTTGACGATCTCGCTCTCGAAGTAGTCGTCGAGGAAGTCCGAGACACTGCCCGTGATGATCCGGACGGCGTCATGAATGACCTTCTTGTCTGCCGACCCGAGGTGCCCTAGCAGCCAGGCGATGTCCTCGGCGTCCTCGGCGGTCTTCCCGAAGATGTCGGGTGGTACTCGGTCAGACAGCGGGTACAGCAGGTGTAGGACCCGCGCGAGGTCATGCTCGTAGCGGTCCATGGCATCGGCATCGCGCGGCGAGTGACGCATGATCTCGCGGATGTTCTCGTCACGGTCAGGGCCGAGCAGCAGATAGTCGCCGTTCTCCATCGGAGCGAACACAGTCGGCATGTAGATCGGGTTGAATCCGTGCTTCACGAGTTCGAGCTCGCGAATGACCTCGGGGCGGACCAAGCTCAGCGCGTACGAGAACGTCGTGAAGCTGAAGCCGGGGTAGAGCTCCTCAGTGATGGCAGCGCCCCCTACGAGGTGACGCTGCTCGAGGATGAGCGTGTTCATTCCGGCTTTGGCGAGGTAGGCACCGTTGACAAGGCCGTTGTGACCACCTCCGACGACAATCGCGTCATAGCGGTGGGCATCGGTCATGGGGTCACGTCTTTCGCTTGCCGCCTTGGTAACGGCTTCAGGCGCGGAGTGCCTCGGCCAGTTCGCGGAAGTCGCTGACGAGAATCTTCATGTCGTCGGCGGTATGCGCAAGTGACACCAGCCACTGCTCATCGAGGCCGGGCGGCGTCAGAATGCCCCGGTTGACGCCCCAGAGCCAACTGAGCTCGGCTGCGCCGAAGTCGGTTCGCTTGTAGTCGCGGTAGTTACGTACCGGGGTTGTTGACCAGGTGACTGCACCTTTGACGCCCAAGCCGACTGTGTGGGCGGGCAGGCCGTATTCACCGATGATGGAGTTCATCGACTCAAGGGCATCGATATTGAGCTTCTCCGCAGACGAGAGGGCCTCGGCCGTGGCGATCTCGTCGATGGCCAGAGCGGCCGCCACGACGAGCGGGTTGCCGTTGTAGGTGCCGAAGTGCGGCATGCGATCGTCGGACACGCAGGCCATGACCTCTTCGCTTCCGCCGAAGGCTGCGAGGGGCAGGCCACCCCCGATGCTCTTGGCCAGACAGATGAGATCGGGCGTGACCCCGAGCCGTTGCGCGGCACCGGCAGGACCGGCGGTGAGGCCGGTCTTGACCTCATCGAACACCAGGAGGGCACCGTTCGCATCGCACATGGCGCGCACGCCGGCGAGATAACCCTCGTCGGGCACAACGATCCCGATGTTCTCCATCACCGGCTCCATGAAGACGCAGGCAACCTCGGAACCGTGCTCGGCGAAGAGCTGTTCCAACCGGGCGAGGTTGTTGTAGGGAACGACGTGGACCGTTCCCGCCTCCACCTCGAACGGCGTTTGCGGCGTAGGCGCCTCCTCGGGACCGATATCGGCGACATCGGGTTTTACCGAGACCTGCAGAGCGTCATAGCCCCCGTGGTAGCCGCCCTCGATCTTGATGATCGCCTTGCGCTCAGTGAACGCGCGGGCTGTGCGAACCGCGTACATCGTGGCTTCGGTACCGGAGTTGGTGAAGCGCAGCTTGTCGACTCCGAAGCGCCGCTGGAAACGCTCGGCCGCTTCGGTCGCCGATGGTGACGGGGTGACGAAGAGGGTTCCGGTCTCTAGGGCATTGCCGACTGCGGCGACGACCGCTGGATTGAGGTGGCCTACCAGCATGGCGCCGAAGCCCATCGAGAGGTCGAGAAGCTGGCGGCCATCGACGTCAGTCAGCCAGGCACCCTTGGCGCTGGTGATCGCCACGGGATAGGGGTCCCAGTACTGGAAGGACGATGGCACGCCGAGTGGCAGCGAGCCGAGCGCGCGGGCGTGGTGAGCGCCGGAGTTGGGAGTCTGCGACTCGAAGCGTTCCCATTCGGCCGCGAGCAGAGTCGCGACGCGTGCCGAGTCGAGCGGGGCGGCGCCCTCGGGGATGGCGCGATAGGTGGCCGGGTCGTGGGCCGGCCAGGTTGCAGGAGTCGGAACCGTGGTTACAGTCTGAGCGGTCATCGCAGCACTGTAGCGGCCAGTGCTGAGTTTCGGCACTGGCTGTCACACACGTGCTAGGCGCGCGGGACGTCCGAAATTCCTTGGGGTAGCCAGTTGAAGCCTGTCTCCGGCCACGTCACGTCAGAGAAACGTGCTCAACCGATTCGTTGAGAGCCGGTCGACATGCTCGTCGCACCCGCACGACCTGGGCAATCAAGATGATGAAGACGATGATGACCAGCCCAAAGAGGCTGAAGACCAGGGTCCTACCAACGCTGGCAAGAGCTCTCGGTGGCGGCGGGGCATAGTGAGAGACAGCTTCCGTCACATCGAGAGTCGCCGTCCCCGTCACAGGGTCACCCAGGACGGTAGGCAGGTAGGTCGCCGAGATCGTTCGAGGCCCGGTAACTGCCGCCTCATACGTCACTTCTGCCGTGCCGGTGGCGTCTGTCTGAACGGCGCCGAGCGGGACCAGATTGTCGCCGGGGGCAAACATCGTCGTGCTTTCGTAGAAGCTCACCAGCGCACCCTCGACGGGCTTGCCGGACGAGGTAACCGTCGCCGTGAGGGTGTTCTCGAGTCCATCTGCCACGGCGGTCACGTTCACCGTGGGGTCCGCTGCGCCAGCCCTCAGCACCGCAGGGTCGGACGCGGCGTAGGCAGGTTGCGCCTGGGTGGCACCGACTGCTCCGAGCGCCACCATGAGCAGGATCACCGCTCCCGCCGTGCCAGCGGCGCGCCCGTGGGATGCCTTGCCAGGTGAAGAGACCTCTGCGACCGGATCGTCGGTGTCTCCCGTCAGGTGCTGCACCTCCGCGATGGACAGCAAAGGAACGACACGGAACAACAGCATCAACAAGAGTGGGATCGCCGCTACGGCGCTGAGGGTCACTGCTGCTGAGACCCAGGTGAATTGGAAGAGGTCGCCGAAGGAGTTGGTCAGGCGGCTGTAGCCGGATGTCTCGATCACCATGATCAACCGTTTGATCCACATGGCGATGACGACGAGGACGGCGGCAATGACGATGCCCCAGATGTTCCGAGTCCACGGAAGGGCAATCAGCACTATTGGCAGGATCGTGCCAGCGACAACAAAGAGCCAGAACCACACGGCCACGCCTCCGAAGAGCGTCCCGTAGATGACCTCGTTGGGGCCGGCTTCCCCGACATAGGCACTGGGGAGGAGGTCTGCGAAGGTCAGGTAGACGTACACGGCGCCAAGCGCCGCCATGATGAATCCGAGTCGCACGAAGTGCATCGTGGTGATGAAGGCCTCCAGGTGGTAACCACGTCGGAAGCCAGCAGCAACGAGGATTACCAGGGCGACTCCGGAGTAGAGCGCCGCGATCACGAAGTAGGGAGCCCAAATGCTCTCGTGCCAGCCAGGTCGGCTGACGAGGGCGAACGCCCACGCCAGCACCGAGTGCACGGAGACAGCCAGCGGAATGATGACGATCGCCACGACGATCATGGCGGAGTGAAGGACGCGGCGCTGTTCGGTGGAGCCGACCCAGCCCCGCGAAATGAACCGGAAGAGGAAGCGACGGCCGCGCCCGAGCTCGTCGGGGTGTGAGTCCAGAAGGGTCGCGGTGTCGGGGACCAGCGGGAGCAGGAAGAAGACGAGCGTCGCGAAGGTGTAGATGATGATGGCCACCATGTCCCAGAACACCGGTGAAGCGGTGTTTGCATGGAGCACCATGTTGATGAGTCGATCGGGCCGTCCCAGGTGCGGAATGACCAATAGGGCACCGACCATGACCGTGACCAGAGCCATTCCCTCGGAGAGGCGCACCAGAGGCGCACGCCATGAGGCACCAGTCAGCAGCAAGATGGCCGACACCACGGCGCCACCGTAGGAGACCCCAATGATGGCGACGACGTCAGAGATGTAGATGGACCAGAACGACCTGTCTGTGTAGCCCGCCACCCCCATGCCGTTCTGCAGCTGATAGATCCACGCGGCGATGCCGATGACCACCACAAGAGTGAGAAGTGCGATGGCGATCCAGAACTGCCTGCTTGCGGGTCGGAACGGCCGCATCGCCGCCTCGACGACGTCTGGCTGGCTGTTCTCTGGCGCCGTTGACTCAAAGACGCTAGTCATTGCACACCTTCCAAGGGTCCGCCGACGGTCTGGCCGTTGCCGGGGATGTAGTAGCACCGAGGATTGGTACCCAGCTCTTCCTTGAACCGGACCGCGTTGCCCTCACGAAGGAATGTCGAGAGCTTGACCGTCGACTGACCGTTGACGGCTATGTCTGTGACGAGGTCACCAATGAAGTGGGCGCCGCGGGGGCAGGCCTCAACGCAAGCCGGAAGGTCGTTGCTGTACGGAATCCGGTCGGCGCACAGCACACACTTGCCAACTGTCCCGATTTGGTTGGTGGGGAACTCTGGGGTGTTCGGCGACGGTTCCGGCATTCGGTTGGTTGGTGCTGGCGCGTTCCAGTTGAAGTAGCGGGCTTCGTAGGGGCAAGCCGCCATGCAGGCTCGTGAGCCGATGCATAGATCTTGGTCGACGAGGATGACTCCCTGCTCGGTCTTAGTTGTGGCACTGACCGGGCAGACGTTGAGGCACGGTGGGTTCTGACACATCTGGCACATCACCGGCATGAAGAACTCCTCGCCAGTTTCGTCGTGCCACGAAAGCGTCCGCATCCAGGTCTGCTCAGGGGGCAGCCCATGGCGTTCCTGGCAGGCGGAGACACACTTGCGCTCGCCTTTGCAGGCTCTCAGGTCAACGACCCTGCACCATTGGTGGTCCTGCCCGCTGGCGCCTTCAACTGGAGCAGCCTGGGCTTCGTCGCGATAGGCGACGAGCCCCAGAGCGCCCCCAGCAGCCGCGACACCAGCGAGGCCCAGCCCCCGGAGCAGCTTGCGCCGGGACATGTCCAGTTCCTCTCCGGCCGGCGTGATTCCAAGGTTGACTTCCGCTCCGAGCGGATTGGCCTCGGCTCCGACCGGGGTGAGTCCGAGGTCGACACGGGGTCCGTGGCGCTTGCCGCTGCCGGACAGACTGGTCATCGCTACCTCCACGTTGTCCGGCGTTCTTGACGCCCTGCCGACATGGTCTGGCGAGGCTCAAGAACCGGTGTTGGGGTCCTGGCACTTCTCAGTGTCGATCGCGCAGGTAGATGACACATCGGTGTATCCCGCTGATGCGGTAGGTGTTATTACCTACTCAACTGAATCCGGCCGGAGGAGGGGCGACGGCGTAGTCTTCAGGTGACCGGGACCTGTGCCCGTCACGGCGGCTAGCGGAAGCAGCCGTTGCAGAAGGGAACAGATGGCCAACCCCGAAGAACCAGACAGCAGAATCCGCGTCCTGATTGTGGATGACCACCCCCTCTTCCGGGCCGGCATCCGCGAGCGGCTTGAGGTGGCCGATGGCCCCATCGTGGTGGTTGGCGAGGCCGCGGACGGACGTCAGGCCCACAGCTTGGTCGGCGGCTTGCGACCAGATGTGCTGCTCATTGACATCTCTATGCCAGGAATGAACGGGATCGACGCCACCCGCATGATCCATGCCGACTTCCCCGACGTCAGCATCATCATTCTGTCCGTCCACGACGATGACCAGTATGTTCACGCGGCCCTGGACGCCGGAGCGAGCGGTTACCTTCTCAAGACAATCGAGGCCGCCGAGCTGAGGGGATCCATCGTCGGGGTAGCCCGAGGCGAGTCGGCCTTGTCGCCGTCCATCGCGCGCAAGGTCCTCACGCTCTTGTCAGCGCCACCCAGTGACACGAACAAGCTCAGCGAGCGTGAGAGACAAGTCCTCGAGCTCGCGGCACGTGGTGCGGCAAACAAGACGATCGCCAAGGAACTGTCCATGAGCACCCGAACCGTTGAGGCCCACATGCGCAACATCTTCGAGAAGTTGGGAGTGTCTTCACGTACGGAAGCGGTCACCCAGGCCGTCCGCCACCAATGGATTCAGCTCGCCGATGTCGACTGAGACCGCGACGCCAACCACCGAGCCCCCGACCGGCGGCTATGCCGGAGCATCCAGATCTAGGACGTGGATGAGCCGCGTCAACATTCCGGTTCGCGACTACCGGTTCTGGATCATTCAGTTGCTGATCGTCCTGATCAACATCGGTCACCTGCTCCTGGAGGAAGCGCAGGTTCTCGGCGGTGAATGGCCGCTCTACTTCTTGTCGATATCGGTGCTGCTGATACCCGTCGTGTACTCCGCGCTGATCTTTGGCCTCAGGGGTGCGATACCCACAGGACTGTGGGCTCTGGTGCTCTCGATCCCTGAGATCAGTTCTCACAACTGGACGACGAGGACTGGAATCCTGATCCAGTTCGGAATCGTCATCGCGATCGGCATCGTGGTGGGCATCCGAGTCGATCGAGAGGCGGCCGCAACTCGCGCAGCTGACCAGGCCAACTTGCACCTCTCTCGATTGAACGCGACCGCCGCTGCCGTCGCTGCTTCCCTCGACCTGGAACACGTTCTGCGGGGCACGCTCCGCGCCACTCTCGATGACCGCAAGCGCCAAGTCGCCTGGATTCGAACACTCGCCATACCCAACACGTCGGGGCTCACGATCATTGACGCCAGCCGTATCGAGCCACCCGCGCAACTGGATCAGGTTCAAGAAGGTCTCACCCTCGCTGCCTGTCTGACTGGGTCGGAACAGCGCGAACAACCCGAGGGAGCCGACGCGCACACGGTCGTGTTCGCACTCAAATCGGGAGAGCGAACATTCGGTGTGATCGGCCTGACACAGACGGACGACGTCATCTTGCGTGACGAACGGAATGTGCTCGAGGCCGTTGCGAACCAGTTGAGCGTGGCTCTCAACAACATCTTCGACCACGCAAGTACGCGCGAGGCGCTGTCGGACCTGGCCGAAGCGAAACAGAATCTGGAGACTTACATCGAGCTGGCAACAGAAGCCCAGGAGGCAGAACGAAAGCGTCTCTCGCGCGAGCTTCATGACGACGTCCTGCAGTCACTCGCCGTTGCCAAAGCCCAGCTGGACGCGGTAGGCCCAGGTGGCGCAACCGAAGATACGCGCGGGCGACTGCTCGGCGTGCAGGAGATTCTGGCCACGACAATCGGCAGCGTCCGGCGGTACTGCAAAGACCTGCGGCCGTCCCTGCTCGACGACCTGGGCCTGATCGATGCCATCAGCTGGTTGGTGTCTGAGCTGAGGGCAAGAACTGCCCTTTCGGTCGACCTGGTCGTTACCGGGCCCCGGCAGAGGCTGTGTGAACGAGATGAACTCCTCATCTTCAGGGTGGTACAGGAAGCGCTCCACAACGTTGAGCGGCACGCAGAAGCCACAAGTGTGCGAGTCGGATTGGACTTCTGTGACAACAAGTTGACGGTGGCGGTCGAGGACAACGGCAAGGGCATGCGACTCAAGAGCGAGAGCACGAAGCGATCGTGGGAGGCGGGGCTGGGGCTCCGCGGCATGGACGAACGGACCAAGCTGCTGAAGGGAATGCTGGTCACCAAGAGTGGACCCGGTGCGGGTACGAAGATTGCGCTGATGGTCGACCTGCCCCAAGACGACTAGCGGGGGCAGGCGGCACGAGAGCGAGAACGCCGTGTCGCTGGTCTTCGTTGACTAGGTAATAACACCTACCGCCTTAGCGGGATACACCGATGTGTCACCCACCTCCGGAGAACGACACTGAGAGCGCCAGGACCCCATGAACCGGTTCTGGAGCGCTCGCCGCGATCAAGCTCGCAGAGCGTTCGGAACATCGGAGAACGTGGAGGGAACCATGTCCAGCCAGCTGACCAGCGAAACCGGCAGTGGCAAGCGTCGGCGTTCCCTTGTCGATCTCGGACTCAGCTCAGTCGGAGAGAACGCTGGGTTGGCTTCTGATATCGGCGCTATCAATCTCAAACCAACGTTGGTGGGCCTTTGCCACCGACCGACCCAAGGAGCGTAATGCGAACCTCAAGAATACTGTCCGGGCTTGTAGCGGCTGCCGCTCTGGTAACGCTTGTGGCGTGTGGCAGTGATGATTCAACAACGTCAACGTCGACGAGCGACACTGCCAGCGCCTCACCCACCGGCACCACGCCCGAAGACCAACGGACTACGGACGCAGCGGTCGCTGATGGCATGACTCAGATCAACGACCTCGCAGCAGAGATTGCCGCAGCGCCAGCAGCGCAAGGCAAGACGCTGTCGGACGGCATTGAACCACTGTGGATGCCGATTGAAGGCACCGTGCAGGAGAACAGCCAGGAGACCTACGACGCTTATGAGGGTGCATTTACCCTGCTCGAGTCAGGCGACGTGACGAAGGCTCAGGAAGGCGCGAAGGCAGTAGACGAGGCGACCACGGCTTACCTCGCCGACTTCCCCGGATAGCGCCAAGTAGGGGTTGAGCGCTCGTCGCCGTCGTGACGTGCGTGAGGTGTGGCACCGCTGCAAGCTGCAGCGGTGCCACACCTCTTTGCTCGCGGTGAAGGCTTGCGTCGGGAGTCGTGGGAAGGTGCGACTAGGTCAAGCTCGGTCTCCCGTGGCCCTGGACTGCAGCCAGTGCGCGATACGTTCCGCGACCATGATCGTCGGTAGGTTGGTCGTTCCCGTGGGAATCGTCGGCATGATCGAGGCATCGGCGATGGTCAGCCTGTCGACCCCGTGGACCGAACCATGCGCGTCGGTGACCGCGCCCAGAGTGGGGTCAGCACCCATCGCACATGTGCCGACGGGGTGGTGGAACGTGGCGACGGCGCCGCGGACCCACCGTGCCAGCGCCTGCGCATCGTCTGACGGAATGCTCGGCCCGGGAGAGAGCTCCGTCCCTGTGATCACCGCAGCGAGGGGTTCGCTGCGGGCGATTCGACGCGCCTCGACTACGCCGTCGATCATTCGGTCGAAGTCCGTGGCGTCGGTCAGGTGAGCTGGGTGGATGCGCGGCGCATCTGTCGGGTTGTCCGAGGCCAGCCGCACCCAGCCACGCGAGCGCGGCGCCATCAGCCCGACCACGAGTCCGAAGACGGCCCCGGACTCAACTCCAGAGTCGACGGCAAATGGTCCCGCGGGGAACATCATCAAGTCGGGTGGCCCGTCCCGGTCGGCCGACGTCGAGTGAAACGTCAGGTGGTTCTGAAATCGGCTGGGGCCGGCGGACGGGCTTGCAGGAAGGTCGATGGATATCAAGGCATGGTCGACGAGATTCGAGCCGACACCCGGCAGGTCGACTACGGGAGTGATCCCCAGCGCCTGAAGCTCAGTCGCCGCACCGATACCAGCGCGGGCGAGAATCATGGGGCTGCCGTACGTTCCGGCCGCGAGTACGACGCGATCGGCTTCGATGAGCGTCCCGTCGATCAGGCGAACTCCGGTAGCGCGGGTCCCCGACAGTTCGACGTGAGCAACGACGGAATCCGGTTGGATGGTGAGGTTCGTTCGCGACCGGGCGGACGCGAGGTAGGTGATGGCGCTGCTCATGCGCACCCCGTTGTGGACATTTCGGGGTGAGGGCCCAGCTCCGACTTCGCCCGGGCGGTTGTGATCCTCGACGACCCGATGCCCGATGGCGACCGCAGCGTCGAGGAAGGCAGCCTGGATGGCGTTCATGTCGCTACGTGGGTGCCGCTGAACCGGTATGGGGCCGTGCGTGCCGTGCCATTGGTCGCTGAAGTCCGCGTCAGTCTCAAGCCGACGGAAGTCATGGAGAACGTCGGAAAAGCTCCAGCCAAGGATGCCCAGCTCGGCCCAGCCGTCGTAGTCCTGGGGCGCGCCTCGTTGGGCGAAACAGGCGTTCGTCGCTGAGCAGCCACCCATGATCCGCGCTCGTGGGAGCTGAATCCCGCGATCGAGGTCAGCGTCAGCGCTATAGCCCCAGTCGTGGTCAACTGTCGGCTGGGAGGCATCGAGAACATCAGGTGGCAGCAAGTCTTCGTCGGGATAGTCCGGACCCGCCTCAATCAACAACACGGTGCGGCCGGGATCCTCGCTGAGTCGGGTGGCGAGAACACATCCGGCAGACCCGCCACCGACCACGACAACGTCAAAGCCCATTGTCGCAACGTAGCAAAGCGACCGCGTCAGCTGGACTTACACGCGGCACCGGAGTCGTCCCGGCCCACGAGCTAGCGCTGGCTCAGGATCGCCGGGCGAGGACCACCGCGAAGTCATCACCGGGATCTGTGTAGGTGCCGGTCACGTCGAACCCGGCAGCGGCCAGCTCAGACCGAATTCCGTCATGTCGGAACTTCGACGAGATCTCGACCCGGATCTCTTCACCCGATCCCAGGTTGAATTCGAGACCAGCGCCGGGGATCCGTACCCGTTGCGGCATCTCGGACCGGAGCCGTAGATCCATGCGCTCCATGTGGGGGTCCCAGAACGGGACGTAGGTGAAGGCGTCGAGGTCGAAGTCTGCATCGAGCTCACGGTTGAGCACTCGCAGTGAGTTGAGCACGAAATCCGCTGTCAGGCCCTGTGAATCGTCGTAGGCAGAGATCAGACGGTGCGGGTCCTTGACCAGGTCGAAGCCGAGCAACAAGGAGTCGCCGGGGGAGAGGGAGTCAGCTAAGGCCCCGAGGAATGCAGCGCGTTCTTCGACATAGAGGTTGCCAATGGTCCCGCCCAAGAAGGCGACCATGCGCGGTCCCCCTCGTGGCAGGTGACCCAGGTGGAGGGTGAAGTCACCGACGATCGCCTCGACCTGCAGCC
>JAHEKZ010000044.1:0-6384 GCA_024644435.1 Actinomycetes bacterium | reverse complement strand
CGTTCTTCGACATAGAGGTTGCCAATGGTCCCGCCCAAGAAGGCGACCATGCGCGGTCCCCCTCGTGGCAGGTGACCCAGGTGGAGGGTGAAGTCACCGACGATCGCCTCGACCTGCAGCCCGGGATAGGCGTGAGAGATGTCGTCGGCGGAACGCCGGAGCGTGGCTTCCGAGACATCCACCGGCACAAAGCGCTCGAGCTGCCCGGTGCCGCTGAACGCATCGAGCAGTGTGCGAGTCTTGTCTGAGGTGCCACTTCCCAGCTCGATGAGGATCGAGGCCCTTGACTCGCGGGCGATCGTGTCGGCGTTTTTCTGCAGGATGTCGCGCTCGCACTCTGTCGGGTAGTACTCAGGTAGGCGGGTAATTGCGTCGAACAGAGCTGAACCTCGGTCGTCGTACAGCCACTTCGGTGGCAGCGTGCGTGGAAATGAGCCGAGGCCACGGCGTACGTCATCGGCGAGCGTGCCGGCAGCCCAGTCGGGGTCGAGCAGCTGCTGTACGACCGGCTCCCTGACCGGAGTCATCGGGTGGTCACCGGTGCACCGCCGTCGGCCAACCGCACCCCAGAGAGTGCCCAGCGTGCCGAGTGCGGAAAGAAATTGCGGTAGGTCGACCGCGCATGATTGAGGGGCGTGAGAGCGCAGCCGCCGCGCAGCACCATTTGATTGGACATGAACTTGCCGTTGTACTCCCCAATCGCGCCGGAGGGCGGGTGGTACCCGGGGTAGGGGTGGTAGGCCGACGACGTCCACTCCCAGCAGTCGCCGAACACTTGGCGAAGGCGCCCCGTCTTCGGGCCAGCTGCGCGCGGGTGGAAGGTCTGCGAGTCGCTGAGGTTCCCGGTAACCGGCTGGGCGTCGTTGACTACCGCGTGCTCCCATTCGGACTCGCTCGGCAGCCGCTTTCCTGACCACGCGGCATACGCCTCCGCCTCGTAGAAGCTCACATGGCTGACCGGAAGCGCGGGGTTGACGGGCCACGTGCCGTTGAGGGTGTGCTCGAACCACACGCCATCGACCTCGGTCCAGTAGGACGGCGCACGCCATCCACCCGACTTCACCTTGCCCCAGCCGTCAGAGAGCCAGAACTCGTGCCGGTCGTACCCGCCATCTGTCATAAACAGCAGCCACTCGCCGTTGGTGACGAGCCGGTCGGCCAAGCGGTACGGCTCGAGCCAGACCCGGTGACGCGGTTCCTCGTTGTCGAACCGGAAGCCATCGCCTTCATGGCCGATCTCGACCAACCCACCTTCGACATCGACCCACCCGAGCGGGTCGGGCTCGCCGTGCTCGGATGGTTCGCCTGCGTAGGCCGGTTGCATCGGGTTCACCGACAACACGTGCTTGATGTCCATGAGCAGCAGCTCTTGGTGTTGCTGCTCATGGTGGAAGCCCAGCTCGATTACGGGTGCGACCTTCTCGAGCGACCCTCCGTCAAGCGCGGCGACGATGTCGCGCATCCGATCATCGACATTCGAGCGGTACCGGCCCACCTCATGGGCGCCGGGGCGACTGATCAGCCCACGATCGGGGCGGGAGTAGCGGGGGCCGACCGACTCGTAGTAGCTGTTGAACAGGTACCAGTACTGGTCCTGGTAGGGGGCGAAGCCTGACTCGGTCTCAGCCAGGACGAATGTCTCGAAGAACCAGGTGACGTGCGCCCGGTGCCACTTGGTGGGGGACACGTCGGGCATGGACTGGACAGTCTGGTCCTCAGGTGACAGTGGCGTCGCGAGCTGCTCGGTGTGGGCCCGGACATTGTCGAACTGCCTGATCAGGGCGTCGGTGGACCATTCTTCAGTCGGCATGGAAAATCCTCCTGGGCCACAAACCGAGGCGGCCACAATCGACAACCGAATGTCTTACGACCCTAACCCGATAAGGGGACAGCCACATTCCGGTCGTGAGAAGTTGGTCAGGCGGTAGCGCGGGCGTTCTGGGTGGTGGTCAGCTCTTGATCCGCCCAGTCTCGTAGGCCCACATGGCCAGCTCGACGCGGTTCCGGACACCTAGCTTGTTCATCAGGGCGGTGAGGTGGGTCTTGACGGTGCTCAGGCTGATGTGGAGGTCCTGCGCGATTTCGGAGTTGGTTCGGCCCCGGGCGACCGTGACCAGGACGTCCTCTTCGCGCTCGGTGAGCGGTGCCACCGGCTGTGCGGGGGGTGGGCCGCCGCGCGCCTCACTGAAGGCTGCGAGGAGACGGGCGGTCACGTTCGGCGCGATGAGCGCGTCACCGTTGGCGGCGGCGTGAATCGCCTGAACAAGCAGCTCTGGACCGGCATCTTTGAGAAGGAAGCCTCGAGCGCCGGCCTTGAGGGCCCCGTGCACGTAGTCGTCGAGGTCGAACGTGGTGATCACCACGACGGCCATCGGGTCTTCTGCGGTCGGGCCGGCGAGCTGCCGAGTGGCCTCGATCCCGTCCATCTCGGGCATCCGGATGTCAAAGAGGCAGACGTCGGGGCGCAGTTTGCGGGCCAGCTCTACGGCGGTCTGTCCGTCAGCAGCCTGGGCCACGACATCGATGTCGGGCTGCGCGTCGAGGATCATCGCCAAACCCGTGCGCACGATCTCCTGGTCGTCGGCGACGATCACCCGAATCGTCATACGGTCGCGCCAGTTCTTGGAAGCTCTGCGCTCACGACCCAACCCTTGTCCGGTTGCGGCCCTGCCGTAAGGGTGCCGCCGAGCAGGGCGGCTCGCTCACTCATCCCGACGATTCCGTAGCCAGGTTTGCCTCGTCCTGCTGGGATCAGATCCCCGTCATCGGTGACCGTCAAGCGGACCCACTGCGTGTCGGCATCGAGCGTGACGTCGATACGCGTCGCGTGCCTGGCGTGCCGAAGGGCGTTCGTTATCGACTCCTGGGTCAGACGATAGACGGCGGCCCCGACGGACGGCGGTAGGTCGTCCAGGGCTCCTGAGAGCTCGACCGTCACCGGTGGCGAGTCGCCTGAGCCCTGTGCGAGGCGTTCGATGTCGGCGATGCCGCGCTGCGGGGCGAGGTCAGCTTCTTCTCCCTCGCGGAGGCTTCCCACCATCAATCGCATCTCGGTGAGAGCGCGGGTGGCCTCCTCCTCGACAACGCGCAGCGAGTCGACTGCGGCCTGGGGATCGGTAGCGGCTACCACCTGCCCTGCCTGCGCACGAACGGCAATGGCTGAGACGTGGTGTGCCACGGTGTCGTGCAGCTCGCGGGCCAGCTGCTCGCGTTCCCGTAGCTTGATCTGCTCCTTCTCGTTCGCCTGGTAGCTGGCCTGGTAGCGCACCAAGGCCCCGAGCCCAGCAGGGAACAGACCAAACGCGAAGCCTGCCACCGCATCGCCCACGCCGGTGTAGTCGGCCATGATTCCCAGTGTGTAGGCGACCAGGATGATCGGCAGCCCCAGGATCACCTCACGGCCGCTACCCCACCGGAACAGCGCATAGGGCAGCAGCAACACGAAGCCGGTCGTGTAGAGACCGACTGAACCCTTGTCGGCAGCGATGGACGCGATGGACAAGGCGATGATCGCGCCGAAGGCGATGGCGACCATCTCAAGGGGACGGGTCCGGCGCCACAAAAGAGTCCAGACCAGCATGAGTGCCAGAGCCAATTCCACCGGGCGCCAGATCAGATCACTTCGGAAGCTGCCTTCGAGCACAGCCGAGATCACGAGGACTGCCACCAGAGCCCAGTCGCGCCCGACGCGCACGGGGGCGTTCGGAGAACGTGGCTCGGCCCACAGCGAGCGAACGGTATCTGGGATCACGTGTTCACAGTAGGGGGCCCGAGCAACTGGCGACTCGGCCAAAAGTTCGAGATTCTCCCCGGCCGATAGTTCGGGCAAACCTTGGGCGAACTGGCCGATGTCCGGCAGATCGCATGACGTGACTCTTGAGGTGCTCGGCGACGACGCCGAGGAAACCTGGATCCGCGAGGAGTTCACGATGTCGAGTCTGATGTATCGGTGGGGTCGGTTCGCCGCTCGGCGGCCGTGGCGGGTGATCGGTGCCTGGCTCATCGTCTCGGTGATGGTGATCGTGGCCGCGGCAGGTCTTGGGAAGGAGCTCGAGGACTCCTTCGCTGTCCCAGGGCTCGACTCCCAGCAGGCTGTCGACCTGCAGCAGGCGGCTCAGTCGGACCGGGCGGGACTGACAGCCCAGGTCGTCGTCACGCCGCTCGAGAGCGACGTGAGCCTTTCGGACTCGCCTCGGGCGCGTGAGGACCTTGCTGCACTCGAGGCGTCGTTGGATGCCCTCCCACGCGTTCTCGGCACAACGACGTCGGTCTCACCGGACGGTTCAGTTGCCCTGGTCCGCGTTCAGTACCCCGTGGTCGAAGAGCTCGACCCGGTCGACCTGGACAACCTCAAAGCCGCGACTGCGGACGCTCGCGAAGGGTCGACGCTGCAGATCGAGACAGGTGGTGACCTCTTCTTCGCCTTTGAGGAGTCGCAGACCGGAGTGGGCGAGATGCTCGGTCTTATCGCCGCGGTGATCATCTTGCTGCTTGCCTTCGGCTCCGTCATCGCGATGGGGCTCCCCATTGGCATCGCCTTGATCGGGCTGGCGGTAAGTGTCAGTGCGCTCTCCCTCGTGAACTATCTCGTCGATATCCCCAGTTTCGCCCCCGTTGTGGGCGCCATGGTCGGTCTCGGAGTTGGGATTGACTACGCGCTCTTCCTGGTCACCCGGCACCGCGAGTTCCTAGCACGTGGAATGACGGTGGAGGAGTCGGTCGGACGCGCCGTCGCGACCGCCGGGCAGTCGGTCATCTTTGCCGGAGGGGTCGTGGTCATTGCGATTCTCGGTCTCGCGGTCTCGGGCATTCCCTTCATGACGGCTGCCGGCATCGCGGTCTCGATCGTCGTAGCGGTGATGGTTACTGCTGCAGTGACGCTACTGCCGGCCCTCCTCGGCCTTGCGGGACACCGAATCAACGGGCTACGCCGACGAACCCGACTCTCGCCCAGGGGACGCGTTGCGGGTGCGGGCTGGCACCGGTGGGGCCGGCATGTCTCACGGCACGCATGGGTCTATGCCATCGCCGGTGCCGCACTGCTGATTGCCATGGCGGCACCGGCGTTGTCGCTGCGGCTTGGGTTCCCCGACGAGGGGGCCCTGCCCGAGACCCGCACAGAGCGCCTTGCCTATGACCTCCTGGCAGACGGATTCGGACCCGGAGTCAACGGTCCGCTGGTCATCGCTGTCGACACGTCGGCCGACCCAGATGTGCTCGAGCCGCTCGCCGCGGCCATCGAGGCAGACCCGGGGATTGCCTCCGTCTCGCCCGCTGAGGTCAGCGCCGACGGCTCGGTCAGCACCCTGGTGGCCATCCCAACCACAGAGCCACAGGACGCGGCGACGTTCGAGACCATCCAGCGACTGCGTACCAATGTCTTTCCGCAGGTCCTTGCCGACGGTCCGGCTAGCGCCCACATCGGAGGTCAGACGGCGACCTGGGGTGACCTCGGGGGGCGGGTCGGCGACCGGCTGCCACTCTTCATCTCAGCTGTGGTCCTGCTGTCCTTCCTGCTGCTGACCGTGGTCTTCCGCTCAATCCTCGTTCCGCTGAAGGCGGCGGTGATGAACCTGCTGAGTATCGGAGCTGCCTACGGCGTGCTTGTCGTTGTCTTCCAATGGGGCTGGGGTATGGATCTGATTGGCCTGCAAGAGACGGTTCCGGTCATCGCGTTCATCCCGATGTTCATGTTCGCGATCCTGTTTGGCCTCTCCATGGACTACGAGGTCTTTCTACTCAGCCGGGTTCGTGAGGAGTACCTCCACACCGGTGACAATGAGACGTCCGTTGTCCGAGGCATCGCGAGCACCGGACGCGTGATCACATCCGCGGCTCTGATCATGATCGCGGTCTTCTTCGGCTTCATCCTCGGCGAGGACCCGGCTACAAAGATGATGGGTCTCGGCTTGGCGACCGCCATCTTCTTCGACGCCACGGTGGTCCGCCTGATCCTGGTGCCCGCCACGATGAAGCTCCTGGGTGACGCCAACTGGTGGATCCCGGCGTGGCTCGACAGGGCACTGCCCACGATCGACGTTGATGGCGAAGCGGGCCTACCCGAGCCGATGATGGAGCCAGCACCTGCTTCCGGTCAGACCGCTTCTGACACGCGATCGTCAGAAACGGTCTT
Organism: Actinomycetes bacterium; assembly: GCA_024644435.1. Lineage (GTDB taxonomy): Bacteria > Actinomycetota > Actinomycetes > JAHEKZ01 > JAHEKZ01 > JAHEKZ01. The sequence continues at coordinate 251 of JAHEKZ010000044.1, read as the reverse complement.
GACCTGAGCAATAGCCTGTGGGCCATGAGGAGCCTGCTGGTCACGGGGGAGTACGGCGCAGGCAAGACAGCAGTCGCTGCCGAGATCACCCATCTCCTGGCCGAGCAGGGAGTTCCCTCAGCCGGCATCCACCTGGACTGGCTGTGCTGGGTCGGACCGGATCTCGACCCCGTTGCACTGTGGCGGGTGAAGATGGGGAACCTTCGAGCCATGATCACCAACTTCACGTCCGTAGGCGTCGAGCGCGTGGT
>JAHEKZ010000043.1:11646-19367 GCA_024644435.1 Actinomycetes bacterium | reverse complement strand
GCTGTCGTGGTGCTGATGGGTCTGGGCTTCTTGCTCGTCCCCACGGCCGGGGTGGCGGTGTGGACGCGCAACACGCTGCTCAACACCGACCGGTATGTCGAGACGGTCGCACCGTTGTCGGAGAGCTCGGCCGTTGTCGATGACGTGGCCAACGCGATCACCGACCAGATCTTTGCCCAGGTCGACGTGGAGCAGCTGCTGCAGGACAACCTCCCCCCCGAGCTCTCCTTCGCAGCCGGTCCGCTCACGGGTCAGATCGAGTCAACGACCAACGACCTGGTGGTCAAGGCGCTCGAGAGTGATCGGTTCGACGCACTCTGGCGCGCGATCAACCGGCAGGCGTCCGCTTCTGTGGTCGCCGTGGTCACGAACCAGGACACCTCGCAGGTGCTTCAGATCAAGAACGGCCAGATGTTCCTCGACCTGGGGCCGGTCATTGATGATGTGAAGAGCCAGCTGAGCGAGCAGGGCCTCAGCATCGTCGACAAGCTGCCGGCCGTGAACCCGACCGTGGAGCTGCCGGTAGCCAACGTGAGCTACATCCAGGACGCACAGACCGGAGTGCGTGCGCTCAACACTCTCGCCAATGTGCTGCCGTGGATCGCGGCCCTCTGCTTCATCGGGGCCGTGCTTCTGTCGCGCGACCGGAGACGTTCGCTGGTGTGGACCGGAGGTCTGATCTCGGCTGCCGCTCTGCTGGTCGGGCTCAGCCTGGCCGTCGGGCGCGGCATCTACCTCGACTCCGTCACCTCCGACATGGTCAGCCAAGACACCGCAGCGGTGGTCTTCGACACTGTTGTGCGCTTCCTGCGGAACGGTGTACGCGTCTTCTTCTTCCTGGGCATCGTCCTGGCGTTCGGCGCAGCGGTCACCGGACCTGCCGCGTGGGCACGCAAGACCCGCGAGGTCTCCGGGGGCCTGGTGACCCAGGGTGGTGAACGCACTGGTTGGAGCACCGGTCGTTTTGGCGTGTTCGTAGCCGCGCACCGGATGGGGATCCAGCTGGCGGCTGCCGCCGTGTTCGGCGTTGGGATATTCCTGGTCGACCGGCCGACTCCGTCGACCGTCGCCTGGTTCGTCGTGACGCTTCTTGTGGTGGTTGCCGGAGTCCAGTTCTTGGCAGCCACTGCACCCAAAAACACAGAGCCCCAGGAGTCCGACCAGGAGGAGGCCTCGAAGGAGGTCTCCGCCTAGCTACCGGCTGCCCGTCATCGGGTGTCAGCCCGACTTGCGGCGGAACTCGCGTTTGGCGCCGTGGGCGTGCGTGTCCTCGGTTCCCTGCGGTGAGTCGGGCTCACCCTTCTTGCGCGAGTCGTTGGACTGCTTGTTCTTGCGCTCCAGAGCCTCTCGGAACTTCGCCTTGACGTCTTCGGGGGACGCCGATGTGTCGCTGGTGCTCTCGTCGCTCATGTGGTGAGCATGGTGCGCAGGTAGGCCGCCGGTCAAGCCACTTCCTTCGCGCGATCGCGTCCGGGCTGGCACTCTTGAGCCATGGACCGGTGCGCAGTCTTCGTCGATGCGGGATACCTGGGAGAGAGCGCCAAGACGCTCCTCGCCGATGGCGTAGCCGGACGCCGGGTACGCGCCGACCGTCCAGCGTTGGTCGAGGCGCTGGCCGACCTCGCGGTCAAGGACACAGGCCTTCCGCTACTCCGTCTGTACTGGTACGACGCGGCACCGAACCGCGTCCCCTTTCCGGACCAACGCGAGCTCGGCCGCCTGGCTGACGTCAAACTGAGGCTGGGCAACCTGCGAGAGCGTGACGGGGGGCGCCGGACGCAGAAGGGCGTCGACGCTGACCTGCATGCCGACATGACCGAGCTGGCCCGCAACCATGCCGCGGCGGACTTCGTGCTGCTGACTGGTGACGAAGACCTGCTCCGGGCGGTCGAAGAGGTGCAGAAGTACGGTGTCCGACTTCACCTGTGGGGCGTCGACTCCCCGCCTGAGCGATCCAACCAGTCCCTCGAGCTGATCATGGCCGCTGACCGACGCCGGGTGCTCGATGGCGACTTCCTGCGCTCCCTCTACACGGTGTTCCCTGACCCCGCCGAGCTGGCGGCCGGTGTCGCCGAGGTGGCAGCCGCCGCGGATCGCGCGGCCCGCCTCCCCGACGTCCCGCCGGCCCAAGATGCCCAGCCCGAACCCCCGCACGTTCCGACACCGGCCGAGATCGCCGCCCTGCACAAGCCTCAGCCGCCGAGCAAGCCGGTGCCATCGCGGTTGCTCTTCACCTCGACGGGCAGCGGCTCGGGATATGTCCACGAGTCGCCGGCCGACCAGCTCTTGAGGCTCGCTGATGTCTCGACACGCGAGGAACGGGCACGAGACGACGCCGAAGACCGGGCCGTTGCCGTCGTGGTAACCGCGCGCCAAGCCGGCTGGACTTATGGCAACCGGTGGCGACTGCGGGCCACCGAGGAAATGCGCGCCGGGTTGTTCGCGTCGCAGCCGGTCATTCCCCGCAGGATTGACGCCGAGCTGCTCGGGTACGCCGACGCCCGTGGTGTGGATACCTGGCACGACGACCAGGCCAAGCACGATGTGCGTGACGGCTTCTGGTCTGCGGTGGCCGGCTCAGCACCGCTTCCCTAGGCGGCGACCACCCGGAACAGGCTCATGTCCTTGACCAGGGCGCCGCGGACGTGGCCGAACGGCGCTGCCGCGGTCTGCTGCAGGAAGTCGACGACCTCGGCCGTGACGACCTCTCCGGGGAGCAGGTTGGGGATCCCAGGCGGGTAGGCAGCGACAGTGTCGGCCGAGACCCGTCCGACCGCGTTGGAGGCTGTGACGACCTCGGTGGCCGCGAAGTAGGCGTCCCTGACACTGCTGGCTCTGCTGCCTGGCTGAGGCAGCTGGATGGCTGGTGCGTCATTGACCGCGATGGTCGGCAACGAGTGCAGAGCGTCAATGAGTCGGTCCACATCGGGGATGGCGCCTGCTCCGACGACGGCAACCAGTACTGAGTCGGTCGACATCTCGAAGTGGATGCGGTGCTTCTCGAAGAGCAGGTGGCGTGCCTCGTGACCGCTGACGCCCCCGGCACGGGTGTCGATGACGACCCGCAGTGGGTCGATCTCGACGACGTCGTCAAAGCCCAACATCCGTGCGTCCAGAATCCCGAAGCGTCCCTCTGCGTCGATCCGCCCCCGCAGCTTGGCAACCGCGTCGAGGCTGGCACCGATCGTGGTGCGACCGTTCACTGCCAGCTGGTGGCGCGCATGGTCGAGCGAGGCCATGAGCAGGGCAGAGGCCGACGTCGACTGCATCGATCGGAAGGCGCGGTCGAGCAATGGCTCGAGACGGTCGGCGAAGTCGCCGTGGCCGAGGTGCAGCATGGCGGACTGGGTGAGGGATCCAGCGAGCTTGTGTGTGGACGAGATCACCAGGTCCGCGCCCAACCGGAGGGCGTTGACGGGAAGCTGCGGGTGGAACCCGAAGTGCGAGCCCCACGCCTCATCGACCACCAGCGGAACACCGTGGCGGTGCGCCACCTGCGCGAGAGAGGCTACGTCGGCAACGGCACCGAAGTACGACGGTGTGACGACGTAGGCCGCGACGGCGTCCGGGTTGGCCGTGAGCGTTGCGTCCAGAGCTGCCGGCGTCACCCCGTGTGCGATGCCGAACTCCGCGTCGACGCTGGGATAGACGAAGGCAGCGTCCAGTCCGGCGAGCGCCAGCCCGTCGACGACCGACGAGTGCACAGAGCGCTGCAGGACGACCTGCGTGCCGAGTCCGCGGAGTGCGAGGCAGGCCACCAGGTTGCCCTTGCTGGCTCCGTTGGTCAGGAACCAGGTGCGCTTGCCACCCCACGCCTGGGCGGCGAGGTACGCGGCCTGTCCCAGCGGAGTCGGGGCGTCGCCGAAGTCGATGCCCTGGGTGAGGGGAGGGATGTCGAGCTCGAGGACGCGGGCCCCCAGGAAGTTCGCGAGCCCTGGTTGGGCGTGCGTCGATGCCTGGTGGCCGGGAACGTCGAGGCGCAGGACGTCGTCATCGGCGTAGGCCGTGAGCGCGTCGGCGTACGGGGTGCACGTCTGGTCGAGACCGGGCAGGTGGGCTGAGAGGGAGTCATGGGGAGTCACAGGTTCAGGATGGGTGAGATCAGTATGAAAGAGTAGAGGCCAACTATCTGGTGCTGATCCATACTGAGTATGTAGGCTGGTCGCATGCTCGAACTTCGGCAGCTCACCGTCCTGCAGGCCATCGCCCGGGCCGGTTCTATGGCCGGCGCGGCGCGGATGCTCCACCACAGCCAGCCCACGGTGGCGCACCACCTGGCGGCCTTGGAGTCGCACCTCGGGGTCGCCCTGGTGAGCCGCACGACGCGGGGCGCCACCCTCACCGATCTCGGAGAGCTCTTCCTCGGGCACTCCGAGGCGGTGCTCGATCGGCTCTCCTCGGCGGAGGCCGAGGTCAAGGCCCTCGCCAGGCACGGGGTGGCGACGCTACGCATCGGCACCTTCCCGACGGCCGGCGCCCACGTCCTGCCCCGGGCGGTGGCGGCGCTGGAGGTCCGCACCGGCGTCCGGGTCGAGCTGCACGAGGCCGAGCCGCCCGAGCTGATCGGTGGACTGCTGGCGCACGAGCTGCACTGCGCACTGATCTACGACGACCCGGAGTCTCCGGCCCATGAGCTCGACGAGCTGGAAACGGTTGCACTCTTCGACGACCCCTACCGGGTCGTCCTACCGGCGTCGCACGTCCTGGCGCGCCGTCGGTCGGTTGCCCTCTCCGACCTGGCTGACGACGGCTGGATGATGTCGCGCGATCCCGATGAACCCGGCGATGCCGCGCTCAGGGCGGCCTGCGCGACGGAGGGGTTCGCCCCGCACGCGGTGCTGCGCACCGACGACTACGACGTGATGTTCGGGTTCGTGGCGGCGGGCGTGGGAGTCGCGCTGGTGCCGCAGATGGCGCTGGTCAAACGCGGAGGGGTCGTGGTGCGGCCCCTTGCGGGTCTGACACTTCGGCGATCGATCCGCTTTGTCTCGCTGGCCGGCGATGCACCGCCGGCCTCCCGGGTATTGCTGGCAGCACTGCGTGCTGCCGCCACGGCAGGGGCCTAGTTCTGGCTACCTCACCACTTGTTCGCCCGCGGCGGCCCAGGCCTCGATGCCACCCTGAAGGTCAGACATGTCGGTGAAGCCGAGATCGGCCATCGCGTCGGTCGCGACGCCGGAACGGTTGCCCGTGCGGCAGTAGACCAGCGTCTCGGTCGACTCGTCGAGGCCGGCCACCTTGGTGGCGAAGTCGCTTGACTCGACATTGATGTTGATGGCCCCGGGCAGGTGTCCTCCCGCGAACTCCTCAGGCGTCCGGACATCGAGGATGACGGCGTTGCCGTCCTCGACGATCTGCTGAGCTGCCGAGACGTCGACATCGGTGATGGCGTCCGATCCGCCACTGCAGCCGGCCAGGAGGGCGGCAGTGATGACAAGGGGGGCAAGCCAGGCACGCGGTCGCATCGGAGTCCTTTCGTCGGTGAGTCAACTATACCCCAGGGGGTATAAGCATGGCGCCCTGGGCTCAGGCTTCGGTCGCCGGGGCATCCGCACTGGTGAGGGCAGCACCGGTGCCGCCGATCCGGTTGGCCAGACGTAGCCCGTAGCCGACTGAAGGACCGATGAAGAGGGCGAAGGCGACCGTTCCCACACCGACGGTTCCGCCGAGAGCCCACCCGGCGACGAGGACCGAGATCTCGATCAGGGCTCGCACCCCAGCAACCGGCAGCCCGGTGCGCTGGTGCACTCCGGTCATCCATCCGTCTCGTGGACCAGGGCCGAGCCCACAGGTGAGGTAGAGCCCGCTGCCGAGCCCGATGAGGGCGATTCCTCCGACCACCTCGAAGACCTGCCAGCCCACCGCCGAGGGCTGCGGCAGGAGGGGCGCTGTCAGACCGAGCGCGAGAGCGATCACCACGGCATTGGCGAGCGTGCCGAGCCCGGGACGTTCGCGGAGGGGGATCCACAGCAGGAGGACTGTCAGGCTGATGAAGAAGGTGGCCCACCCGATGCCGATACCGGTCTGCAGATCGACTCCCTCGGCCAGGACGGTCCACGGGCTGACCCCGAGCTGGGAGTCGACGAGCAGGGCCTCTCCGGTGCCGAAGAGCCAGAGCCCCACCAAGAGAATGAGCAAGGTGGTGGGCGAGGTTGCCCAGCGCGATCGAGCCCGCCACCGTGTGACTGGGACGGAGCGTGCGGGAGCAAGCCAGCGCCGCAGGGTGGTGAGCATTACGGCCACCCTAGGTGTGAATGCCCGCGCGGTGAGGCCGAGTCATAGGAAGATGGCGTAATGGGTCACGCGCAGGTACAGATCTTCGGCAATGGGACGGTCTTCACCGGTGTCCGGGCACACCCGTGGGCCGAGGCGGTAGCGGTGCGCGGCGCCGACGTCCTGGCTGTGGGCGGTTTCGCTGAGCTGCGTGAGCGGTGGGCGGACGCGGAAGTCGTCGACCTCGGCAACGGGATGCTCCTTCCCGGGTTGATCGATGCGCACAATCACTTCCTGTCGACGGGGGAGTCTTTGGCATCGTGGGACCTTCGCTACCCAGGTGTCGACTCAGCGGAGGCCCTGCTGCGGGTGGTTCGCGAGGCGGCGGCTGCGGCCGAGCCCGGTGACAAGCTTGCGGGGTTCGGCTTCGACAACGGTAAGTACGCGCTGCCATCACTGGCTGAGCTCGATGCCGCTGCCGGTGACCACCCACTCCAGTTCTTCCACACGTCGGGGCACAACGTGCTGGTGAACACCGTGGTGCTGGCCCGGGCGGGGGTCGACGAGAACACACCCGATCCGCCAGGTGGCCGGTTCGTCAGGGATGAGTCTGGCCGGTTGACGGGCTTGTGCCTTGATGCCGCCAGCGGCGCCGTCGTCCCCAGCGAGGTCGACATCGGCTCGCACGGTCCCAACTTCCACGAGAGCTCCAGCTTGGACATGCTGGTCAATGCTGTTGATCGAGCCAGTCGAGCCTTTCGGGCTGCCGGCCTCACGTGCGTCTCCGACGCCCAGGTCACCTCGCGCGAGCTGCGCGGCTACCGCGAGGCGCGTAGCAGAGGTGTGCTGGGCGTGCGCACCGTGTGCATGCCACTGTCGCACCAGCTCGATGAGTTCGAGACGCTTGGCCTGACCGGGCCGTTCGGTGATGAGCACCTGTCGATCGGGCACCTGAAGGTGTACGCCGACGGCAGCCTCACCGGTGGAACGGCAGCGTTCAGCCCGGCGGCTGGAGCCCAAGGGCAGGACGCGTCGTACTTCCATGGGCCGGACGAGCTGATCGAGCTGATCGAGCGGGCGTCCAGTCTGGGCTGGCGAGTCGGCGTGCATGCGCAGGGTGACGAGGCGATCGGCCACGTACTCACGGGATTCGAACGTGGGTTGGCGGCGTCGCCCTTGGCTGACCCGCGACCCCGGATCGAGCATGCCGGGATGCCGACCGAGGCTGGCGTGCAGAGGATGGCCAGCCTCGGAGTGATCACGGTGAACCAGCCGTCGTATCTCTTCGACTTCGGCGATCAGTACTCCGAGTCGTTGGGCGATCTCGTGCACGGTCTGCAGCCCTGGCGGGACGAGCTGGATGCCGGCGTCCGGGTGGTCATCAGCAGCGACTCCGATGTGTCGTCGTACCGGCCGTTGACGACGATCGCGCACGCGATGCAGCGGCGCACGATGGGGGGTGAAGTGCTCGGTGACCGGCATCGGCTCTCACTCGACGAGGCGCTCTT
>JAHEKZ010000043.1:0-11546 GCA_024644435.1 Actinomycetes bacterium | reverse complement strand
GCGACTCCGATGTGTCGTCGTACCGGCCGTTGACGACGATCGCGCACGCGATGCAGCGGCGCACGATGGGGGGTGAAGTGCTCGGTGACCGGCATCGGCTCTCACTCGACGAGGCGCTCTTTGCCCACACGATCGATGCGGCCTACGCCGTAGGAATGGAGGACCGGATCGGTTCGCTGGAGGAGGGCAAGGCCGCTGACCTGACCTGGCTGGCGAAGGACCTGCGACTGCTCCCGGCCGACGAGGTCTCGGAAGTGGACGTGGTGGCGTCGTTCGTTAGCGGCGACAGTTCCTGAGCTGCCGACTAGGGCGCGATCGTGACGGTACGCGTGGTGGAGGCCGACGCACCCCAGCCGTCAGTCGCGGTGAGTGTGATCGTGTACGTGGCCCCACTTGCGTAGGCGTGGGTGGCGCTCGTCCCGGTCGCGTCTGGTGATGCATCACCCCACGACCAGCTGTACGTGATCTGGTCGCCTGCGTTCGGGTCGGTCGATCCCGCCGCGGACACGCTGCACGTCAGGCCGAGGCACTGGTGGGCAATGACGGGCACCGGCGGCGCATTGCTGGGTGGGATGTCGATCGCGACGCTCGTCGTCTTGGTGCTGGTGGTCCGCCACTCGTCGGTCACCGTCAGCGTGACGTCGTAGCTGCCGACCGATGTGAAGGTCTTGGTGGGGGTGGGCCCGGACGCCGAGCCCTGGGAGCCGAACGACCAGCTGTACGCCATCGTGTTCGGGTTCTCGTCCGTTGATGACCGGCCGTCGAAGGCACAGACGTTGGCGGTGCACGAGAAGGTGAAGTCTGCGACCGGCGCCGCGTTGACCGGACGGGTGACCGTGACGTTGTCGGCCGTCCGCACCTCACCGATCTGGTCGTGGTGATCGGTGGCTCGTGTCAGCACGGTGTAGGTGCCATCGGAGATAACAGGCGAGGTGTACGAGAAGTTCGATCCCGGGCTACCAGGACTGTTGAGGAACGCCGCACGCCACGAGGGCGTAGTGCTCAGGAAGTTACCGGCATAGTCGAGGTAGCGGCCGGAGGAGTCGACGATCGCCGTCTCGACCTTGGCAATGCTGATGTCGTCCTCGGCGCGCCCGGTGACCACGATACGTCCCTCGGAGAATGTGCTGTTGGTGACCGGCTGTCCGAGGCCGTCGACGAAGCCAGGAGGTGCGTCGCCTGGGAAATAGAGGTAGCGGCCGCTAGCGCCCGTCGATGATGGATCCCTCTGGTCGGACGAGTCGACGGCAACTGCCCTGACCGTGAAGTCGCCGCTGCCGGGGAGATCGACTCCGAACGTCCACCCCGTGCTGAGGGAGCCAGTGGAGTCGAGGTCGGCCTGCAAGGTGTTGAAGTCGGTGGAGAGTGTGCCGTTGTCCTGCAGGTAACGTCCGCTGTCCTGGTCGTAGACGAAGATATCGACGGCCGCCACGCCAAAGTCATCCGTGGCCGTCCCGGCGACGTCAAGCCGGTTCGAGGCTAGCGACGGCTGGCCGGTGCCGGGGTTGGTCAGGGTCGTGTCGGGGAACGCGTCACCGGCCACCTGGACGACCACGTTCAGTCCTGGTCGAACCAGGCTGCTCGTCGTGAGCCCGAGGTCGTTGGTGGCGCGCACGTAGAACACGTAGAGACCGGGTGAGGCGTTGAAGGGCGTGGTGTACGACCAGGTGTGCGTCTGCCCGGGCAGGTCGAGGGGCGTGATCCGGTGGTAGGCGGCGACGGCGCTGGTGCCCCACGTGCCGTCCGCGCCCAAGTTCTCCTGCGTCGAGTAGTTGCGGAGATAGATCTCGACGTCGCGCAGACCAGCGGTGTCGATAGCTGCGCCCGAGAAGGTGATGGGCTGGCCCGGCTCGACCGTGAAGGTAGGCAAGGGTGACAGACGGGTGGCAACCTGCATCGGTTGCTCAATTGTCACCGCAGGCGCGGAGGCCCCGGGGGCGATGAGCCAGTCGCGGGTCGAGCTGCGGAGGTCGCTTTGACCGGCGGTGTCGACAGCAGTGGCGCTACCGCGCCACTGGCCATCGTGGGGCAGCGTGACATCGAATGACCAAGTGGCGTCTGTGGCCCCAACGATGTCAGGCAGTCCCCGGAAGGTGTTGAAGATCGGGCTTACGGTGCCGTCGTCCTGCAGGTAGTCGCCAGCGGCGTCCCGGAACCACAAACGCAGTGCGTCGACGCCGTGGTCGTCGTTTGCTGTTCCCTCCACGGTGAAGGACGTCGACGTCAGGGGGCTGCTCGGGCCCGTGATGGAGGTGTTCGGCGTCTGGTCGTCGAAGTTGAAGACCTCGAAGGTCTTCGTTGCGGGGGTGGTGTCGCGCTTGCCGCCGCGGGCGACGGTGGTGGCAGTCAGCGTGAGCGGGCGGGTGCCTGTGAGGGTCAGCGGCACCGACCACGGACGCCACTTCTTGCGCGCCTTGCCCAATGTGGTGCGGATGCTGTTGACGCCACCCCAGGTCTGGAGGTCGTCCTGCAGGTACTGGGCAGTTCCCGAGCGCCGGACCGTGAGGTTGACGCGCTTGACGCTGCGGGCCAAACCACGACCTTGGACCGAGAAGGGTGTTCCCGCTGCGACCACCCTTCCCTCGATCGGTGTCTTGATCGTGGTGTCGGGGCGGGTGGGGGCTGGGACGGTCGCGAAGTCGTAGAAGGCGACCCGGCCGGTCGTCACCCCGCCCTGGACGTTGCCGTCGCCACCGACGAAGAGGCCACGGTTGGTGGCAAGCATCGCCTTGTTGCCCTCGAACGAGTTCGACCCCGGGTTCCATTCGAGGGCGGTTCCCGTTGCCGGGTCGAGGGCCCCGAGATGGTCCCGGCGCACGACCTGGTCGCCGAGGCCGTACCCCGACAGGCCCTGCCCGGTGCCGTATCCGACGTTGTCGAGGCCTGGCCATGGCTGGTTCGCGGTGGGTGACTCGTTCCACTGGAAGTGGCCCCCGATGTAGACCGCCTGTTCGGTGATCGCGACCGAGTAGACGCTGTCGAAGCATCGGGCGACCCAGAGCGGCTCGACGAAGTCGCCTCCGGCGATGGGGAACGCGATGGCTGTGTCGCTGATCGGGGGACGGTCGCCACCTGAACCACTGGCAACGACGAAGTAGCTGTCGTCGGGGGCGATGTCTCCGGTGTAGATGCGCTGCACGCCTCCGACGGTCGGCAGGTACTGGTCCCACAGTCGCGTCCGCCACGGGAGCAGCTGCTGAGTAGTGGTGCTGATCAGGCCCACGCCGAGTCGATCTTGTCCATCGATCTTGCGCCCGGTGTGGACGACAAGCAGCTCCTTCTCGTCGTGCGTCAGCACGAGGTCTTGGACGGTGAGTGCGCCTCCGACGCCGATTCCGCCCGAGAGCTGGTTGTCGAAGGTGGGGTCGACCACCCCCGTCTGGCCGTCCACCTCGACGAGTCCGGTCATCGCAACGCCGTTGATCCTCGTGAACCGTCCGCCGACGTAGACCGCAGTGTCGGTGGCCTCGAGTGCGGTCACCGGGTTGTCGGTGACCCTCGGGAACGTAAACCCGGAGACAGCCGCGCCCGTCGTGACATTGAGCCTCGCGACCTTGTTCCGAATCACGCCGTTGACGGTGTGGAACCTGCCGCCGACGTACAGCCGGCCGCTTGGAGACGCCTCGACAGCGCTCACCGATCCGTCGAATGTGGGGCGGAAGGTGCGGTCGACCTGGCCGGTCCTGTAGTCATAGGCGGCCAGGTAGGGCTGCGCGAGCGGCGTGGTGTTCCCAGTCTTGTTGCGAATCGAGGTGAACGACCCGGCGATGAAGACGCGGGAGCCGATGACCTCCATGTCCCAGATTTCGCCGCTGTCGATGACGGGGGTGTTGGTACGCGGGGTTGCGGGCACCAAGTCCTTGTGTGCCGGAACCGGTTGAACGGCGGCTATCCCTGGTCCCACCATCGCGGAGCTAGCCGGGGGAGATCCCAGCGGGAGTGCGAGGAGTGCGACGGCCATGGACAGCGAAGCGCCGACACTGCGTCGGCGGATGTCCATGGCTGACCCTTCGTCCGTAGAAAATTTGGCTGGTTGAGGTAGTACGAAGACGCTACTCACAGACCACCGTACGTCTGCACCGAGGGCGTCTGGTGCGCACCCGGTCCGTCTACCCGTTTGGCCTAGTGGCTCGGGCCGAGCCGCGCGGCGGCCCGACGTCGGTGCGCCAGCTTCGGCACCTGATCTCAAAATCCTCTTGACAAACTTTATACAACGTATAAGACTTCCGAACATGACTAAATCCACGTCATCGGGGTGGCGCGAGGCTCGCCGCGAGTCTGCGCGTGAGGCGATCGTGGACGCCGCCTGGCGCCTGGCCCGCGACGAGGGTTTGTTGATCTGGTCGATCCGCGACCTGGCAACCCAGGCCGGCATCACCACCCCCACCGTGTACGCGTACTTCGACTCCAAGCATGCGATCTACGACGCCATGTTTGGCCAGGCCGCCACCGACTTTGCCGAGTCCATGGCCAGGCCGTACGACGTCGAAGGGTCGCGTGAGCAGCTGTACGCCTTCGCGCACCGGTTCTTCGACTTCTGTGCAAGCGATGTCGCGCGATACCAACTGCTCTTCCAGCGGACGATTCCTGGGTTCACCCCCACGACAGAGGCGTATGCGCCATCGGTGCGTGCGCTGACGCATCTCAAGCAGGTTCTCGCCGACAACGGGATTGCGGGGGAGGAGCATCTCGACCTGGCAACCGCGCTGGTCGCCGGCCTCGTTTCCCAGCAGATCTCCAACGATCCAGGAGGCGACAGGTGGCTCCGTCTGGTCGATGAAGCCATGGAGATGTTCCTGGCTCATTGCCAAGTCCTCGATGGAGGTCGCTCACTCACTTCTCGTACCGATCTCACGACAGGAGTCACACGATGACCACGACCACAATTGACGTCGCCACCATCGAACCCATGAGTCACCACGAGGCGATGCGGCTTCAAGCATGCGAGCTGGATCGCGTAGTTGCTGTGCTCCGTTCACTTGACCAGTCGGCGTGGACAGCGAGTACAGACTGCCCCGGCTGGGATGTTCGTACGCTTTACCTGCACGTCCTCGGCGCATCGGAGGCGGGTGCATCGGTTCGTGAGAATCTGCACCAGATGCGGCTGGCCATGATCCACCGGAGGCGACATGGCGGACCCCTCGAGGCGGCACTGACGAACGTTCAGGTGCGCGAACGCAACGAGCTGACCCCAGATGAGCTCGTCGAGCGTCTGGCGGCGGTCGCACCCAAGACCGTCCGCGGTCGTTCCCGCATGCCGGCGGTCCTGCGCAACCACGCCACGATGTCGATCGACGGCCCAGTCTTCGAGAAGTGGAAGCTCGGTTACTTGGTTGACACCATTTACCTACGCGACCTCTGGATGCACCGCATCGACCTTGCGCGTGCTCTGGGCAGCTCCGTCGAGCTCAGTGATGACCACGATGGGCGGATCGTCGCTGACGTCGTCGCCGAGTGGGCGCGACGCCACGGCAAGCCCTTCTACCTCGAGCTCACCGGCCCAGCCGGCGGTAGGTACACCGATCGCCCTGATGCTGCCGATGCCGAGCACCTGACACTCGACGCCGTCGAGTTCGCCCGCACGCTCGCAGGGCGTGCACCGGCAACGGGTTTGCTCACCACCGTTGTCCCGTTCTGATGGCGCCAACCCACCGATAGGAGCATCACGATGATTGCTACATACCCGGCTGCGCCCGACATCGACGTCCTGACGTCGACCTTTCCTATCCCGGGCTTTGGCTTTGTTCCAGTCAATGCCTTCGTCCTGCACGGCTCTGAGCCGGTACTGGTCGACACCGGTGCGATGGTCGACCATGCGGACTTCATGACGGCGCTGCGTTCGGTGATCGACCCCGTCGACCTGCGGTGGATCTGGCTCACTCACACCGACTTCGACCACATTGGCTCACTGCATCAGCTGCTCGAAGAGAACCCACGCATCCGCGTCATCACGACGTTCCTTGGCGTCGGCATCATGAGTTTGACCGCGCCCCTGCCGATGGATCGGGTCTTCCTCGTCAATCCTGGCCAGGACATCACCGTCGGCGACCGAACGCTCACCGCGGTCAAGCCCCCGGTGTTTGACAACCCCTCCACCACTGGTTTCTACGACCAGAAGTCAGGAACGTTCTTCAGCTCAGACTGCTTCGGCGCACTCCTTCAAGAGGTGCCTCAAAATGCGGCAGACCTGTCGGACGACGACCTCCGTCAGGGTCAAGTCACCTGGGCGACTCTGGACTCACCGTGGCTCCACAAGGTCGACGCCGGTGCATTCGCCAAAGAGCTGGACGGCATTCGCGCGATGGAGCCGACGATGGTGCTGAGCAGCCACCTTCCAGCGGCGGCTGGGGCGATGACCGACCGCCTTCTGGCATCGCTGGCTGCCTCTCCGACCGCACACCCCTTCACGGGACCCGACCAGGCAGCGCTGGAGCAGATGTTGGCGCAGATGACCGGACCCTAGGGCTCAGCACCGGACTCCTCGACCCCACAGGCCTTCACAAGCCTTCAGCCAAGGTGAAAGGCTGTCCGGGAGCTACGGGAGTTGTTTGGGAGTAGCGATACATCACAAGGAGGATGGCTCATGGCGCATGTGCACGCAGAGTTCACGGTGGGTGACTACGCACAGTGGAAGGCGATGTTCGATAGCGATCCCGCAGGACGCAAGGAAGGCGGCGTCCGTTCGTACCAGATCAGCCGCGGCGTCCAAGACCCCAACCACGTGCTACTCGATCTGAGTTTCGACGACGCGTCGACGGCCGAGGCGTTCCTGGAGCGGCTGAAGCCGGTATGGGCGTCAGCGCCGGCCGGTGCGATCCAGAACGCCACAGGTGTAGTTGTTGAGGCTCAGGACGAGGTTCAGCTCTAGGGCGGAGGGCGGACGCCCAACGTTTCAGATATCGGTCCTGCTGCACGCGCCCCTCGTCCCCGCGCGAGACTTGCAAGCCCCTGGTGCCCGGACGCGAATGACTCGATCAACCCCTCCGCGGCGGAAAGGAGAAGGACGCCCTCGGCTTGCGGGGAGTCGTTCCATCCTGAACGAGCAGCAGACTGCTCATCTCAGCGCATGGCGTCTGGCTATCCGGCCCCGGTGCGTGCCTCCCCCGGCGCGCGCCGGGGCCGGCTGAGTTAATTCCAGGTGTTCGACGTCAACTGACCCGCCCACCCCGGGGGTTGGCTCCGCCCCTCTGGACGGAATCTGGACAACTTCTTCAGGACTTCGACCCCCACGGACAGGGATGGTGGACGCCATACCGACCACGAAAGGAATCCCTTCCATGACTACCACCACCACCTCGAGCGTCGACATCGAGTACCTGACCCAGCAGGTCCAGGCGATGTACACCGCGGTCGCCCAGGCGCCGGAGGGGGACTTCCACTTCGAGCTGGGCCGCGCGCTCGCCGAGCGCCTCGGCTACGAGCCCTCCATGCTGGACCAGATTCCGAGTGAAGCCGTCGACTCCTTCGCCGGGGTGGGCAACCCCCACCAGTTGGCCGAGATCCGACCGGGCGACCGCGTCCTCGACCTCGGCTCCGGGAGCGGCATGGACGTCTTCGCCTCCGCCCGGCAGGTCGGCCCGTCCGGGCAGGTCGTCGGGCGCGACTTCACCGCGTCCCAGCTGGCCAAGGCCGAACGGCTCATGGACGAAAGCGGCTTCACGAATGTCGAGTTCAGCAACGGGTCCATCGAGGAGCTCCCGTTCGACGACGGGACCTTCGACGTCGTGATCTCCAACGGCGTCATCAACCTGTCGGCGGACAAAGGGCGGGTCTTCGCCGAGGCCGCGCGGGTGCTCCGACCCGGTGGGCGGTTGTCCGTCGCGGACATCGTCTCCGGCGAGCAGCTTCCCGAGAGCGTCGTCTGCAACGCCGACCTGTGGGCCGCCTGCATCGGCGGTGCCTCCGAGCAGGATGCCTACCAGCAGCTGATCGAGGACGCCGGCTTCACCATCCTGTCCGGACGCCGGAACGCCTACGAGTTCCTGTCCGACAGTGCCCAGGGCGCGACCGACTCATGGGATGTCAAGAGCGTGACATTGCTGGCCACCCGCGCCTGACCGCTTTACCGATCCCGGCTCGGGGTTGGTCGTTCGACCCGGACCGTCGTCACGGTCGCACTACAGTGACGGCATGACCCAGGGCGATGCGGCCCGTCCCGAGCCGGTGCGCATCACGTTCGGCGATGTCACCCTCGATATCGCCGCCCTGACGGTGCACCGGGCCGGGAACTTAGTCACTGTCGAGCCCCAGGTCTTCGACGTTCTCCGCTATCTGGTCGAGCACCGCGAGCGAGTGGTTCCCAAGCAGGAGATGCTCGAGCAGGTGTGGGGCGACACGTTCGTCAGCGAGTCGTCCCTCACGTCGCGGATCCGTTCGGCCCGAGTCGCCGTGGGTGACGACGGTCGCAGCCAACGCGTCATCCGCACCGTCCACGGACGCGGGTACCAGTTCGTCGCACCCGTCGAGAGCGACATCCGTCCACCTTCGCCGCTGGCGCCGGCCTCCGATGCACCGGACGTGACCACCGGTCGGTTGCGGCGCCCGGCCAAGGAGTTGATCGACCGGTATGACATCACCGCGCAGGTCTGCGCGGCGAGTGGCCCAGGACGCCTGGTGACATTGGTCGGACCGGCCGGCGTCGGCAAGACCCTCCTAGCCCAGCATGTGGGAGCGGCAATCGCGGGGCAGTTCCCGGGTGGCAGCTGGGTCGTTTCCCTCGCCGACGTTCGGCACACTGGCGGGGTCGCCCAGTCAGTCCTCGACGCGTTGAACGCCGCACGCTTCCCGTCCGGCTCCAGCGAGGACACGGTCGTCAGCCTGCTGTCCGGAGTCGAGGGCCTGCTGCTGCTCGACAACTGCGAGCACGTGCTGGAAGAGGCGTCGGCACTGCTCACCAAGCTGCGGGCACAGGACGACCGGCTCGCCGTGCTGGCGACCAGTCGACAGCGCCTCGGAGTGGCGGGCGAGATCGTGGTCGACGTCCCCGTCCTGACCGCCGAACACGGCGTCGAGCTCTTCGTGCGACGCGCCGCTGAGCAGGGAGTCTCCCTCCCGTCGTCGTCGACCATGGTGGCCGAGGTGTGCGAGGCGCTCGACCAGCTTCCGCTCGCGCTCGAGCTGGCGTGCGCGCAGACACGCGTCCTTGGCGTCGAGCACCTCGCGGGGCTGCTCGACCAGCGCTTTGAGCTGCTCAGGGTTGAGGCAGGGGGTCGGGCCGCGCTCACGCTGGAGGGCGCCATCGCGGCGTCCTACGTACCGCTGGACGCCGAGCAGCAGGAGACGCTCGGCCGATTCGCACAGTTCGGCGGCTTCTTCGACCTCGACGCCGCACAATCGGTCGCGACGCACCGGCGCGACCTCACTGCCCTCGAGGCCGTCCGTCACGTGATGGCCCTGGCCGAGCGGTCACTGATCGAGGTGGACAACGAGCTCGCGTCACCACGGTATCGGCTGCTGGAGTCGATCCGGCTCTACGCCGACGAGCACATGCGGGATCAGGAGGCGGCGCGTCGTGCTCACGTCGCCTGCTTCCGCGACCGCGCGGCCGACCAGTCGCGGCGACTCGTCTCCGGCGACGTCGAGAGCGCCTGGCACGAGATGCGTGCGGACTGGCCGAACCATCGCCTAGCCGTCCTTTACGCGATCGATCTCGCGCTTGTGACGGACGCCCTCGAGCTGCTGAATACCACCATCGACTGCGCCGAGATCTCGCTCGCGCTCGAGCATGCGACCTGGTCGGAGGACGCCCTCGCGCTCGCTGACGCCACCGGCCACGTCGGCGCGGACCTCGACGAGGCACGCGCCGGACACGCCCGCATGGTGGCCTACGAGCACCGCATCGACGAGCTTCTCGCTTTGCTGTCCCAGGTCGGGGACCGCGCCGACTCGTACTCCGTGACCCTGTCGCGCTTCTGGGCAGCCGGATCGCACGGCGACCTGCCAGAGCTGGCACGGAGCTTTGCCCTGCTCGAGCGGCAGGTGCGAGGGACGGGGGGCATCCGGGAACTGACCGTCGGTGCCATCTCGCCCATGGCGGCTCACAACCCTGACATCGACCCCATGCCGGCCCAGGACTGCGCGCTTCGAGTGGGCTGTTCCACCGGTGCGGTCGGCCACGCGTTCCGCCAGGTCATCCTGGCAAACCGAGCGCTGGGCACCGGCGATGTCGAGGGCGCTCTCAACGCCTGCGATGAGGCGATCGACCTCGCCGAGGCCGAGTCCTTGACGGTTCTCTGCTCACAGGCTCACGCCCTGCGAGTGCGCGCGGTCGCTGACGATCCCGACCACACCAACGTCGCCGGTCGGACGCTCGACGCCATGCTCTTCTACCGGGCCCACGGCCACTGGGCGTCCGCCCGGAACGACGCCGCAGTCGCCGCACGTGCGCTGGCGGATGCGGGGTTGCACGAGGCTGCCGCCGACGTTCTCGACGGATACCGACCGGTCCGGTATCGAAGCGTTGACCCCGAATACGTCGTGGAGGTACGGAAGACGATCGCGGACACGCTCGGAGCGGGGCTCGACGCCCTTGTCCGTGACGGCGTCGACGGCGACTCACATGCCTTCTGCGATTTTGTCATCCGGCAGCTTCGGCAGGTCGTTCCAAACGAGGACGGGACGGAGGCATGACGGATCTGGTGGATGTCACCGTCCCGACCAACGACGACTGGGAGATGCCCGCAGTCGTGGCCACGCCCGACGACGACGAGGCGCACCCGGGCGTGCTCGTCGTGCACGACCTGCTTGGCGTCAGCGACGACATGCGGCGCATCGCGGCGCGGCTGGCGGCGTCCGGATACGTCGTGCTCGTCCCTGACTTCTTCGGACCCGGTCACCGCGTCCCGTGTGTCATGCGCGCCGTGCTCGCCCTCAAGCGCGGGCACGGTGCACCCTTCTCCCGGCTGGCCGATGCGCACGCCTACCTTGCAGACCGTCCCGACGTCGCAGGGCACAGCACGGCTGTCGTCGGATTCTGCATCGGTGGGGGATTCGCCGTCCTCTACACCCCCCACAGCGAGGCCCAGGCTGTCGCCGTCTTCTACGGGGACGTACCGCGTGACATCGAGAAGTTGCGCGGCATGCCCGGCTGCGTTGCCGGGTACGGAGGCCGTGACCGCATCTTCGCCCCACATGGCCGTCGGCTCCGCGAGCATCTCACTGCCCTGAGGGTGGAGCGCGACATCGTGGAGTACCCCTCGGCCGGGCACGGGTACATGAACGACCACGACCATCTCCTGGCACGCCTGAGCGGTTGGACACCCATGGCCACCGGCTTCGACACCGACGCCGCCGAGGACAGCTGGGAAAGAATGCTGTCCTTCTTCGCCGAGCACTTGAGGTGAACCGCCTCCGAGAGCCGGGGCACTAGATGTCGTAATAGAGCTCGAACTCGTGTGGCGTTGGACGCAGCTGGATCGGAGCCACTTCGTTCTCTCGCTTCCATGAAATCCAGGTCTCGATGAGGTCAGGCGTGAACACGCCACCCTCGAGCAGGTACTCATGGTCGGCCTCGAGTGCGGCGAGAACCTCGGGGAGCGAACCGGGCA
>JAHEKZ010000042.1:14512-19475 GCA_024644435.1 Actinomycetes bacterium | reverse complement strand
GGAGCGGGTGACGAGAATCGAACTCGCACTGTCAGCTTGGGAAGCTGATGTTCTACCATTGAACTACACCCGCGAGCAGTCGCTTGGTGGCGATTATGCCGCACCGAGGGGGCACATGGGCCGGGGGGAGTGGACCGGCTAGTAGTCTCCCCGAGTGCTCCTCTCCGACCGCGACATCCAGGCCGAGATCGCCGCTGGACGCGTCCAGCTCGAGCCGTTCGACAGCTCGATGGTGCAACCGTCCAGCGTCGACGTCCGGCTCGACCGCTTCTTCCGAGTGTTCGAGAACCACCGGTACCCACACATCGACCCCGCGCAGGAGCAGCCTGAGCTGACGCGCATGGTCGAGCCCGCCGGTGACGAGCCGTTCATCCTGCACCCAGGTGAGTTCGCACTGGCGTCCACGTATGAGGTGGTGTCGCTGCCTGATGACGTCGCTGGACGCCTCGAGGGAAAGTCGTCGCTCGGTCGGCTTGGTCTGCTGACTCACTCGACCGCCGGGTTCATCGACCCCGGGTTCAGCGGCCACGTCACGCTCGAGCTGAGCAACGTGGCGACCCTGCCGATCAAGCTCTGGCCAGGGATGAAGATCGGGCAACTCTGCCTGTTCCGGCTCTCTTCGCCGGCTGAGCACCCGTACGGATCAGCGAAGTACGGCTCGCGATACCAAGGTCAGCGTGGCCCCACACCGAGCAAGTCGTTCCTCAACTTCCACCGGACGGACATTTCGTCGGCGGAGTAGGAACGCCAGCGTTCTAGTGCAGGTGGCTGGCGCGGGCGATCGTCAGTCGTTCCCCGGCGTCGCGGTCATTGCGCGAACGGGTGGCGGACTGCTCTTCGAAGCGCCAGATCTGGAAGCGCTGGACGAGACGGTCGACGGGGGCGAGGACAGTACTCACGAGATACCTCTGAACAAAGGGCCGTCGGCTGACGGCGTACCGCTAAGGACATACATATGGCAACACACGGAGCATTGATGTTCCAAATCGTGAGGATCTCATTCCATGATGTGGCATGTGAAGGTCGACGAGGCGGCACCCAGGTGTGCACTCGGCGAGGCAAAGCGGCAACCAGGTGTGCACTCGGCGAGACGTCGAGCTAGGTGGCGGCGCCGTTCTTGGCGGCCTTGAGCAGCAGCTGGGCGACGTCGACCACCTGCACCTGTTCCTCGCGCTCGACGTCTGACTGCACCTCGGACACGCCGTCGCTGAGCATGACCCGGCAGAACGGGCAGCCGATCGCAATGGTCTCGGCTCCGGTGGCGATGGCCTCCTCGGTCCGCTCGGTGTTGACGCGCTTGCCGATCTTCTCTTCCATCCACATGCGGGCACCGCCGGCGCCACAGCAGAAGCCGCGCTCGGAGTTGCGGGGCATCTCGGTGAGCTCGGCCCCGGACGCCGCAATCAAGTCACGCGGCGGGCTGTAGACCTTGTTGTGGCGTCCGAGGTAGCACGGGTCGTGGTACGTCACCTTTTCGCTCACCGACGACACCGGGGTCAGCTTGCCGTCGCGCACCAGGGTGTTGAGCAGCTGCGTGTGGTGGACGACCTCGTAGTGCCCACCCACCTGCGGGTACTCGTTGCGCAACGTGTTGAAGCAGTGCGCACACGTGACGACGACCTTCTTCGCGCCGATCTCGTTGAGGGTCTCGACGTTCTGCTCCGCGAGCATCTGGAAGAGGAACTCGTTGCCGGAGCGACGGGCCGTGTCACCGCTGCACGTCTCTCCTTCGCCCAGGACGGCGAACGAGACGCCGGCCATGTTGAGCAGCTCGGCTACAGCTTGCGTCGTCTTCTTCGCGCGGTCCTCGAACGCACCGGCGCAACCGACCCAGAAGAGGTACTCGGTGTCGTCGTCGAGCGGACCGTCGACGACCTTGACCTCGAACGGCAGGTCTGCGGCCCAGTCGAGGCGCGACGATGCGTTCATCCCCCACGGGTTCCCTTTGGTCTCGAGGTTCTTGAAGAGACCTCCGAGCTCGGCTGGGAACTCGGACTCGATCAGCACCTGGAACCGGCGCATGTCGGTGATGTGGTCGACGTGCTCGATGTCGACCGGGCACTGCTCGACGCAGGCGCCACAGGTTGTGCACGACCACAGGACGTCAGGGTCGATGACGCCACCGCCGATGGCGTGGCCGTCGTCATCGAACTCGGTCGGGCCGACCAGCGGACGCGCCGCTGCGTCTTGCACCGACTGCGAGAAGTCGGTCAGCTCGACCGGTACGGCCGGCGCGGGTCCACCGGTCGACGCGAGGTAGTCGGGGTGGTCCTGCTTGATGAGGTAGGGCGCCTGGGCAAATGCGTTGTCGCGCAGGCTCATGATGAGCAGCTTGGGAGACAGTGGCTTGCCGGTGTTCCACGCGGGGCACTGCGACTGGCAGCGTCCGCACTCGGTGCAGGTGGCGAAGTCGAGCATGCCCTTCCAGGTGAAGTCCTCGACCTGGCCGCGACCGAAGGTGTCGTCCTCTCCCGGGTCTTCGAAGTCGATCGGCTGACCGCCGGAGTACATCGGCAGCATCGGACCGAGTGCATTCGGACGCCGCGAGAACGCGACGTTGATCGGTGCCAGGAAGATGTGCAGGTGCTTGCTGTAGACCACGATCACCAGGAACGACAGGATGACGGCGAGGTGCAGCAGCACACCGATGGTGGCGAGGTGCTCGTTGGTGGTCTCCCCGAGCGGCTCGAGAATCTTCGCAAAGAACTGCGAGCCGAAGGCCAAGTCGGACGGGTAGGGGAAGTGGTCGCTGTTGATCTTGGCGCCACGGTAGAAGAGCAAGGTCCACACAACATTGAAGATCATGAACAGCACGAGCCATGCGGCTCCGGTGTGCGACCCGTAGAAACGCGAGAGCCGGCCGATGCGGTGGGGGTTCTGCTTCACGCGGATCGCGGTGAAGACCACGACGGAGACCAGCACCGCGACGGCGAAAAGGTCTTCGGCGAAAGCGACGATCGCCCACTGGTCGATCACCGGGATCGACAGGTCGGGGTCGAACATCGCGAGGTAGGCCTCAAGAATCGTCAGGCCCAAGATGATGAATCCCCAGAACGCGAAGGCGTGAGCAACGCCGGGGATCGTCCACTTCAGCAGCTTGCGCTGGCCGAGCACCTCGACCGCCTCGGCCTCGACGAGCTCACGAGGGTCGGGAAGGCTGCCCTTCGGCCGTGGTTGGCCGACCCGGATGAGGCGCCACAGCATGAACCCGCGTCGTGAGACGACAAGTGCAGTGACAAGGGTCATCAACAGGCCGATGGCCAGCGCTGGGCGCACGAAACCTCCTGCGGTGTGAGTTGGGGTGGAGCCTAGCGAGCGCAGAACCCCGCGCCACTGGTTCGACGCCAGACCGTGACCTGGCTGACTGACTGACCAGTGGATACAATATTCACCCCGATTCGCCGCGGGTGGGCGCTGGTCCTGGGACGTTTCGGGCAATAGCGTGTGACCTGCGTGACGGCCGGGGGCGCTGTTGCGCGTCAGAGAAGACCCCCTGGAGGAATTCGTGACCGCTCGTCGTATGCGTGGGGCCTCTCTCGGCGTCGCTGGAGCCCTTGCTGCAGGGCTCGTGATCGCCCCGGCTGGCGGCGCCACGGCAGCCGGTTCTGACGATCCGGTCTTCTACTCGATTTCGGCCACGTCCGCCGCCCCGAGCGGTGCGGTCGCCGGCCGCTTGCGAGGTCAGTCGACCGTCGCCCGGGCCACCGGCGACACGGCCGCCATCTCCAAGGGGCTGCAGGCCCTGCAGGTGCTCTCTGGGGCCAACCAGGTGGGCAACAACGGGATCGCCGTTGCGGCAGGCCCGAAGCACGTTGTCCAGATCGGCGGCAACAACGTTCGCATGCTGACCAAGAACACCGGCGGCGTCGCCAAGAACTACCAGCTCGGCCAGCTGTTCGGCCTTAATGGTTCCGGCGTTGACGCCAGCCAGGGAACGATCGTCTACGACCCGTTGGGCAAGCGGTTCATCGCGGCGGCAGTCACCGACGACGGCGGCGAGATCGGTCTGGCGATGCGCGTCACCCAGGGAACGAACCCGAAGAATCTCGCCAAGTGGCAGCCGACCGTCCGTTTTGCCAGCAACGATGTGGGCAACGCCGACGCCGTTGAGCTCGACCCCATGATCGGGACGTCGAACGACAAGATCGTGATCACCACGCCGATCACGGACGCGGACGAGCCCGGCAACGCCAACCGCCTCTTCATATTCACCAAGGCGCCGATCTACAGCGGCAACTCCCCCGACCCGTGGACGACTGACCTGAACAACACCTGGGACGGGCAGGCCCCTGCGGTCAACCGGTCGAAGCAGAACAACATCTTCGTCGGGGTGCCCAACACGGACGACGTCACGCTCACGCAGTACAGCGGCGCGGCGACCACCGCCGAGCCGAACTACACCAAGAGCGTCACCTACCCGACGTCGCCGCTGACGGCGCCCCCGATCGTCGACCAGGGTGGCGGTGACGACCTCGACCTCGGCCCGCTGGCCTTCTCCGGCGCCACTTGGAGATCCGGTGAGTTCTTTGCGACGGCCACCGGCACCTGCGCCGGCAACGCCTGCGTACGGCTTATCGGGATCGGTACTGACGCGGGGGTGTATCTGATCGAGGACGAGAAGCTCAAGGCTACTACCGGCGCCGACCTCGACCTGTTCAGTCCGTCAGTAGACATCGATGGTGCCGGCTACGTGCACGTCGCGGCTACCGCGGTCCAGCCGGACGGCAACGGCCCCAGCCTCGCCGCATTCGCGCTGACCAAGGTCTCGCTGCAGGACGCAGCTGGCAGCGATCTGAAGGCCAGGGTGATCTCGCTCGGCGACGAGGCATTCGACGACAACGGAACGCCGGGAACGGCCGACTGGTACGGCTCGACCGGTGCAGCCGCCGACCCGACGTCCCCGTGGGACGTCTGGGTGACCGGCCCGGCCGGTTCGTCCGCAGTGATCAGCCCGAACTTGGCC
>JAHEKZ010000042.1:0-14412 GCA_024644435.1 Actinomycetes bacterium | reverse complement strand
CGTGCTACAGACATGAAGGAGAAAGACCATGGGCCGAGCCGTCGGTATCGACCTCGGGACGACCAACTCGGTCGTCTCGGTTCTGGAAGGTGGCGAACCCACCGTCATCGCCAACGCTGAGGGCGCTCGCACCACGCCCAGCATCGTCGCCTTCGCCAAGAACGGCGAGGTGCTCGTGGGCGAGGTCGCCAAGCGCCAGGCGGTCACCAACCCTGACCGCACGATTCGATCGGTGAAGCGCCACATGGGCAGCACCTGGTCGGTCGACATCGACGGCAAGGCATACACGCCGCAAGAGATCAGCGCCCGCGTGCTGCAGAAGCTCAAGCGTGACGCTGAGTCCTACCTCGGCGAAGACGTCACGGAGGCCGTGGTCACCGTCCCCGCCTACTTCAACGATGCTCAGCGTCAGGCGACCAAGGAGGCCGGTGAGATCGCCGGGCTCAACGTGCTGCGGATCATCAACGAGCCGACTGCCGCCGCGCTGGCGTACAGCCTCGACAAGGGCGAGCAGGAGCAGATGGTTCTCGTCTTCGACCTCGGGGGCGGAACGTTCGACGTCTCGCTGCTCGAGATCGGCGAGGGCGTCGTCGAGGTGAAGGCCACCAACGGCGACAACCACCTCGGCGGGGACGACTGGGACGACGCGATCGTCACGCACCTGGTCGACCGCTTCAAAGCGGCCAACGGCATCGACCTGACCAAGGACAAGATGGCCATGCAGCGCGTCCGCGAAGCAGCCGAGAAGGCCAAGATCGAGCTGTCGTCATCGACACAGACGTCGATCAACCTGCCCTACATCACGATCGACGCCGAGAAGAACCCCCTCTTCCTCGACGAAACGCTCACGAGGGCCCAGTTCCAGAACATGACGCACGACCTGCTCGAGCGCACCCGACGTCCGTTCGAGGCCGTCATCAAGGACGCGGGAGTCAAGGTCGGCGACATCGACCAGATCATCCTCGTGGGTGGTTCAACGCGTATGCCGGCTGTGGCAGACCTCGTGCGAGAGCTGACCGGCGGCAAAGAGCCCAACAAGTCGGTCAACCCCGATGAAGTCGTAGCGGTCGGCGCTGCCAGCCAGGCCGGTGTTCTCAAGGGTGAGGTCAAAGACGTCCTGCTGCTCGACGTGACGCCGCTGTCACTCGGCATCGAGACCAAGGGCGGCATCATGACCAAGCTGATCGAGCGCAACACCACGATCCCCACCAAGAAGTCCGAGATCTTCACCACGGCGGACGACAACCAGCCGCAGGTGCAGATCCAGGTGTTCCAGGGCGAGCGCGAGATCGCTGCCTACAACAAGAAGCTCGGCGACTTCGACCTGACCGGCCTCCCACCGGCTCCGCGCGGTGTGCCACAGATCGAGGTCACGTTCGACATCGACGCCAACGGCATCGTCCACGTGCATGCCAAGGACCTCGCGACCGGCAAAGAGAACTCGGTCAAGATCTCTGGCGGCTCCGCGCTGTCGAAGGACGAGATCGACCGGATGATGTCCGATGCCGAGAGCCACGCTGCTGAGGATGCCGCGCGCAAGGACGAGGCCGAGGTTCGCAACTCAGCCGATGCCTTGGTCTACCAGACCGAGCGCTTCATGTCCGAGAACGCCGAGAAGATCCCGGACGACGCGAAGTCCAACGTCGACGAGCCGCTTGCCGAGCTGAAGAAGGTTCTCGAGGGCACCGACACCGAGGCGATCAAGGCAGCAGCGGAGAAGGTCGCCACCGCCAGCCAGGCGCTCGGGGCCGCGATGTACCAGTCGGCAGAGGGTGCAGATGCCGGCACAGGCGGAGACGAGTCCGGCGCTGACGACGACATCGTCGATGCCGAGGTCGTCGACGATGGCAGCGAGTCCGACGAGAGCCCGAGCGCATGAGCGAGCAGGGCGAAGGACCGATCATCCGCGACAAGCGGAGAATCGACCCCGAGACCGGCGAAGTGCGGGAGGCGGCGGCTTCGGCTGCCGCCTCCCCCGCCGACCTCTTCGCGGCCGAGGATGCCGCAGCAGCCGAGGTCGAGAGCGACCTCCAGGAGCTCGAGGCACAGCTGGCTGAGCGCACCGCAGACGTTCAGCGGGTCCATGCCGAGTACGCCAACTACCGCAAGCGGGTCGACCGCGACCGCGACCTCGTGCGCGACCAGGCGACCGGTGCCGTGCTGGCCGAGCTGCTCACGGTGCTCGATGACATCGACCGGGCACGCGAGCACGACGAGCTGACCGGTGGCTTCAAGTCGGTGGCCGAGGCCATCGAGGCCACAGTCGGCAAGCTCGGACTCGAGCGGTTCGGCAGTGCGGGTGAACCTTTCGACCCGACAGTGCACGAAGCGCTGATGCACACCGAGGACGGCTCCGTCACCGAGACGACGTGCGTGGCGGTGCTGCAGCCGGGCTACCGGTACGCCGGGCGCGTGCTGCGTCCTGCCCGGGTCGCCGTGGCTGACCCTCCCACCCACTGATTCGACCAGCACCGAGGAGGTGACGCATGAGCGCCCGTGACTATCTCGACAAGGACTTCTACGCCGTGCTCGGTGTCACCAAGGCGGCGTCGGCCGATGAGATCAAGAAGGCCTATCGCAAGCTGGCGCGCCAGTTCCACCCCGATGCCAATGCTGGCGACAGCAAGGCCGAAGAGAAGTTCAAAGAGATCTCTGAGGCGTACGACGTGCTGTCGGACGACGCAAAACGTCACGAGTACGACGAGATGCGTCAGTACGGCGGAGCGTTCGGTGGTGCCGGGCAGGGCGGCTTCGGTCCCGGCGGTGCGACAACGGTGAATCTCGGCGACCTCTTCGGCGACTCCAACCTGGGCGACATGCTCGGTGGGATGTTCGGTGGCGCAGGTGGCCGCAGCGGTGGACGACGTGCCACCAAGGGCGAGGATCTTCCGGCAAGTGTCACTCTCAGCTTCCGCGACGCGGCCTCCGGTGTCACCACGTCGGTCCAGCTCCGTGCCGAGGCGGTGTGCAAGACGTGTGGTGGAACGGGCGCTCGTCCTGGAACGTCTCCCCACACCTGCGCCTCGTGCGGCGGCAGTGGTCAGACCGTGCGACAGCAAGGGGGGTTCGGTTTTGCCGAGCCATGTCGTGCCTGCCACGGGCGCGGGCAGGTCGTCGACGACCCCTGTACGTCGTGTGCTGGGGCCGGCGTCACGATGCAGTCGCGGACCGTCAATGTCCGCATTCCAGCCGGCGTGAAAGACGGTGCCACCCTGCGCGTTCGCGGCAAGGGTGCGCCAGGCCGGGGCGGCGGTCCGGCCGGTGACCTCTTGGTGACCGTGCACGTGTCCTCGCACCCGGTGTTCGGTCGCAAAGGAAGCAACCTGACTCTGGATGTCCCCATCACCTTCGTTGAGGCCGCGCTCGGATCCACGATCACGGTGCCGACGCTCGACCCGGACACGGTCAAGGTGAAGATCCCGGCCGGCACGCCGTCAGGGCGCACGTTCCGCGTCAAGGGTCGAGGTCTGCCCCTGAAGAACAAGCGCGGTGACCTGCTCGTCACCGTCGAGGTGGCCGTTCCGCAACGGGTTGACGGCAAGGCTCGCAAGGCACTGGACGAGTACGCCGAGGCAACGGCGTCGGACAACCCCCGCTCTGACCTCATCTCACTGGCTGAAAGGGAGTGAGTGACCGATGACGATCGAAGACTTCGATGCTGTTCCGGTCTTTGCCATCTCTGTCGTCGCACAGCTGACTGGCATGCACCCGCAGACGCTTCGCCAGTACGACCGCGTTGGTCTGGTCACGCCACAGCGGACATCGGGCGGTGGGCGTCGGTACTCTGCGCGCGACGTCGAGCGCCTGCGTGAGATCCAGCACCTGTCCGGGGAAGGTATCGGGCTGACCGGGGTCAAGAGAATCCTCGACCTCGAGCGACTCACCGACGACCAGCAGCAGCGCATACACCGGCTCGAAGCCGAGCTGGCCGAGGCGCACCAGGCCCTGGCGTCGTTGCATCACAAGACCACACCGGGCACCGACGTCGTGCTCCGCGACCGCGCCGCGGTCGTCGTCTGGCGTCGCCCCCCACGATCAAGCCTGTAACCACCACTCCTCAAGGAGTTCCCATGGAGTTCACGACCCGCAGCCGCGAGGCGCTGTCTGCAGCCCAGCAGTCTGCCGTCGCTGCCGGTAACCCTCAGCTGGAACCTGTCCATCTGCTCGCGGCGCTGCTCTCCGAGAGCGACGGAATTCCTGTAGCTCTGCTGCAGGCGGTCGGTGTCGAGCGCGCTGACGCCCTGGCCAAGGCGGACGCCGCGGTGGCACGACTCCCGCAGGTCACTGGCGCCTCGGCGTCCGGTCCGAAGCCGTCCGGCGCCCTGCAGCGCGTGCTGGCTCGTGCCCAAGAGCGTGCGCAGGAGCGGGGCGACAGCTTCGTCAGTGCCGAGCACCTCCTGCTTGCCCTCGCCGGTACGCCGGGTGAGGCGGCCGAGATCTTGGCCGCGGCTGGAGCGACGGAAGCAGCGCTTGGCGATGCACTGGAGCGGGTGCGCGGCAGCGCCCGGGTCACCACAGAAGACCCGGAGGGGACCTTCCAGGCGCTGGCGAAGTTCAGCGTCGACCTCACCGAACGCGCACGCGAGGGGAAGATCGATCCCGTCATCGGACGGGACGCCGAGATCCGGCGCGTCGTGCAGGTTCTGTCGCGGCGCACCAAGAACAACCCCGTGCTCATCGGAGAACCGGGGGTCGGCAAGACAGCGGTGGTTGAGGGCCTGGCATCGCGCATGGTGGCCGGCGACGTCCCAGAGTCCTTGCGTGGTAAGCGGCTGGTCGCTCTCGACCTGGGTGCGATGGTGGCGGGCGCCAAGTACCGCGGTGAGTTCGAGGAACGGTTGAAGGCTGTTCTCGACGAGATCAAGAACGCTGAGGGCCAGGTCGTCACGTTCATCGACGAGATGCACACCGTCGTGGGTGCCGGAGCCACCGGCGACTCCGCGATGGACGCCAGCAACATGCTCAAGCCGATGCTGGCCAGGGGCGAGCTGCGGATGATTGGCGCGACCACGCTCGATGAGTTTCGTGAGCACGTCGAGAAGGACCCGGCGCTGGAGCGTCGGTTCCAGCAGGTCCTCGTCGACGAGCCCAGCGTCGACAACACGGTGGCGATCTTGCGCGGTCTGAAAGAGCGGTACGAGGCGCACCACAAGGTGCAGATCGAGGACGCAGCCCTTGTAGCTGCCGCCAGCCTGTCGAACCGGTACATCCCCGCGCGCCAGCTGCCTGACAAGGCCATCGACCTCGTCGACGAGGCGGCATCCCGGCTGCGCATGGAGATCGACTCCAGCCCGGTAGAGATTGACGAGCTGCAGCGTCAGGCCGACCGGATGCGCATGGAGGAGATGGCCCTCGCGCGCGAGACCGACGAGGCGTCGAAGGAGCGGTTGGACAGGTTGCGTGCCGAGCTCGCCGATGTCGACGAACAGCTCGGTGCTCTGCAGGCCCGTTGGGAGCAGGAGAAATCAGGCCTGAACCGGGTCGGTGAGCTCAAGGAGCTGGTCGACGCCAAGCGGATCGAGGCCGACCGCGCCCAACGTGATGGTGATCTGGCCACCGCATCGGCGCTGCTCTATGGCGAGATCCCAGCGCTCGAGAAGCAGATCGTCGAAGCGTCCGAGTCGGTCGACGAGATCGTTCCCATGGTCAAAGAGACGGTGGGCCCGGA
The DNA here is from genome assembly GCA_024644435.1 of Actinomycetes bacterium. Taxonomy (GTDB): domain Bacteria; phylum Actinomycetota; class Actinomycetes; order JAHEKZ01; family JAHEKZ01; genus JAHEKZ01. Next base: position 8,744 of record JAHEKZ010000042.1, on the reverse strand, counting down.
CGACATCGCCGAGGTCGTCGCTGCCTGGACCGGTATCCCCGCTGGCCGGTTGCTCGAAGGCGAGGCGGCCAAGCTCTTGCGGATGGAGGACGACCTCGGTCGGCAGGTCATCGGGCAGCGGCCGGCGATCGAGGCCGTGTCGGACGCGGTCCGCCGCTCGCGAGCTGGCATCGCCGACCCCAATCGACCGACCGGTTCGTTCCTCTTCCTCGGCCCGACCGGGGTCGGAAAGACCGAGCTCGCCAAGGCATTGGCCGACTTCCTCTTCGACGACCCGCACGCGATGGTGCGGATCGACATGAGCGAGTACGGAGAGAAGCACTCGGTTGCGCGACTGGTCGGTGCTCCTCCTGGATACGTGGGATACGAGGAAGGCGGCCAGCTCACCGAAGCGGTGCGCCGCCGCCCCTACTCCGTCGTGCTGCTGGACGAGGTCGAGAAGGCCCACCCAGAGGTCTTCGACGTCCTGCTGCAGGTGCTTGACGACGGGCGCCTCACCGATGGCCAGGGCCGGGTCGTCGACTTCACGAACTCCTTGCTGATCCTGACCTCCAACCTCGGCTCCACCTACCTCGTCGAACCTGATCTAGGTGCTGCAGAGAAACGAGACCTGGTGATGTCGGTCGTGCGGTCGACGTTCAAGCCCGAGTTCCTCAACCGGCTCGACGATGTCGTCCTGTTCGATGCCCTGTCTGAGGCCGAGCTCGCCGAGATCGTCGGCCTGCAGGTGGCGCTGCTCGGCAAGCGACTGGCCGACCGGCGCATCGCCATTGACGTCACCGACGTCGCGAGCGCCTGGTTGGCGCGTGAGGGCTACGACCCGTCCTACGGCGCGCGTCCACTGCGTCGCTTGATCCAGACCGAGATCGGTGATGCCTTGGCGCGCCTGATCATCGGCGGCGAGGTGCACGACGGCGACCTGGTCGTGGTCGACGTGTCCCCTGATCAGGCGACACTCACTCTGCGGCGGGTTGTGCCTGACGGAGGGTAGACGTTGGCACCAGCTTGAAGACCATGGCGCAGACCAGGCACCAGGACCATCCCAAGGCGAGGCCCGCGAGCACGTCGGTTGTCCAGTGCACCCCGACCAGTACCCGGGTCAGCGCCACGGCCACACCCATCGTGATGCCGACTCCGAGCACGGCAGCGCGATGCCAGTCCGGCCGCACAGTGATCACGACAAGGGCCAGCGCGAGAAACAGGGCGGCGGCCGCAGTGGCGTGGCCGGACGGGAACGAGTAGCCCGATGCGTCAACCAGTCGGTGCAGATCTGGGCGCTCACGCTGCACGAGGTGTTTGATCAGGTTCGACAACAGCCATTGCCCGACTGTGACAGTCACGATGAAGGCGGCCAGCCGGGGTCGACGGACGATCACCAGCAGCCCCGCGATGACCACGGTGGTGGCGATGTAGACAGTGGTGTCTGCCATGTGGGTCAGCGCTTCGGCTGCCGAGCCCAGCCAGGCGGGCATGTCATCGGCCGCCCATCGCGCAGCGGTGCTGTCCCACTCCTGCACTCGTTCACTTGTCTGTACGAGCGTGGTCAACGCGGCGAACACCAGGAGGCCGATCGCCACGACCAGAACCATCGGCCTGGACTATCGGCTCACGTGGATCGGAGGTATGCGCCCTGACCAGGGCAGCGCCTCTTCGAGCTGGGCGGAGAGCCGAAGAAGCATTGACTCGTGGCCGAACCCTCCGACCAGCTGCATGCCGATGGGCAGCCCGCTCTCGCTCATGTGGAGGGGCAGGCTGATCGCCGGCTGACCGGTGGCGTTGAAGACCGGCAGGAACGACTCCCAGGGCGACCAGGTCTCGAACACCGAACGCAGCTCGATCGGTTCGGTCGGGTCGTACATCTTCAACGGAGCCGGCAGGCGCCCGAGGGTCGGCGTGAGCAGCACGTCGTATGACGCGAAGAACCAGCCCATGATGCGAGCCAGGTGGTTTGCCTGCGCCATGGCATCGAGCAGCCGCCCAGCTGAGACGGTGCGTCCGTACTCCACCGCTGCGAGGGTCGAACCCTCCAGTGTGTCGGCGTCGGCGGTCTTGCCGAGATAGGAAGCCAAGCCGTCGACTGTGTGAGCGTTGTCGGCCGCCCACACGTCGGTCATCGCCACCAGGAAGGGGTCCCAGTCGAACTGGGGCGTGGCTGACTCGACGTGGTGACCGAGTGACTCCAGCAGCTGCGCAGTGGCTTCGGTTGCCGCGACGACCTCGGGGTCGGCGTCCTCACCCGACCATGGCTGACTCCAGTAGGCCACGCGCAGCGGTTCGACCGGCGCTCCGACCTCCTGCAGGAAGGGCCGGGCTGGACCGGGAATCACGAACGGGTCACCGTAAGCGGGGCCGCCAAGGGAGTCCAGCATGGCGGCGGAGTCGCGAACGGACCGACTGACCATGAAGTGGACCGCCCAGCCGGCGAGGGCTTCGGCGATCTGGGGTCCCCACGTGACGCGTCCTCGCGAGGTCTTCAGGCCTACCACGCCACATGACGCCGCCGGGATGCGAATCGAGCCGCCGCCATCGCTCGCGGAGGCGACGGGGACGATCCCGGCACCGACCGCGGCAGCGGCTCCGCCGCTCGAGCCGCCCGCCGAGTGACCAGCGCTCCAGGGGGTGCAGGTGAGGCCGGCTGCCAACGTCTCGGTGGTCCCCATGATGCCGAACTCAGACGTCGTGGTGCGACCGAGGTTGATCAGACCGCTGCGCCTGATGCGGTCGTAGAAGGCGGTGTCGAGTGAGACGACCCAGTCCTCGCTGAGGCGGCTGCCGTTGCCGCAGCGCTTGCCGGCTTCGCCGTGGAAGAGGTCTTTGACCATCGTGGGAACGCCGTGGAACGGTTCGCCCGGGATGTCGTCGCTGATCTCGGCGGCCCGGTCGGCGTACACCTCGACCACTGCTCCGAGGGTGCCGTCGACCTGCTCGGTCGCGGCGACCGCGCAGGCAGCGAGCTCACGGGGCGACACGTGGCCTCCGGACACCAGCTCGGCTAGGCCGATGGCGTCGTAACGGGCGTACTCATCCAAGTCCACCCGGGGATGCTAGCCGGGAGCGTTCGGCAGCGATTGACCGGCCACCCGTGGGCGTTTCATCCCCTTTGGTACGGAATGATGCCCTGTGGAAATACCGTCTGAGCGGCTTAATTGTGGGCGGTTCGGTGTCGATTTCCCCTCCGAATCGCTCATACTCGGGCGTACGTTCCGCAGAATCCGTCGCGAGGTGGCCACTTCATGCACCATCCGCACGTTCCACCGGAGGTCGTTGAGCTCGATACGACCTTCCGGTCGATCGACGCCGGAACATCGCTGGACGGGCGGCTGCTCGACTACTTCTCGGCTGCCTGGCCGGCGTACCGCCGCTGGTACCTGAGTCAGGGCGAGGCGGCCCGTCCCAACTACGCCGAGTGTGCCGAGATGCTGCGCACCCACATGCCTGAGCTGGCCCCTACCTACGACCGACTGGTTGAGGCCGTGGGTGGGGGAGACCTGGAAGCGCGTTTCCTCAGCCACTGGAACCCGCCGCCGCTCTTCGCAGCGTGCTCGTTGCTCACGTACAACCGCGAGCGGAACGTTCTGCTGCGCAACTACGACTACCCGCCTCTGCTCTGCGACAACACCGTGCTCGCGTCGTCATGGCACGGAACCCGAGTGATGGCGATGACCGACTGCCTCTGGGGCGCCCTCGACGGGGTCAACGCCCACGGGCTGTCGGTGGCGATCGCCTTCGGCGGGCGCCCGAACGTGGGTGACGGTTTCGGAATCGGTCTCGTCGTGCGCTACTTGCTCGAGTTCGCCACGAGTGTCGACGACGCCATCGCCATGCTGCAGCGCGTGCCGGTTCAGCTCACGTACAACATCGCTCTGGTCGACTCAGCCGGACGAGGTGCGATCGTCTACGTCGCGCCCGACCATGAGCCGATCGTCAGCGGTGCCATCACTGCCGCGAACCGGCAGGGTCCCACGCTGTGGCCCGAGCACGCAGAGTTCTGCGCGACCGTCCCGCGGGAGCAGGCGATGGCGGAAGCGGTCGCCGCTCCAGGCGTGGCCATAGGCGACCTCATCGAGCAGTTCCTGGTCGAGCCGATCCACCGTTCGACCGCCACGAGCACGTGGGGGACGGTCTACACGGCGACGTATGACGCCGACCACCAGATGCTTGAGCTCAGCTGGCCCGATGACCGGTGGACCCTGTCACTGCAGCAGTTCGAAGAGTCGGTACGGCACCGGCGGTCGTTGGTCGCGGTTCCCCCGCCGGTCTACGAGCCACCTGCAGATCACCACCGGGTGAACGCCCCGGTGCTGATCGCCTGAACCGCTGTCACGGCGTTGAGATAAGGAATAGGGTCACGGCAGGATGGCGAAAGATAAGAAGAAGAAGGGCAAGCGCAAGAAGCACAAGCGCGCTGGCCGCCCACCACGGCGACTGGACAAGACGATGAGCAATGTCGGTACTGGGTCGGCAAAGAAGCCGGCGAAGGCGCAGAAGGCGAAGGCGACAAGGGCACGGCGCAAGCCAGAAGGCCCCACGCTCCGCAGCTTGTCCGATATCTACCAGTACTTCCGCGAGAACACCGACCCGATCTACTTCATCTCGCCGACTGCGTACAACCTCCTCGGTATCGACGAGTGGGTCGGTTCCTTCCGCTACATCACCTACTTCAACAGCTTCCACGGCGGGCACTCGCGGTCGTTCGCCCCGACGCACACCGGCCCCCGCGACTTCGAGTCCTTCGAGTCGGTCAACTCCTACCTGCTGGGGAACAAAGAAGTCATCGACTTCATCAAGAAGACCGGCCCCGGGAAGGCCCTCTTCGTCATGTTTGACGAGGAGACCGAGAACTACGCCCATCAGCTCGGTCTGGAGATCGCTCTCCCTCCTCGAGAGCTCCGAGAGAAGATCGACTCGAAGATCGTCACGACCCAGCTCGGCAACGAGGCTGGCGTGGCCAGCGTGCCGAACGTGATGGGGCGGGCCTCGTCGTACAAGCAGTTGCGCAAGCTGGCCAAGACCGCCGAGCTCGGCAAGGACCTCGTCGTCCAGACCCCCTACGGAGATTCTGGACGCACCACCTTCTTCATCTCGAATGAGGACGACTTCCTGGAGAACGAGGAGGTGTTGGTCGACTCCGAGCTGAAGGTGATGAAACGCATCAACCACTTCCCGGGAACGGTCGAGGCGTGCGCGACCCGCCACGGAACGTTGGTCGGGCCTATCCAGACCGACATCACCGGTTTTCCCGAGCTGACTCCCTACCGCGGTGGCTGGTGCGGGAACGACGTCTTCCCCGGTGTCTTCAGCGAGGACGTCCGCAAGCAGATCGGGCGAATGGCGCGCAAGCTGGGTGAACGCCTGTACGAGATCGGCTACAAGGGTGTGTTCTGCCTCGACTTCCTGGTCGACGACGACGACGGCAGCGTCTACCTCGGCGAGATCAACCCGCGAATCTCCGGAGCATCTCCGCTGACGAACTTGATCACGTCGCGCTACGGCGGCGTGCCACTCTTCCTCTTCCACATGCTCGAGTTCTCTGACGTCGACTGGGAGATCGACATCGAGGCGGTTCAGCTTCGTTGGCGTGACTTCGACCGATGGACTCAGCTGGTGCTCAAGCAGGTGACCGACGAGGTCGAGCTCATCACGTCGGCGCCGCGCAGTGGGCTGTGGAAGATGGGCGACGACGGCGAGATCGCGTACGTGCACGAAGAGACCGACTGGCACAACGTCAGCGACGACGCCGAAGCCTTCTACCTGCAGGTGTACGGCGAGGGTGAGTACCGCTACCCGGGTGCTGACCTGGGCATCCTGGTCACCCGAGACCGCATGCAGACCGACAGTCGCGAGCTGCTCGCGCGCGGCTCGAAGTGGGCCAAGGCGATCGGCGAGCAGTTCCAGGGGGTCCCGCCAGAGGGGCGGGTCATCACCCCGGAGGAGCTCCTCTACGCCAAGTGGTTCTAGCCCCCAAGCCCGCCGAGTGCACATCTGGTTGACGCTTTCACGCGTCGAGTGCGCAGGACGGGAGGTGTGACGCGCGACGGGCTGTCGCGAACGGGTCTCGGTCGCGGATACTGGCGGCTTTGGACGTCGTCCGGCCTTTCTAACCTGGCCGACGGCATCCTGAAGATCAGCCTGCCGCTGATCGCCATCCAGTACACCCAGAGCCCCACGGTGATCGCCGGTCTCGCGATCGCCGAACGTCTGCCGTGGCTGCTCTTTGCTCTTCAGGCCGGCGCCATCTCCGACCGGCATGACCGCCGCAGGATCATGATCGGCGCCAATGTCGGGCGAGCCGTCGTGCTGGCGGTGGTGGCGGTCGGTCTGGCGGCAGACGTCTCGCAGATCTGGGTGCTCTACGCCGCCGCGCTGCTGCTGGGTGTTGCCGAGACGCTGTACGACACCTCGGCCCAGTCGATCTTGCCTCAGGTCGTCGACCGGAAACTTCTGTCACGGGCCAACGGGCGCTTGTACACCGTCGAGCTGGCCGCCAACGAGTTCATCGGACCGCCGCTCGGCGGCCTGCTGGTTGCCGCTGGGGCTGCCTTGGCGCTGGCGACGTCATCTGTCGTGTGGTTGGTGGCCGCCGCCGTACTGCTTCTGCTGGCGGGTTCGTTTCGCCCAGAACATGACGGGACGACCACAATCCGGGCCGACATCGCCGAGGGGATGAGATTTCTTGCGCGTCACCGAGTGCTTCGGGCCATGGCTGCCCTGACCGGTCTCGGCAACCTCGGGACCAGCGCGATGTTCTCGGTGTTCGTGTTGTTCGCCGTTGGATCCACGTCGGCCATGGGTCTCAGCGAGCCTGAGTTCGGGGTCCTGCTGACGTCGCTGGCTCTGGGCAGCTTGATCGGCACGTTCGTGGCGGAGCCGGCAGAACGCTGGTGGGGTCGGCAGATGAGCTTGATCGCCATGCTGGTCTTAGGTGGAGTAGCGCTCGCCACCCCAGCCATGACTGCTAACCCCTGGGTGATCGGGTCAGCCTTTGCCCTGAGCGGAGTGACAGTTGTCATGGGTAACGTCGTCATGGTGTCGCTGCGCCAAAGGGTGACGCCCGACCGCCTTCTCGGACGCGTCAACAGCGCCTATCGACTGGTGGCGTGGGGGACGATGCCGATCGGTGCCCTGCTCGGTGGCGTTGTCGCTACCGCGTTCGGCCTGCCCACGCTCTTTGTGGTGGCGGCGCTGATCTCGGCGTCCCCCCTGCTCTTCATCGGCCTCTTGAGCGACCGCGCCATGGCGGCCGCTGAGTCATGACAGGTCGGCGGCCGCGAGGCGTGACAGGGCGTCTTCCAGTACGTGCTCCTGCTTGCTGAACGTCCAACGGACCAGCGCGCTTTCGCCGGGCCCGGGGCTCTCGTAGAACACCGAGCAGGGGACCGCGACGACTCCGGCCCGCTCGGGCAGCGCGCGGCAGAAGGCGAGCGCGTCGTCCCAGCCCAGAGGACGGACATCGGTCGTGACGAAGTAGGTGCCTCGGGGGCGGTGGGCGTCCAGTCCCAGTGACGTGAGCCCGTCGGTGAGCAGGTCTCGGCGCCGGGCCATGGACTGGCGAAGGTCTTCGACCCACCCCATCTCGGTGGTCAGCGCGTGGGCCGCCGCGTACTGGAACGGCCCCGCGCTGACGAACGTGAGGTACTGCTTGGTCGTGCGCACCGCGTCCACGAGGGACGCCGGACCGCTGACCCAGCCGACCTTCCACCCGGTGAACGAGAACGTCTTGCCCATGCTCGAGATCGTCACGGTCCGCTCGGCCATACCGGGGAGCGTGGCAATCGGGATGTGCGGCTCGTCGAACGCCAGGTGCTCGTATACCTCGTCCGTGACGACGATGAGGTCGTGGTCGATCGCCACCTGGGCGATCAGCGAGAGCTCGGCCTCGCTGAGGACGGCGCCCGTCGGGTTGTGTGGTGAGTTCACCAACAACACCTTCGTGCGGTCGGTGACGGCGTCGCGCAGTCGACCCGGGTCCAGTCGGAAAGCAGGGGGCTCGAGCCGCACGGGTACGCACCTGCCGCGCGCCATGGTGATCGTGGCCCGGTACGAGTCGTAGAACGGTTCGAGAGCGATCACCTCGTCGCCTTCGTCAACAAAGGCGAGCATCGCGGCGGCTATCGCCTCCGTCGCACCGGCGGTGACGAGAACCTCGGAGTCGGGGTCGAGTGCGATGCCGTAGGTCGACTGCTGGTGGGCGGCGATCGCCTGGCGTAGCACGGGGACGCCGGGTCCGGGTGGGTACTGGTTTCCGCGGCCGTCGCGAATTGCCTGGCGGGCGGCGTCCGCAACCGATCGCGGGCCGTCGACGTCAGGAAAGCCTTGACCAAGGTTGATCGCGCCGGTCGACACCGCCAGCGCCGACATCTCGGCGAAGATCGTCGTGCCGAGCCCAGCGAGATGAGGGACGAGCCGACGACTACTCACGGCTCCACCGTACGGTGGAGCCGTGAGTGAGGACAGGATCGGACCCGACGGCCGTGTGGTGCTGTCGCCGGCACTGACCAGAACGGTCGACGTGGTGCGGGCCACCGCTCCCGATGCTCAGCGGCTCGAGGCCGACGGCGTTACCAGAGACGTGGTCGACCGGCTCGCGTCCGCCGGAGTCCTGTCCGCCGGCCTCGTGGACGGCTGGACGCCGGCGCAGGTGCGTGAGGTGCACGAGCAGCTGGCCGGGGCGTCCGGGGCGCTGTGGTTCGTGCTCACCCAGCATCGTTCGCCCGCGGAGGCAGCGCGGAGCACCACCAACACCC
>JAHEKZ010000041.1 GCA_024644435.1 Actinomycetes bacterium | reverse complement strand
ACAACAACGTCTCCGGGCCCATCCCCAACCCCAGACCCTGATTCGTCAGATCCAAAACCGCCGGCGCATTACCCACCAACGTCTCATCAAACAGACCCTTCAAAATCTCCTCAGGCGTCATCGTCCTCGGCCTTCCATGCGCGCTGTGCGGGTCGCACGACCTGCGGTGTGTACGGGATTGTTGATCCTTGGACAAGCGTCCAAGACGGGGGTGTCGTTGTCCAGCAGTCCGGACGACGACAAGGCTAGTGTTCCACTCCGCGAAACGGCGGTCGGCCCCACAGTGGGCCACCGTGTTCCGAACCGGAGATCTGACGCAGACGACGCCACATCGTCGTGGCCGGCAGGATGCTGCAGCGCTTTCCGGTGTCCGAGCGCCGAAAACGACTGCAGCATCTAGCGTCGGCAGCGGGCGGCGCCCCGTCAGTCGCGGGCAATCGGCTCAGGTCGACCCGGCTGGTCACCGCCGCGAGCGTCACCGTACGAACGCTTCGGCACCATCACCTTGCGCCGGAAGATGCATACGACCGTGCCGTCCTGGTTGTACCCGATCGTCTCGACGTGAACTATGCCTCGGTCGTCCTTCGACTTCGACTCCACCTTGTCGAGCACTCGTGTCTCGCCGTAGATGGTGTCCCCATGAAAGGTAGGCGCCACGTGACGGAGCGACTCGACCTCAAGGTTGGCGATCGCCTTGCCGCTGACGTCGGGCACCGACATCCCGAGCAACAGCGAGTAGATGTAGTTGCCCACCACGACGTTCTTGCCGAAGTCGGTGGTCTGCTCGGCATAGTGAGCGTCCATGTGTAGCGGGTGGTGGTTCATCGTGAGCAGGCAGAAGAGGTGGTCGTCGTACTCAGTGACTGTCTTGCCGGGCCAGTGCTTGTAAGTCGCACCGACGTCGAACTCTTCGTAGTAGCGGCCGAACTGCATGTGACTCCTTCGGTCTGGTTCGGGCTGACGAGTGGGCGATCTCAGGGGGCGGCAGGCATTTCAGCGAGGGTCTGCCGCACCTTGCCCGCGATGGGGACCGGACATGTCACCTGGTACTGCGACGCCTCGAACTTGCTGCGAGAGCTGAAGTCACGGCGCCCCCGCGTAGCTGCGTGCACAAGCAAGCCGTAGACGATGCCGAACATCGCACCCCACAGGACGCCAAGCAGCAGCAACGTCGTCCAGCTGGGGTCCTGATCGGGGTTTGCGAACAAACCGAGCAGCATGCCGACCAAGAGCCCGAACCACGCCCCCGTGACCATGCCAGCACCCGCCGCGCGACCGTACGACATGCGTCCGGTAACGGTCTCGACCATTCGGAGATCAGTTCCGACGATTTGGATTCCCGACACCTCGATCTCGCGGTCGGAGAGGAAGTCGACGGCGTGCTGAGCCTGCTCATAGGTCTCGCACTCACGAACAACTACGCGCTCGATCTCGGTCATCAGTCCACCTTCAGCCGCGTCGCTTGTAGTCCTCGAGCAGACGCCGGCCGATGATCATGCGCTGAATGTCGGCCGTCCCCTCCCCGATCAGCAGCATCGGCGCCTCACGGTAGAGGCGCTCGATCTCGTACTCCTTGGAGTACCCGTAGCCACCGTGGATGCGGAACGAATCCTCGACCACGTCGCGGCAGTGCTCGCTCGCCAGGTACTTGGCCATGCCGGCCTCGAGATCGTTCCGCTCGCCCGAGTCCTTCTTCCGGGCCGCCATGATCATCATCTGGTGAGCGGACTCGACCTTGGTGGCCATGTCGGCGAGCCGGAACATCACCGCCTGATGCTGCGCGATCTGCTTTCCGAACGTCTCTCGCTGCTGCGCGTAGTCGATGCCGAGCTCGAAGGCACGCTGGGCGAGCCCGCACGCGCGCGCCGCGACATTGACGCGTCCGACCTCGACACCGTCCATCATCTGGTAGAAACCGCGTCCGGTATCGCCACCAAGAACGTCGTCGGCTGACAGCTCGAGCCCATCCATGACCAGCTCGGTGGTGTCCACACCCTTGTAGCCCATCTTGTCGATCTTGCCGGGGATCGTCAGACCGGGCCTGACCTCGCCGAACCCCGGCTCCTTCTCTATGAGGAACGTGGTCATGTTGCGATAGACGCTGTCGGCGCCTTCGTCGGTCTTCATCAGGACGGCAACCAGCGTGGACGTTCCGCCATTGGTCAACCACATCTTCTGACCATCGAGAACGAACGACCCGTCCTCGCGCTTGGTGGCACGTGCCGTGATCGCCGCCACGTCCGAACCACAACCGGGCTCGGACATCGAGAACGCACCTCGCACCTCGCCGGTCGCCATCCGAGGCAGGTACCGCTGCTTCTGGTCGTCAGTTCCGTGCTGAAGCAACATGTAGGCCACGATGAAGTGGGTGTTGATGATGCCGCTGACACTCATCCAGCCACGTGCGATCTCTTCGACGACGAGCGCATACGTGAGCAGCGACTCGCCGATACCGCCGTACTCCTCGGGGATCATGAGGCCGAAGATGCCCATCTCCTGCATCTGCTCAACGATCTTCGTGGGGTACTCGTCGGCGTGCTCGAGCGTGTTGGCGACCGGGATGATCTCGTTGTCGACGAACTCGCGCACCGCGGCGAGGATCTCTTGCTGGACCTCAGTAAGGCCTTCGGTCTGGGCGAGACGGCCCATGCCGCGCTCCTTTGCTCACGTACGGCGGCGGGGACGCCTGCCGTCGAATTCCGATCGTATCCAAGGCCATCGCGTCGCCGAGTACGCTCCCCCGCATGAGCGATCAGCCCTGGGTCAGTGGTGGAGCCTCTCTTCCCGACCCCAACGCGAGGCAGAGCACGGTGCTCACCGCCGACGGCTTCACGCTCGGTGTCGCGGAGTACGGGCCCACCGACGGTTTCCCCGTCGTGAGCATCCACGGCACCCCCGGGTCCCGGTACGGCGGTCCGCCGCCGGGCAAGCCTGACCTCTACGAGCGTCTCGGCGTCAGGGCGATCACTTTCGACCGGCCGGGCTACGGCCTGTCGAGCCGGCGACCAGGGCGCAAGGTCTCAGATGCCGCACACGACGTGGCAGCAATCGTCGATTCCTTCGGCATCGACCAGTTCGCTGTGACAGGGGGCTCAGGCGGTGGACCACACTGCCTCGCCGTAGCGGCCCAGCTGCCCGACCGGGTCACTCGGGCCGCGTGCGTCGTGGGGGTGGCGCCGCTCGGAGATGCCGGACTCCCTCAAGACGCGTGGGTCGCGGGGATGACGCAAGGAAACGTCGATGAGTTCACCTGGGCACTGCAGGGTGAAGCCCTGCTGCGTTCCAAACTCGAACCGCTGGCCGCCAGAGACCTCGAACGCGTCGCGGACGATCCCACCAATCCCCTCGGCGACGAGTACGAGTTGTCCTCAGGCGACCGCACGATCCTGCAACACCCCGAGTACGCGCTCCGGATGCAGCGGTTGATGGAGGAGGCGTACCGCACCGGGGTCGATGGGTGGGTCGATGACGACTTGGTCTTCGTCAAGGACTGGGGATTCGAGCTCGCATCACTCACCACCCCTGCCATGGTCTGGTACGGCACAGATGACACGCTCGTGCCGGCCGCGCATGGCCGGTGGCTGTCGGCCCATGTTCCCGGGGCATTGACTGTCGCCATGTCCGGAGGACACCTCGAGCTGGTCAACAGAGCGGAAGACCTGATGACGTGGCTGGTCGGCGGAACTCCTCCTGCGGACGCTGTCGTCGGGATCGACACATGACCATCGATCCAGACCTGCTGTCGCTCTTCCCCTCAACCACCACCATCAGTGCCGATGGGTCTCTCGCTGTCAGTGGTGTCCCGCTCTCCGCGCTAGCTGACGAGTTCGGTACGCCGGTCCAGGTGGTGGACGAAACGGCACTCCGCACGCGAGCCAGAGAGTTCGCCGACGGCCTGGCTCGCAGAAGACCCGGGTCGAGCGTCGCCTTCGCCTCCAAGTCCTTTCCCTGTACCGCCGTCTACCGCGTGATGGCCGAGGAGGGCCTTCACATCGATGTGGCCGGAGCCGGTGAGCTCATCACCGCCGTGAAGGCGGGCGTCCGACCTGATCGCCTCGTCCTGCACGGCAACGCCAAGACCGACGCAGAACTTGCCCTCGCAGTCGAGACGGGCGTCGGCACGATCGTCGTCGACAACTGGGACGACATCACGCGGCTGGAATCGCTGTCGGGCGCACAACAGCCGGTACTCCTGCGCGTGATCCCAGGGGTGGACGCCCCCACGATGGCGGCGATAGCGACCGGCCACCACGGTTCGAAGTTCGGCTTGCCTCTGGAAGAAGCCAGACGGGCGATCTCCCACATGCAGGGGAGCACCCGATTCGACGTCCGCGGAATCCACCTTCATATCGGCTCGCAGATCCTCACCGTCGACGCATTCGCTGAAGCGGTCGATGCGGTTGCCGAGCTCGGGGAATTCGACGTCTACGACGTAGGTGGTGGGCTCGGGGTCAGATACCAGCGCAGCGACGACGCGCCCTCAGTCGACGAGTACCTTGATGCCATCGCCGACGCTGCCTCCTCGCACCTGCCCGATCGAGCGGAGCTCTGGATTGAACCAGGACGATCGCTCGTGGCCCAGGCAGCCGTCACGCTGTACCGCGTTACCACTGTGAAGCATGGAGACCCGACGTTCGTGGCAGTTGACGGTGGCATCGCCGACAACCTCGAGGCCTCGACGTATGTCGGAACCGACATGGACGCCACTCTGGCCGCTCGTCCTGGAGGCGATGATCGCGTCGAGCTCGTCGGCCGGCAGTGCGAATCGGGAGACCTCTTCGCATCCGACCTACCGCTCGCTGCACCACGGATCGGCGATGTGGTCGCCATGCCGATGACCGGCGCATACAGCTACACGCTGCTGAGCAACTACAACGGAGCGCTGCGGCCGCCCATCGTCTTCGTTCGCGATGGCGCGACCAGACTCGTCGTGCGCCGTGAGACGTACGACGAGCTCAACGCACGAGACGTGCTCCAGCCATCAGCAGAGCACGTCTGAGTGCTCCGAGCCACCACGACGTAGTACGAGCTGTCGCTCGCTAGGCGGGATTGGCCTCGCGAATCGAGTTACCGCCGTCGACGACCAGCGTCTGGCCGGTGATGTAGGAGGCCGCCGGCGTGCAGAAGAACGCCACGCCAGCGGCAATCTCGGCCGGCTCTCCCAGCCGCTGCATCGGCGTCCGCTCGCCGTACTCGAGTTCTTGTGAGAGTGACGACGGGGTCCGGATCCAGCCTGGCGCTACCGCATTGCAGGTGACTCCGGACGTTGCCGTCTCAACCGCCACTGCGAGCGTGAGCCCACGCATGCCACCCTTGCCGGCCACGTACGACGCCTCGTTCGGCATCGCGCACGTGGTTCCGGATGTCGACGTGACGTTGACGATGCGACCGAAGCCGCGCGCCATCATTCCCGGCATCACAGCGCGCGTAACAAGAAAGGCGGTGTCGAGATTGCGCGAGATCCCGCTGCGCCACTGCTCGTGGGTCATCTCGCTGATCGACAGCCAGGCCTCTTCGTCCGTGACGCTGGTCATGCCAGCGTTGTTGACAAGGAGGTCGATCGGCCCGAAAGCCCCCTCAACCTCGGCAACGAGACGCTCGACCTGTACCGGATCGGTGAGATCAGCGATGAACCCCCGCGACCCACCGCCCAGTTCGGCAGCACGCTCGTGGATTCGGTCGGACGTTGCCGCCACCGCTACCGTCGCACCCGCCTCGCGTAGTGCGCGGGCACAGGCGAAACCGATCCCGCCCGGGCTCCCTGCCCCGGTCACGAGGGCCACTCTTCCGTCCAGCGAGAACAGCGACATCAGGTGCCTTTCGGATTGGTTGTCGTGCGGGCGTCATCACTTTCAGGGTCAAACCACATCGTGCGCTTCATGCCAGCAGCTCGACCTTTGCCACTAATCACCAAGGCCATCTTGTTGGACGCCTCGTCGATCATCTCGCTGCCGATCATGACGGCGCCGAGCTTCCCGCCGGCCTCTGAGGTGTAGTAGGAGTACGCGTCGAGAATCAGCTCAGCGTGGTCGAAGTCGTCCTGCTTCGGGGAGAAGACCTCGTTCGCCGCCTCTACCTGACCCGGGTGCAGGACCCACTTGCCGTCGAACCCAAGAGCCGCTGCCCGGTCGGCAACCCGCCGGTACCCCTCGACATCGCGAATCTGCAGGTACGGTCCGTCGATCGCCTGCTTGTCATGGGCGCGGGCCGCCATCAGAATCCGCATCAGGATGTAGTGGTAGGCATCGCCCTCGGTGTAGCCGTCCGGCTGCTCTCCCACCACGAGCGTGCGCATGTTGATGCTGGCCATGAAGTCGGCCGGCCCAAAGATGATCGTCTCGACCCGAGGGCTCGCGGCCGCGATCGCGTCGACATTGATGAGCCCCAACGCGTTCTCGATCTGAGCCTCGATGCCGAGCCGGCCCACCTCGAGCCCGTTGGCCTTCTCGATCTGGGTCAGCAGCGTGTCCAGTGTCACGACCTGCTCCGGGGTCTGCACCTTCGGGAGCATGATGCAGTCGAGGTTCGCGCCAGCCCCTTCGACGACCTCGATCACATCGCGGTAGGTCCACTCAGTGGTGAAGTCGTTGACCCGGACAGTTCGCACCTTGTCGCCGTATCCCCCCTCGTTGAGGGCGGCCACGATGTTCTTGCGCGCTTCCGGCTTGGCCAGCGGGGCAACCGCATCTTCGATGTCGAGAAACACCTGGTCGGCAGGTAGGCCCTTGGCTTTCTCGAGCATCTTGGGGCTGCTACCGGGCACCGCGAGGTTGGAGCGGCGGGGACGAAGAACACGTTCTGCCATCGACCTTCTCCGATCGTGAGGTCGCCGCCGGACGTACCGGTAGGCGCTGACGTTCGAGCCTAGCGCCGGCGTGCGCGAAGCAGTCGGCACCCCGACGGCCGCGCACTCGTATGGCAGGCTGCATCTATGACCCCTGGTTCAGAGACCGGCTCGGAGCTCGACGCCGAGAACCTTCGGGCTCTGGTCGCCGAGCTGGCCAACAAGTCGGACTTGGTGTGGGTTGCTGTCCCCGGCCGGCCAGTTCAGGCGCTGTGGAACATCTGGCACGACGACGCCATCGCTGTTGTCGTCGGAGGCATCGAACAGCGCGACCCGGGGCTGGCCGACGGCGGCTACCTGGAGGTGATCCTCCGCAGCAAAGAGAACCGAGCCCGACAGCTGTCCGTGCAGGCCGTTGCCGCGCGCCTGGAGCCCGGAACGGAGTCGTGGGCGGCATCGGCGGCCGCGCTGCACCCCAAGCGGCTGAACCCGCCGGACGGAGATGCTCAGCCGGAGCGCTGGGCCCGGGAGAGCACACTCTGGCTGCTCCGACCCACGGCCGAGGTGACCGAGCAGCCAGGCGCCATGTCCGACGAATCACACCGGGCCGCCGTTGCCGTCGCTGAGGCGACCACCCGGACCCGGATGCCCTTTCACGCGGGTAAAGCCACCAAACGGCGTCGAAGGCGCTGAGCTCAGCAGCTGGGCACAGTGATCTGGCCCTCTGCCACCTTCACCGCGCCGCCTGTCACCCGCAGCCTGTCGACCTCACCGTCCACAACATCACAGGTGACCGTCAGCCACGAAGGACGACCCATCTCGACGCCCTGCTCGATCGTCACCTCGTGCGTGCCGTCACCGAACTCTCCGCGGGCGACGAGCAACGCACCGAGCCCCAGCGCCGCCGAGCCGGTGGCGGGGTCCTCAGGGGAACCGATGTCGCCGGCAAACATCCGCACCCGAGCGTGGCGGTGCGCGGCGTCCCACGACACGAGGCAGACGCCCGTGGCCGGCTGTGGGTAGGAGAACTCCTCACGCAGCACGGTCACGTCGGGTCGGCATCGGGCGAGGGCATCAGCCGAGACGAAGACGTAGGCAAAGGCGAGCCCTGTGCTGGCGATCCACATCTTCGGCTCGGCAAGGTCGGCACTGGTCAGTCCCACAGCGGCCAGCGAGCGCTCGGCACCCTGCGGCGCCGAGACCGATGCTGTCCCGCCGGTCAACGTGGCGCCGAGGGGGGTCACCTCGATCGGCAGCAGGCCCTCACCACAGAGCTGTCCCACCACACCGAACGGGATCTGGCCCGACTGGGCCAGCCACCAGGCCGAACCCACGGAGGGGTGGCCGGCGAAGGGCAGCTCAGAACCAGGCGTGAAGATCCGCAGCACGTAGTCGGCCCCAGCTGACCTCTCATCTGAGGTGGGGCGGAGAGGGAAGGCGGTCTCGGACAGGTTGAACTCGCGGGTGATCTGCAGCATCTGGTCACCGGACAGGCCTTCGGCTCCCATCACCACCGCTAGCGGGTTTCCCGCGTAAGGCCGATCGGTGAATACATCGAGAACCACGTACGGCAGGGAGGCAGCATCGGACACGACATCTCCTTGGGTCAGGTGCATCGGACGCTAGCAGCGACTCCGCCGGTAGCCTCTGCGTGTGAGCGCCCCCACCCGAGTCTTCATCGCCCGGCTAACCGGGGTGCCTGTCTTCGATCCGAGCGGTGACCAGCTCGGCAAGGTTCGAGACGTCGTCGCGACCCTCAGAGCTGCCCCCCGCCCTCCCCGCATCATTGGTCTGGTGCTCGAGGTGCAGCCGCGACGCCGGATCTTCGTGCCCATGACCCGCGTCACGTCGATCGACGCCGGCGGCGTCGTCGTGAGCGGGCTCCTGAACCTGCGAAGGTTCGAGCAGCGCCCGGGCGAGCTCATGGTGGTCGGTGAGCTGCTCGACTCACCCGTGACCTTGGTCGACGACCATACGACCGTCACACTCCTCGACGTCGGGATCGAGCAGCTGCGCACCCGTGACTGGGAGGTCGCCAAGGTCTACGTCCAACGCAAGGGCAAGACGCTGCGACGCCGGGGCGAGCAGTTCGTCGCCGACTGGAACGAGATCACCGGGCTCTCACTCGACTCAGCAGAGCAGGGCACCGCCCGGCTGCTGGAGTCGTACGAGAAGCTTCGCCCGGCTGATCTTGCTCACGCACTGCAGGAACTCAGCGAGAAGCGCCGACGCGACGTGATCGCGGCGCTCGGTGACGAACGCCTGGCCGACGTCCTCGGCGAGATGATGGAGGCCGACTCGGTCGCCATCCTCACGGGTCTGGACGACGAGCGAGCCGCCGACGTCCTGGAGGACATGGACCCCGACGACGCCGCTGACATTCTGAAGGAGATCGCCGAAGACACACGCGCGCGCCTGCTCGAGCTGATGGAGCCCAAGGACGCAGAGGACGTCCGGATGCTCCTCGAGTACGACGAGAACACCGCCGGCGGCATGATGACGTCAGAACCGGTCATTCTCGCCCCCGACTCCACCGTCGCCGAAGCGCTCGCCCGGGTCCGCAACGCCGACCTGCCACCGGCGCTGGCTGCCCAGGTGTACGTCTGTCGGCCACCTCTCGAGGTCCCCACGGGCCGGTATCTGGGGTCAGTGCACATCCAACGCCTGCTGCGCGAGACGCCGAGCGCCCTGGTCACCGAGGCGGTTGACTCAGAGATGGAGCCGGTCGCCCCGGAGTCGACGCTGCACGAGGTGACCAACGTCCTGGCGTCGTACAACTTGGTCGCGATCCCCGTGGTCGACGACAACGACCGACTTCTCGGCGCAGTGACGGTCGACGACGTCATCGACCACATGCTGCCCGACAACTGGCGCAGCGAGGCGCCCTTAGCCGCAGCCAGGAGGAGCGATGGCGCGTGAGCTGAGGCGAAGCCGGCTTGACCAGCCCCGTGGCCCGCGCCGGGGTGTTCGCTCACCGTACGACCCGGAGACCTTCGGCAAGCTGTCCGAGAAGATCAGCAGGTTCATCGGGTCGTGGCGGTTCATCTTCTGGATGTCGGTATTCGTCGCGACCTGGATGCTCTGGAACCTGCTGGCCCCGGCCGACCTGACCTTCGACGAGTGGCCGTTCATCGGGCTGACTCTCATGCTGTCTCTGCAAGCGTCGTACGCTGCACCGCTGATCCTCCTGTCGCAGAACCGCCAGACAGATCGCGACCGCGTCCAGTACTGGGAAGACCGGGCACGCATCGACCGAATCATCGCCGACGACGACTTCATCACCCGCGAGGTCTCGTCGCTGCGGCTCGCCGTGAACGAGGTGGCGACCCGAGACTTCGTCAGGGACCAGCTGCGCGACCTGCTGGACGAGCTCGATGAGCGGGCGAACACTCCGCAGACAGACAACCCTTCAGGCGGCTAGCGGGTTCTCCACTCGTCGGGCCCGCTCAAGACTGCCGAAAAAGACGGTGGCCAGGGCGCCGACCGCCAGTGCGAACCACGAAGCCGCCAGCCACGTAGGCGGCGTGAACGAGATCAGCCCCTGCACCCAGACCCAGAGATCGTTCCACCCGCTGACCGAACCGGGATTCACCATCTGGTACGCGACGAAGCCCGTCAACCACGCCCCGAGCATCGCCGGGCGCAACGGCGCCGTGTCCGACAGGTCCCACCGACCGCGCGACACCACGAACCAGTCCGTAATCATCACAGCGACCAGCGGCACGAAGATGGAGCCGATCAAGAAGAGGAATGACTGGTATCCGCGGAGGTCGATGACCAACGCCAGCGACGTCGCCAGCGCACCAACGCCCACCGAGACCCATCGGCGGTCCCAACGTGGAGCGATGTTGTGCACCGACATCGTCGTGGAGTACACGTTGGCGAACGCTTCGTCCACCTCGTCAACGGCCAGGATCAGAAGGGCCAGAGCGCCGGCAGGCACGGCGAGCAGCCCGGCGATGACGTCGCCGTCGAGGTCGACCACCGTGGCATACGCCACGATTCCCAACGAGATGTAAAGGATGGCGGCCAGCCCGTACCCGATCCACGCTCCCAGGAACGACGCCCGCGCACTCGCCGAGTGTCGGCTGTAGTCCCCGATCAGCAGCGCGTAGGACACACACACTGCGATGACCACATCGGTGGCCCAGCCGAAGCCCGTCCAACCACCCTCCGTGAACCCCGGCAGGGGTTCGCTCAGCAGCTGGGCGAAGAGGTAGACGGTCGCCGCCAGGACGAACCACACGACCACCTTGCGCAGCCAGCGCACAGACCCGAGCGGTCGCACGGCCATCGCTGTCGCGCCGACACCGGCGAGGACCACCCACAGTGGCCTCCACGCATCACCGGTGAGCGCTGTTGCCGCGGTCGCTATCACAATGATCTCGATGGTCCCCCAGCCGACATTCTGAGCGATGTTCAAGGTGGTGGGGACGATCGACCCCCGGCGCCCGAAGAGGCCGCGGAGCAGCACCATGCTGGGCGCCCCTGTCTTGGCGCCGGGCACCGAGGCCGCCCCCAGCAGGAACGCCCCGAGAATCGCACCGAGGACCGTCGCGGTGAAAGCCGCGGCCAGCGACATCTTGGTTCCGTCGTCGAATGGCGACAGGACAAACAGCGCCGTGACCGGCCCGGTCAGACTGACCCCGAGGTTGAACCAGAGAACCGTCTGGTCCCACCACCCCAGGGGCTGTGGAGGCGTCAGACTCAAGGTCAGGGGCGCCTCGGGGCGGCCTCCGGTTGCGGGCTGCACGTCACTGGGCGACGACATCGCACTCTCCCTACGCCGGCATGACCCGGTCAGGTTCAGGCGGTCGGCAGCCAGATGGTGCTGGCCGCCCTCTCAGCCCAGGTGGGCTCCCGCGGTGATCACGCCACCGTACGCCGTGCCACTGGCCGGCTCCAGCCGGGGCGAGCAGCAGCCGACAACTAGTGGGTGAAGTCCCCGCTGTCGGCCGGCCGCAAGGCCGTCGTCGACCCCATCGCCACGGCACCGAGAGCGCCACACGTCACCCCACGTCACGAACGTACGATGCGCCGGCGCCTCGGCGAGGTCCTGGTGAGCCACGACATCATCGACGAGATCCAGCTCGACGAGCTGCTCGCCGAGCAGGCGACGCTCACGCCACACGAGGGGACGGGTCGACTGCGCCTCGGACAGCTCGTGGTGACGCGTGGGATGGGGAGCGAGGAACAGGTGGCCGAGGCCCTCGGCGACCTCTTGGCTCTCGACGTCGTTGATCTGTCGACCGAGCCCGTCGACCCGACGGTCGCCCAGCTCATCCCTCGTGCGATGGCCGAGCGATTCGGCTTGATCGTCCTCGCACGTGAGGCAACGGGGCTGCGGGTCGCGGCCTCGGATCCAACCAACGTTCTGGCGCTGGACGACATCCGCATCCACACACGCGAGCGATCACTGCACGTTGTCGTCGCGACACCTTCACAGATCGCCGCGCAGATAAAGCGCGTGTGGTCGATCGGCGACGACGCCGCCGATGCCGTCCAGCTGCTCGCTATCGAGTACGACGAGGGCGCCGAGGAGAACAACGACACCGACCAGACGCCGACAGTTCGCCTGCTCGATGCGCTTCTGGGTGACGCGGTCCGAGCCGGCGCCAGCGACATCCACGTGGAACCGCAGCGCGAGGCCGTTCGGATCAGGTATCGGATCGACGGTCTGCTCCGCGACATGATGACGGTGCCACGCAATGCCGGTCCCAGCATGATCAGCAGGCTGAAGATCATTTCCGGACTCGACATCTCCGAGCGTCGGGTTCCCCAAGATGGCCGCACGAGGATCAGCGTGGACGGCACGACCGTTGATGCCCGCGTCAGCACGCTGCCCGCTCTCCACGGCGAGAAGGTCGTGATCCGGCTCCTGACCACGAGCGAGCACGTCCAGGAGCTCGACACGCTCGGACTCCTGCCGGAGCAGCTGGCCACCCTCAGACGCTCTCTGCAGGTCTCCCAGGGTCTCATCTTGATCACCGGGCCCACCGGCTCCGGCAAGACCAACACGTTGTACGCCGCGATCAACCGCGTCATCACGCCGGAACGAAACGTGGTCACGCTCGAGGACCCGGTGGAGATCCAGCTCCCTGGCATCACCCAGGTGAATGTGAACGTGCGGAGCGGCATGACCTTCGCCACCGGACTGCGCGCCATCCTGCGTCAGGATCCCGATGTCGTGCTGGTGGGTGAGATACGCGACAAGGAGACAGCAGAGCTTGCCCTCCGCGCCTCGCTGACCGGACACCTCGTCCTCAGCACCGTTCACACCAATGGGGCCGCACAAGCCTTGACGCGGCTGGTCGACATGGACATTGCGCCGTATCTGGTGGCTTCCTCGCTCAACCTGGTGGTTGCCCAGCGACTGTTACGGCGCGTGTGCGAGGAATGCAGCGAGGCATACGTCCCCACGGATGAAATCCTGGCTGCTCTTTCGGTCGATCTGGGAACCCTGACGCAGGCTGCACCACGCAGCGGCGCGGGGTGCGTGAAGTGCGGCGGGACCGGATACCGCGGCCGACTGGGTGCCTTCGAGGTGCTGCCGGTATCCGCCGCCCTCCGCCGGGCCTTCGCGCACGAGCCCACCGAGGACACCCTGCTGACCGCAGGCGATGACTTCGTCCGGCTACGGGACGCAGCACTTCAGCACGCCGCTGCTGGGCGCACCACGTTCGAAGAAGTTCTGCGAGTGACCCAGGTGGACGCCCCCGAGCGACCCTGAGGACCCGCACGTAGCATCGACCCATGCCTGTTGACCTTGATGCCGTCCATGCCGCCCTCGCTACGGTCAAAGACCCTGAGATCCACCAGCCGATCACTGACCTCGGCATGGTCAAGTCCGTTGACGTCGACTCAGCCGGCGCAGTAGCGGTCGAGGTCTACCTCACGGTGGCCGGCTGTCCCATGAGAGACCGCATCACCACCGACGTCACCAATGCGGTCGCAGCCGTCCCCGAGGTCACGGGCGTCTCCGTCGTCCTCGACGTCATGAGCGACGAACAGCGTCAGGCCATGACCGCCAAGCTGCGCGGTGGCGAGGCTCAACGAGAGATCCCGTTCGCCAGGGCAGACTCCCTCACCCGGGTCTTCGCCGTGGCATCCGGCAAGGGCGGGGTCGGCAAGTCATCGGTCACCGTCAACTTGGCTGCCGCCATGGCGGCCGACGGTCTGATGGTGGGCGTCGTCGATGCCGACATCTACGGGCACTCGATTCCTCGGATGCTCGGTGTGGACGGGAGACCGACTCAAGTCGATGGCCTCATCATGCCGCCGCAGTCGCACGGGGTGAAGGTCATCTCCATCGGCATGTTCACCGCAGGAAACACCCCGGTGGTCTGGCGAGGCCCGATGCTGCACCGGGCACTGCAGCAGTTCCTGGCCGACGTCTGGTGGGGAGATCTCGACGTCCTGCTCATGGACCTACCCCCCGGTACCGGAGACATCGCCATCTCGGTTGCGCAACTTGTGCCGACAGCGGAGCTGCTCGTGGTCACCACACCACAACAGGCGGCGGCAGAGGTGGCCGAGCGGGCCGGAACCATCGCCCTCCAAACTCATCAACGTGTTGCCGGAGTCATCGAGAACATGGCGTGGCTGCCCTGCCCGCACTGCGACGAACGCGTCGAGGTCTTCGGATCTGGCGGCGGCGCACAGGTGGCATCGGGGCTGACCCGATCACTCGGAGCCGACGTCCCCCTGCTCGGGGCCGTACCGATCGACGTCCGGCTGCGTGAAGGCGGAGACAACGGGTCACCCCTCGTGCTGACCGACCCGGACGCCCCAGCGGCGGTGACGTTACGTCAGATCGCGCAGCGCCTCGGTCACCGCGAGCGCGGGCTCTTGGGCAAGTCGCTCTCGCTCACCCCGAACAGGGGCTAGCCAGTCTCAGGTGGTGTCTGAGTCGTAGCGCGGTGGTGGCGACGACTTCCCGTCGGTCGTGTCGTCGTCCGCGCCGTCGAAGGTCTTCTTGAGGTCGTTGACCTCGCCATCGATGGGGTCGAAGAGATTGCGCTTGACGAACGCCCTGGGGTCAAGATCACTGAGGTTCATGTCGCCGAGCTCGGGACCGAGCGAATCCTTCAGATCCTGCTGGGCTCCGGTCGCCATCTTCCGGACCTCGCGCAGCAAGCGGGCTGCATCAGACGCCAGACCAGGCAGCTTGTCGGGACCGAAGATCAACAGCGCAAGGACCGCGATGGCGATGATCTCCCACACGTTGATGTCGAACACTCGTCCAGAGTAGGCCAGATCGCCGGTCAGCCGACCGTTGCTCCCAGAGTCAGGTCCAACGTGAGCTTCTTGTTACCTCGCTGGACCAGCAGTTCGATCTCGTCGCCGGGGCGAAGACTCCTGATCAGGACCACGAACTCCTCGTAGGTCTCGACCGGTTCACCGTCGACCGCCAGGATGCGGTCGCCCGCCTCGACGCCAGCCACGTCGGCCGCCCCACCAGGGGTGACGGCCTCTCCTGGCGCACCGGGCCGCTGCACCTGCGCCCCAGGCCCCGGGTAGGTCAGGTCGAGGAGCACGCCGACCACGGGGTACTCAGCCTCTCCCGTCTCGATCAGCTGCTCGGCCACTCGCCGGGCCTGGTTGACCGGGATGGCAAACCCCAGGCCGATGTTGCCGCCTGCCCGGCCGTTGCCCACGGTGGCGATGGCGCTCGTGATCCCGACCACCCGCCCGCGCCCGTCGACGAGCGGCCCCCCTGAGTTGCCCGGGTTGATCGCGGCGTCGGTCTGGATGGCGCTGATGTACGAGGCCTGGCCGTCGTCCGAGGTGGTGACCGGGCGGTCCAGCGCGCTCACGATGCCGGTCGTCACCGTCCCGCTCAGCCCCAGCGGTGAGCCCACCGCAACCACCGGGTCGCCGACGCGGAGCCGGTCTGAGTCGCCGAGTGGGGCGGTCGGGAGGTTCTCGCGGTCAACTCTGACCACCGCGAGATCGTAGGTCGGTGACCGCCCGACGATGCGGGCCGGAACCTGTGCGCCGTCGCTGAAGGTCACGCTGATGGTGCCACCGCCTGCGGCACCGGACACGACGTGGCTGTTGGTGACGATGTATCCGTCGGGTCGCACCACGACCCCTGAGCCTGTGGCACCCTGCCCTGATCCCCGTACCTCCAGAGACACCACCGTGGGCAGGAGCGCCGCTGCGATCGCGGCTACGCCCGTCGGTGGCTCGTCGTCCGCGGGCACCACCGGCAGTACCACTCCGGGTATCGCGTCTGTCCGGCCGTCGGCCCACAGCACGGCAGCTGCCGCAGCGGCTCCCCCCACCAGGCCGACCGTCAGTGCAACCACCACGAGGATCACCAAGGGCGGGCGACCCGTTGGCTCAGTGCGGTAGACGTAGCGCGTGGGCATGCTCACAGGAGCACGCTACGCGGTGGTCGAGAGCTCTGCGGCTGGGGACGTCATGAGAGCCAGCCACACAGAGATAGGGTCGGCGCAACGCGGGATGCGGGCCAGCAGCGAGCGCGAGGGAGGCCGACCATCAGTACCGACGAACCAGGTGCCAGCCGACTCTTTGTCGACGCCTACCGGCCCGAGGACGACCTGCTCGACCAAGCGCGCCAACGGGGCGAAGAGATCGGGGTGGCGTCGGTTTCACCGGCCACCGGAGCCACACTGCACTGGCTCGCCCAGCTGATCGATGCCCGAGCGGTCGCCGAGGTCGGAACCGGGGCCGGCGTGTCCGGGCTCTGGCTACTGCGTGGCATGGCATCCGACGGCGTGCTGACGACGGTTGACGACGAGGCCGAGAACACGCGGGCCGCGCGCCAGACGTTCGCCGAGGCCGGTGTTCCCACCCAACGAGTGCGGCTGATTACCGGTGCCCCCCTCGACGTCCTCTCGCGGCTCGCCGACGCCGCCTACGACCTGGTGTTCTTCGACGCCAACCCACAAGAGTCGACCCGGTACCTCGACGAGGCGTTGCGGCTGCTGCGACCGGGCGGGCTTGCCGTCTTCGACGATGCCCTGCTCGGCGACCGGGTGGCCGATCCGGCCCAGCGCGACCCCGAGACGATCGCCGTCCGCACGCTGGTCAACGAGACGAGTGAGGACGAGCGGATTCGCCCCCTGTTGCTGCCGGTAGGCGACGGCCTGCTGATAGTGCAGAAGATCGAAGCCTGAGCCAGTCTGCTCAGGCGGTGCCGGGCCCGGCACCGGAGACAAAGCCGGCGCCCCCCTCGGCGATGGCCACGACCTCGAAGGGTTCGTAGGCCACCGGGGGCGACCCGATCATCATGCTGCCGGGGGCCGTGGCCTCACCCGGCATGAAGCCAGCCAGGAACTGGTCGCGATCCTCGCGAGTGGCGAAGATATAGGTTCCCTCGAACCACTCGCCGTCGATCATCCGCCAGGTCTTCGCGTGGAGTCCTTCCATCCCGGAGAACCGGTCCAACGAGGACCGCACGACATAGTCTCGCAGTTGCCCGGCAACCCCCGGAGGCGCGTCCTTGAGCGACCACCGGACTGCGAGACCGAACATCGGCCTCAGCCCACCACGTCGACGAGTTGGCTGCCAAGGTCTTTGGCCTCTTCGGCGTTGAGCTCGACGACGAGCCGACCGCCACCCTCGAGCGGCACGCGCATAACGATGCCGCGACCTTCTTTGGTCACCTCGAGTGGACCGTCGCCGGTGCGCGGCTTCATGGCCGCCATGGGCATCCCCTTTCCAGAAGGCAACGTGACCGAGGCTTCGGTACGTACAACCCTTCGTACAATGCCCGATCATTATTCCGCACGGCCGGTCACGCGCTGCGCCCGCCCCGGTACAGCCCGCTAGGACGCTCTGTGCGCGGCCTCGACCTCTCGGGCCAGCTTCACGAGACTGTGCCGCACCCCCCAGGCGAAACCTGGTCGGATGAGGGGCCAGCCCAGGCGGCCCAGAACACCCAGCGGCAGGTCGAGCTCTTCTGCCCAGACAAAGCGGGAACGCCCTTCCGGAAGAGCCACAACCTCGAAGATCCCCAAACCTTTGACGACGTCCCCCGTGTGACGCACAACGCACCGGCGAGGGGGGTCCCACTCGGTGATGACCATGGTGTCGAGGAAGCCTGCACGACCGACACCAGTGAATGCCTCGATGCCTCCCCCAACACCCACCCCGTCGCGGTCGGTGGCCCGCACCGTGGTTCCGAGCATCCACTCGGACTGACGTGCCCAGTCCGTGACGGCCTCCCAGACCAGTTGCGGTGGAGCGTCGACGATGACGTCGACCGCGATGTGCCCTGGCACTCAGGCCTCCGTTGGTGGGTCTTGACGTGTCTCGAGCTGGCGTATCTGAGCATCTCGCAGGGCGAGCTCGACCGCGAGTCGGTCGAGCACCTCGTCGACAGCAGCCATCTGGTAGCCCCTGACTGCCAGGGGCAGACGCAGGGTCTCGATGTCAGAAGCGACCATGCTGCGCTCCTCGGGCAGCCGCACGACGACGTCGTCCGGCTCTTCGTCAACCAGCCCATCCCCGCGCCCCAGTGCGAACAGCACAACGGTGAGCAAGATCGCGGTGACCACGACCAGCCAAAGAACCCACATCATGCGACCTGCCTCCTCGGATGCGTCACGATGGTCCCACGCCGGAACGAGTCCGGCGACCACATCCTGGAGCGTCGTGTCACCGTCCACCCTGCACCTGGGCCAGCGTGCGTTCTCCGCGGACGACCGGGTCGTCATGGCCATCATCAACCGGACTCCCGACTCTTTCTACGACGCCGGACGCACATTCGCCGACGACAGCGCCCTGGTCGCCGTTGACGCTGCGGTGGACGCCGGGGCAGAGATCGTCGACATCGGGGGGGTCAAAGCGGGCCCAGGCGAGGATGTCGATCTGGGCGAGGAGCTGCACCGCACGGTTGACTTCGTCGCCGCCGTGCGCGAGCGTCACCCGCTGCTGACCATCAGTGTCGACACCTGGCGCCATGAGGTGGGCGAGGCAGTCTGTCGGGCTGGAGCCGATGTACTCAACGACGCCTGGGGAGGCTACGACCCCGAGCTCGCCCACGTCGCCGCCCGGTTCGGGGTCGGGCTGGTGTGCACGCACGCCGGAGGCGCAACACCCAGAACGCGACCTCACCGCGTGGAGTACCAAGATGTGGTGGGGGCGGTAGTCGGCTTCCTTACCGAGGAGGCCGCGCGCGCCGAAACTGCCGGCGTCAGCGCCGATCGGATCCTGATCGACCCCGGACACGACTTTCGGAAGAACACCAGGCAGTCGCTCACGCTGACCCGCGAGCTAGGGCGGCTCACCGCCACTGGGTGGCCCGTGCTCGTCTCGCTGTCGCACAAAGACTTCATCGGCGAGACCCTCGATGTACCTGTGGGTCAGCGACTCGTGGGCACTCTGGCAGCGACGGCGATCAGTTCCTGGTTGGGAGCACGGGTTTTTCGGGTTCACGAACCACGCGAGACGCGGGACGTGTTGGCGATGGTGCAGTCGGTTGCGGGCGTACGGTCGCCGGCCGTGGCACGGCGGGGCCTCGCGTAGGCACCCGAGAGCGCCGCTGCGCGACTGCCGCCACCGCATACGCAACCAACGACGCCGCCAGAACCCAGGCCGCCACGACCACCGTCGGGACCTGCCAGATGGCGATTGACGTTCCCACTGACGTCCGGTCGGCCAGGCTGCCTGCGAGGACGGCCACCACGGCCTGCCCACCCATGAGGACGACCTGGACGAGGGCGAACACCGGAGCCCTGATCGCAGGGGCCATCTCGCGCACAGCGACGACGTAGGTAAGTGCTCCGGGGGCACTGATGATTCCGAGACCGATGTACCCCAGGATGGCCGGCGCGATGCTGTCAGGCAGGCCGAAAGCCAGGATGGCCAGGAGCCCGCCGCCCACCATGGTGATCGCAGAAAGACGCATCAGGTCGGCGCTGCCGCGGCGTCTCGGCAGGATGAGGCCCAAGGTCGCGGCGACGAAGGCCATCAATGCGGCCAGGGGGCCAGCGATTCCGG
>JAHEKZ010000040.1 GCA_024644435.1 Actinomycetes bacterium | reverse complement strand
ACCCGAAAGCAACCCAAGGAGTCCCGGTGGCCAAGAGCGACGTTCGGCCGAAGATCACGATGGCCTGCGCGGACTGCAAGAACCGCAACTACATCACCAAGAAGAACCGGCGTAACGACCCCGACCGGATCTCGCTGCAGAAGTTCTGCCCGAACTGCGGCAAGCACACCGAGCACCGCGAGACCCGCTAGCTGCACGGGGTGCGCCACGGCCTCGGCTGCAGTGTGTCCGTGGTCGCCGGTGACCGGTTCGGAGGGATGGGCTGAGCATGGCGGTCAACGTTGACCTCGTGGGCAAGCAGTACCCGCCCCAGACGTTCGAGGTGGGGCGCGAGAAGATCCGCGAGTTCGCCGCCGCTGTCGGAGACGGCAATCCGGTCTACGTCGACGTCGAGGCTGCTCGTGCGCTGGGCCATCCCGACCTGGTAGCGCCGCCCACCTTTGCCGTCGTGGTGACCCGTGGCCCGCAGATCGCGGTCATCGACGACCCCGAGCTCGGCCTCGACTTCTCGCGCGTGGTGCACGGCGACCAGAAGTTCCATTTCACCCGCCCGATCGTGGCAGGCGACGTCCTGTCCACGACGTCGTCGGTCAGCTCCGCCCGTTCGGTCGCCGGCAACGACATCGTCACCATTCGAAGCGATGTTGCGGACGCGGTGGGCTCTCCCGTCGTGTCGGTCTTCGCCACACTCGTGGCCCGAGCGGTGGAGGACTGACCGATGGCAGCGACCGTGAAGGCGTCTACCGTCGAGGTGGGCACCGAGCTCCCTGGACAGTCATTCGTGCTGCGCCGGGTCGACCTGGTCAAGTATGCCGGAGCGTCAGGCGACTTCAACGTGATCCACTGGAATGAGCGCGTAGCCACTGAGGTCGGACTGCCCAACGTGATTGCGCACGGCATGCTCACGATGGCTGAGGCCATTCGCGTGGTCACCGACTGGTGCGGAGACCCGGCGGCCATCGTCGACTACGGCACGAAGTTCACCAAGCCGGTGCCCGTGCCTGACGATGATGCGGGTGCCTTGGTCGAGGTGTCAGGCAAGGTGATCGAGGTGCTCGACGACGCGCGGGTCAAGGTCGAGCTCACGACCATGTGCGACGGCGCCAAGGTCCTCGGCATGTGTCGCGCCGTCGTCCAGCTGGCCTGATGCTCGAGCGCCACGGTGTGCCCTTTGCCTCGCTGACCACACTGCGTGTCGGCGGGGACGCGGTCCGGCTGGTCGAAGCATCCACCAACGACGACCTGATCGAATCGGTCCGCGGATGCGGCCAAGACCCTTACCTGGTGCTCGGTGGCGGGTCGAACCTCGTGGTCTCCGACGTGGGAGTCGCCGTACCTGTGATCGCAGTGCGGACGTCCGGAGTCACGGTCAGCCGGGGCGTAGACGAAGTCATCCTCGACGTCGCGGCGGGGGAGCAGTGGGACGCCGTGGTCGAGCGTTGCGTCGATGAAGGATGGGCGGGCGTCGAGGCACTGTCCGGCATCCCTGGGTCAGTGGGGGCAACCCCTATCCAGAACGTGGGTGCCTATGGCCAGGAGGTCTCGGACGTCGTCTCCGGGGTCGAGGTCTTCGACCACTCTGCGGCGTCGGTCAGATCCTTGCTCCCTGCAGACTGCGGTTTCGGGTACCGCACCAGCATCTTCAAAGCTGAGCCCGGCAGATTTGTTGTCCTCTCCGTTCAGTTCCGCCTGCCGATATCGGCCGATGGCGCCGGCGTTCAGTACGCCGAGCTGGCGCGACGACTCGGCGTCTTGGCCGGCGATGCCGCTCCACTGGCTGATGTTCGGGCAGCCGTCCTCGACCTTAGGCGCGGCAAGGGGATGGTGCTCGACGCGCACGACCACGACACGTGGTCTGCCGGGTCGTTCTTCATGAATCCGGTGCTCCCCGCTGCTGAGGTTCCACAAGAGGCACCTCAGTGGACCCAGCCGGACGGCCGCGTGAAGACGTCGGCTGCGTGGCTGATCGAGCAGGCGGGCTTCCCCAAGGGCTTCGGCGCCGACCTGGGGACGGGACAGGCAACGTTGTCGAACAAGCACGCGCTAGCCGTCACCAACCGGGGCAAGGCGACCACCGAAGACGTCGTGCGGCTGGCCCGTACGGTTCGCGCGGGGGTGCAGCACCGGTTCGGGGTGACGCTGCACGCCGAACCGACGCTGGTGGGCGTCCACCTCTGACCTCAGGCGGAGAGCCACGCATCGATGCCCTCGAGCATGTGCTGGCGGTGAGCATCCGGTGCGAAGGAAGCCCGAACGGACGATCGGGCGAGTTCGGCTAGGCCCTTGTCGTCGAAGTGATGGACGTGCCGAGCGATCTCGTACTGGTCGGTGAGTCTGGATCCGAAGAGCAGGGGGTCGTCTGCGGCCAGCGCCACCTGCACGCCCGCCTCGACCAAGGTGCGAAGCGGCACGTCGGCCGCGGTGTCATAGACGCCGAGGGCGACGTTGGAGGCCGGGCACACCTCGAGGGCGACGCCGTCGTCGGCGATGCGCCTGACGAGGTCAGGATCTTCCACGCTTCGAACACCATGGCCGATCCGGGTAGCCGCCAACGAGTCGAGGCAGCGTCGCACGCTGTCGGCGCCCAGCAGCTCGCCGCCATGCGGCACGCCGCTGAGCCCGGCCTCGCGCGCGATCCGAAAGGCATCGGCGAAGTCGTCCGCGTGACCCCTGCGTTCGTCGTTGGCCAGACCGAAGCCGATGACGCCGTCCGAGCTGTGACGCACTGCCAGCCGGGCGAGCGTTCTGGCGTCGAGTGGGTGCCGGGTGCGGTTGGCACCGACGATCACGCCGATCTGGAGGCCGGTGGAGGCGGACGCGGCGCGAACGGCGTCGAGCATCAGGTCGAAGGTGGCCGTGAGCCCGTCGAAGCGAGCGGCGTAACCGGACGGGTCCACCTGGATCTCCAGCCAGTGCGAGCCGTCGGCCACTTCGTCCTCAGCCACCTCGCGGACGAGCCGAAAGATGTCGTCGGGGTCCCGGAGCACCGATCGTGCGGTGTCGTAGAGCCGCTGGAACCGGAACCAGCCCCGCTCGTCGGTTGCCCGCAGCTCGGGTGGCTCGTCCGACATCAGGGCCTCGGGCAGGTGCACGTGGTGGCGCTCGGCAAGCTCGAGCAACGTGGCATGACGCATGGCACCGGTGAAGTGCAGGTGCAGGTGGGCCTTCGGCAGCGACCGAACATCTCTGACGGAGTCATCGCCCGTCCTCGCTCCTGCCACGTGGCCAGGGTATGCACCCGGCCGACCTCTAGGGACTTTGGTCCCGGCATGTGCGGGACTATATACCCTGGGGGGTATACGGGATCCTTCCTAGTGTGGGCCTTGGAAGTCCCCCACGGATTCCGGTCCTGGTGGAAGAACCACAAAGTCCCGGGAGGGCACGATGAAGCGCCTGCTCGTCCTCGGCGGTGGCACCGCCGGCACCATGGTCGTCAACAAGCTCCGCCCCCGCCTTTCGCGCGATGAGTGGCAGATCACCGTTGTCGACCAGCGAGATGTCCACTACTACCAGCCCGGCTACCTCTTCATCCCGTTCGGCGCCTACACGCCCGACGAGGTCGTCAAGCCGACCCAACGCTTCATCCCCGAGGGAGTTGACCTCGTCCATGGCGAGATCGACCGGGTGGACAGCGAGTCCAACCAGGTGCTGCTCGCCGATGGCACGGCACTCGACTACGACCAGCTCGTGATCGCCACCGGCACGACCCCACGTCCGGCCGAGACGCCGGGAATGGACGAGGGCGAGTGGCGCAAGAGCATTCACGAGTTCTACACGCACGAAGGTGCCACGGCGCTCGGCGAGAAGCTCAAGACGTGGGAGGGCGGGCGACTCGTCGTGCACATCGTCGACATGCCCATCAAGTGCCCGGTCGCTCCACTTGAGTTCACCTTCTTGGCCGACTCGTTCTTCCGCGAGCACGGCATCCGCGACCAGGTCGAGATCGTCTACGTGACGCCGCTTCCTGGCGCATTCACCAAGCCGATCGCCTCACAGCACCTCGGCGGGATGCTCGACGAGCGAAAGGTCGAGCTGGAAGCCGACTTCATGGTCGAGAGCATCGACCCCGAGGCAAAGACGCTGATCTCCTACGACGAGCGCGAGGTGCCCTTCGACCTGCTGGTCACGATTCCGCTCAACATGGGCGCTGACTTCGTCGCCAGGTCAGGGCTGGGTGACGACCTGAACTACGTCAAGGTCGACAAGCAGACCTTCCTGTCTACGCAGCACGACAACATCTTCGCGATCGGCGACGCCTCGAACATCCCCGCCTCCAAGGCAGGTTCCGTGGCTCACTTCGCAGTCGACATCTTCACCCACAACTTCCTTCGCCACATCGACGGACTGCCGATGGACGAGAAGTTCGATGGCCACGCCAACTGCTTCATCGAGTCCGGCGACGGCAAAGGCATGCTGATCGACTTCAACTACGACACCGAGCCCATGACCGGCAAGTACCCGTTGCCAGGCATCGGACCGTTCAGCCTGTTGAAGGAGACCGAGCTCAACCACTGGGGAAAGCTGATGTTCCGCTGGATCTACTGGAACGTGCTGCTCCCCGGACGTGACCTTCCACTGCCGGCCCTGATGTCGATGGCCGGCAAGGATGTGCCAGACGAGGACGCGTCATGACCGCCGTGGTTGCCGAGCGCACAGTCGACGAGCGGCTTGACCTGCTCACTGAGCAGGTCAGTGCGATCGCAGACGAGATGCGCCGCCAGCGAGCGCAGCGCGAGCAGTGGGCCGACCTGGTCTCCGACTCTGCGCCGGTCGTCAGCGGAGCTTTCGAGATGATGAGTCGTGAGCTTGAGACGCTCAGTGATGACGTCACCGTTGAGGACGCCGCGCGGCTGGCCCGGACGTTCGCAAGGGCCGTGCCGACGATGGAGGCGTTGCTCGCCCAGCTGGAGTCGCTGAGTGCGCTGGCCGACGACGTCGTTCCGTTGGCGTCACCAGCCATGGCCACGGTGACGGCCACCCTGCAGGACTTGGACGACAAGGGCTACTTCGCCTTTGCCAAGGGCGGCGCGGGGATCGTCGACAAGGTCGTGACGTCGTTCACCGAGGACGACGTCGAGGCTCTGGGCGACAACGTCGTCCTGATCCTCAACACGGTCAAGGAGATGACGCAGCCCGAGGTCATGACTCTTCTGCAGCGAACAGCTCTCACTGCCCAAGACGTCGATGACGAGTTCGCTGAGGCACCTTCCACATTCGCGCTGCTGAGGCAGATGCGAGACCCACAGACCCGTAGGGGGCTTGGTCGCGTGATGACCATGCTCCGCACCATTGGAGCCGACCAGTCGGCATCCGACAACAACCGAACAGAAAGGTAAGTCCATGCCAGTCACCACGATCAACGGCCGTGAGATCCACGTCGACGACGAAGGATTCCTCACCGAGTACGACGAGTGGGACGAAGACCTCGCGAAGGTCCTCGCCGCCAACATCAGCGTCGACCTCACTGACGACCACTGGGCCGTCATCAAGTTCGTCCGCGACGACTACAAGGCGCAGGGCGAGACACCCACGATCCGTCGGGTCTCGACGGCCGGGGGTACCGACACCAAGAAGCTGTTCCAGCTCTTCCCGAAGAAGCCAGCCAAGAAGATGTCCTACATCGCTGGTGTTCCCAAGCCACACGGTTGCGTGTGAGCACCACGACCAGCGAAGGAGCATCTGACATGACGACAACCGAAACCACACTCGTCCCGAACTTCGACGACGACGAGACCGAACGCAAGATTGCCTTCATCTGTAGCAAGGGCAATCTCGACATGGCCTACCCGGCGCTGGTGCTCGCCAACGCAGCCCTGGGTGAAGGCATCGAGACACACCTGTTCTTCACCTTCTGGGGCTTCGACATGATCACGAAGTCACGCATGAACGACCTGAAGTTCAGCCCTGTCGGCAACACCGCCATGCACCTGCCAGTCGGCGATGTCAGGATTCCGCAGGCGTTGGC
The DNA here is from genome assembly GCA_024644435.1 of Actinomycetes bacterium. Lineage (GTDB taxonomy): Bacteria > Actinomycetota > Actinomycetes > JAHEKZ01 > JAHEKZ01 > JAHEKZ01. The sequence continues at coordinate 14,992 of JAHEKZ010000040.1, read as the reverse complement.
GCCGCTGCCCGGCATGCAGCCCATGGCCACCAAGATGATCAAGGACCAGATCGCGGCCCTCGGCGTTCCTGAGGTTCCCGAGTTCCTGGACCAGATCGTCGCCTCAGGCGGCAAGCTCTGGGCCTGCCGGATGTCGGCCGACATGAACCATCTGACCGAGTCCGACCTGTACGACGGGGTCGAGGCGATCATCAACGCCTCCGACTTCATTGAGATGACAGACGGCGCGCAGCTGCTCTTCATCTAACCCAGCCGCCTGCAGCGCCCGGACCCAGATTCGGGTGCTGCGGGCCCAGGGACGCCGTTGTGGGGGCTTTGACTGGCACCCCGGGCAACGTGCGGCGGCCCCGGCCGGCTCCGTGGGGGAGCCCTCCGGCCGGGGCCGCATCCTTTTCGCCGGAGAAGGACGAGCCCTGTCCACAACGGTCCGCATGATCTGACTGACTCCCCAGGAGAACGTCTTCAGGTGCAGCCGACCTCAACCAAGGCCCGGGCTGTCACGATGCCCTCACCCAAGACCGTCCTGTCCGACTTCGACATCCACCGGATGCGTCGACCGACGCAAACTCGCACCGCGCGATCGATCCTGGAGGCCACCGATGGTGGATCCCTCAGCGCCTACGACGTCGTCGCGGAGGTGGATGGCGCGCAGCACCTAGAGGTGTCGACTTGGTGGGATGACCTCGATCGCCAGAACGACCTGGTGATTGACGATGGAAAGACCGTTCTACGGTTCGTTGGCCTCGCGCTCAGGAGGCCGGATCTCCACCGCCCGATGTCGTGCAAGGTGTGTCGCCTGGTGTCGTTGGGACGCCTTTGAACGACACATAATCCGAGCCCGAGAAGGCCAGGCGCGGCGGCTATTGGGCGTCGGCGAGAAGCTTGCCGAAGCGTGTGACGCCTTCCACGATGTCGTCGTCACCAAGGGCGTACGACATGCGGAGGTACCCGGGCGTTCCGAAGGCCTCGCCAGGCACAACCGCCACCTCGGCCACGTCGAGCGCGACATCGGCGAGCGTGAGTGAAGAGTCGATCAGCGTGCCGTTGATGCTCTTGCCCACGACACCCTTCACGGAGGGGTACGCGTAGAAAGCGCCTTCGGGCACGGGGCATGTGACGCCAGGGATGTCGTTGAGCATCGAGACGATCATTCGACGCCGCCGGTCGAATGACACGCGCATCTCGGCTACCGCGTCCAGCGGCCCGGACACGGCGGCGAGTGCGGCCACCTGGGAAACGTTGCTCACGTTCGACGTGGCATGCGACTGCAGGTTGGTGGCCCCCTTGATGATGTCCTTCGGACCGATGACCCACCCCACGCGCCAGCCGGTCATGGCAAAGGTCTTGGCCACTCCGTTCACCACGACGCAGCGGTCGGCGATCTCGGGAACGAGCGTGGGGAGCGATGCAAACGTCGCGTCGCCGTAGACCAGGTGCTCGTAGATCTCGTCGGTCAGCACCCAGATGCCGTGCGCGGCCGCCCACTGCCCGATGGCCTTGATCTGGTCTGCCGGGTAGACCGCCCCGGTCGGGTTCGACGGCGACACGAAGATCAGCATCTTCGTTCGGGGAGTGCGGGCCGCCTCCAGCTGTTCCACGGTTGCCCGGTAGCCGGTGCTCTCGTCGGTGACGACCGGCACCGGGACGCCACCGAAGATCGACACGACCTCGGGGTACGTCACCCAGTACGGCGCCTGGATGATCACCTCGTCACCGTCGTCGACCAGGGCAGCCATCGCGTTGAAGATGGCGTGCTTGCCTCCGTTCGTGACCAGCACCTGGGACGCCTCAACGGCGAGACCGGAGTCGCGCAGGGTCTTGGCCGCGATCGCCTCACGCAGCGCCGGCAGCCCGGCAGCCGGTGTGTAGCGGTGCCACTTCGACTCGTGGGCCGCGGCCGCCGCGGCCTCGACGATGTACTCGGGAGTTGGGAAGTCGGGCTCTCCGGCCCCGAAGCCGATGACCGGGCGTCCAGCAGCCTTGAGGGCCTTGGCCTTGGCGTCGACAGCGAGAGTCGCCGACTCAGCGATGCCGGCGACCCGCTTCGACAGCCGGGACGAGTGAGGAGCAGGTGGCTCTGGCGTGGAGGTCGCAGTCATGGGCCCATCCTCCCACCGGCTGTGGGGGCGGCAGAAGGGCGTTCCATGTCGGCTCGTGCACCGCTGCGGCGAGAGAGCGGACGCCCGCGGTTCGACGCCGTCCACATCGACCCCGTACACTCACCGCCGGTGGCATTTGCCATGGTCTTGCCATGCCCGGACGCCTGTGATCTGCCTCACAGGAGATTGGGTCGTCTCGACCGGACGCCAGCGCCACCTGGAGGGCAGTAGCTCAATTGGCAGAGTCCCGGTCTCCAAAACCGGTGGTTGGGGGTTCGAGTCCCTCCTGCCCTGCACGTGACGGCACCCGCCGTCAGGTCAACGCAAGCCCACACGCCGTGGGCGTGATCGAGGTCAGGTGAGGTTGTTGGCGGAGTCACGCGGTTCGACCGCCACGCCCGAGCATGGCCAGTCGCCCCAGAAGAAGGGCTTGATCGCCCGGATCCTGCTCTTCTACCGCCAGGTAGTGGCGGAGATGCGCAAGGTCGTCTGGCCGACGCGTAACGAGCTGATCACCTACACGATCGTGGTGCTGGTGTTCGTGGTCTCGTTCGCAGGTCTCGTCCTGGTGTTCGACATCGGCGTGTCCAAGGTCGTCAAAGCCATCTTCGGCTGACCACATCAACTGATCGTCAGGAGTTCCGTACCGTGTCCGAGCTGGAAACCGGCGCAGCCGTCGATGTCACCGACGATGCTGCTGTCGAGGTGACCTCAGAAGCTGCCGAGACGCCGGACGCTGCGAGTGAGTCCGACGCCACCGAGCAGACCGACACCACCGAGCAGACCGAGCCCGAGCCCGAGCCCGAGCCCGAGGCCGACCCACGCGATGAGTTCCGCGACCACCTGCTCAGCCTCCCGGGCGACTGGTACGTCGTGCACTCCTACGCCGGCTACGAGAACCGGGTCAAGCACAACCTCGAGAACCGCCGGACCTCGCTGTCGATGGAAGAGTTCATCCACGACGTCCAGGTGCCTCAGGAAGAGGTCATCGAGATCAAGCAGGGGCAGCGCAAGCAGGTCAAGCGCAACAAGTTCCCCGGCTACGTGCTGGTCCGCATGGACCTCACCGACGAGTCGTGGTCGACAGTGCGCCACACGCCAGGAGTCACGGGCTTCGTCGGGCACGCCCACCAGCCGACACCCCTGACGTCCGACGAGGTCATCTCGATCCTCTATGTCGAGCCGGAAGCGGTTCCGGGCCAGCCGTCGTCCGGTGGCGGTGCCACCAAGGCCGAGGCGACCCTCGTCGACTTCGAGGTGGGTGAGTCGGTCACCGTCATCGACGGCGCCTTCGCCACCCTCCCTGCCTCCATCAACGAGATCAACGCCGACGCGCAGAAGCTCAAGGTGCTGGTGTCGATCTTCGGACGTGAGACGCCCGTCGAGCTCTCGTTCGACCAGGTTCAAAAGCTCTAACCCTCCAGACTGTCCACAGCGCAGCTACCGAAGAGAAGGACCCACGCAATGCCCCCCAAGAAGAAGGTCTCAGGTCTGATCAAGCTTCAGATCGAGGCTGGCCAGGCCAACCCCGCGCCTCCCGTGGGCCCCGCCCTCGGTCAGCACGGCGTCAACATCATGGAGTTCTGCAAGGCCTACAACGCAGCGACCGAGTCGCAGCGTGGCAACGTGATTCCGGTCGAGATCACGGTCTACGAAGACCGTTCCTTCACCTTCATCACGAAGACGCCTCCGGCGGCCAGGCTCATCCTCAAGGCAGCAGGGATCGACAAGGGATCGGGTGTCCCCCACAAGGAGAAGGTGGGATCGCTCACCCGTGCGCAGGTGCGTACCATCGCCGAGCAGAAGATGGCCGACCTCAACGCCAACGACATCGACGCCGCCGAGAAGATCATCGCCGGCACGGCCCGGTCGATGGGCGTGACGGTGACCGAGTAGTTCCAGCAGTCCGCCGCGCTGCTCTGTCTCCGCGGTACGCACCACCCCAAGAAATGTGGGAGGGCCGAGCGTTGGCCCACACACCACACCTGACGCAGTCGCTCACGAGGCGCTGCAGATCGGAGTCAGCACGATGAAGCGCAGCAAAGGTTACGAGGCGGCGTCGGCGAAGGTTGATGCCGACAAGCTCTACTCGCCCGTCGAGGCAGTCCGGTTGGCCAAGGACACCTCGACGATGAAGAACCCGGCCACGGTCGAGATCTCCATGCGACTGGGCGTCGACCCGCGCAAGGCAGACCAGATGATCCGCGGAACCGTCAACCTTCCGCACGGCACCGGTAAGACCGCCCGCGTGATCGTCTTCGCGGCCGGCGAGAAGGCCGAGCAGGCGACGGCCGCTGGGGCAGACGAGGTCGGTTCAGACGACCTGGTCGAGAAGGTCGCCGGGGGCTGGACCGACTTCGACGCCGCCGTCGCCACACCTGACCTCATGGGCAAGGTGGGACGCCTCGGAAAGGTTCTGGGCCCCCGCGGGCTGATGCCCAACCCGAAGACCGGGACCGTCACGATGGACGTCGCCAAGGCAGTCGAGGACATCAAGGGCGGCAAGATCGAGTTCCGGGTCGACCGGCACTCGAACCTGCACCTGATCATCGGCAAGACGTCCTTCAGCGAGTCGGACCTGGCCGAGAACTATGCAGCTGCGCTGGAGGAGATCCTGCGTCTGAAGCCGTCGAGCGCCAAGGGCCGCTACATCCGCAAGATCGTGGTCTCGACCACGATGGGTCCCGGAATCGCCATCGACCCGAACCGGACGCGCAACGTCACGGTGGACGACAACGCCTGATCAACAACGTAAAGGTTTGCTGGGGCTATAGCCCCAGCAAACCCGCACGTTGCGGCGCGGGAGCGTCAGACGTCCGAGTTCGGGCGCTGGCTCGGTCATCCTGCTGACACTCGACCCCGTTTTGACCGGGCCGTGGTCAGCCCCGTACGCTGCCCACTGCCAAAGACCGCTGGTTATCTCCCGGGCTCGTCCCGGAGGTCGAAGGCCCGCAGCAGCGGGCGGCCCGCTCAGGTGAACGAGAGTCTGCCCAGACGCCACGTGCGTCCGGTCACGCCCCGTGCGCCTGCGCCGGGGCGTTCGTCGTGTCGGGGCCCGGAACCGGCGATCCGACCACGTAAGGAGAACCATGGCGCGGGCTGACAAAGCAGCTGCCGTTGCAGAGATCGCGGACCAGTTCCGTGACTCCGCTGGCGCCGTGCTCACCGAGTACCGCGGCTTGTCCGTGAAGCAGCTCAAAGAGCTGCGTACAGCACTCGGTGGGAACGCCACCTACGCCGTGGTGAAGAACACGCTGACCAAGATTGCGGCCAAGGACGCCGGGGTCGAGGGGCTGAGCGACATGCTCGTCGGTCCCTCCGCCATCGCCTTCATCACCGGTGACCCGGTGGAGACGGCCAAGGGTCTGCGTGACTTCGCCAAGGCCAACCCCCAGTTGCTGATCAAGGGCGGGGTGCTCGACGGTAAGTCGCTCTCCCCGGCCGAGATCGACAAGCTGGCATCGCTGGAGTCGCGCGAGGTCCTTCTCGCCAAGCTCGCCGGTGCCATGAAGGCGTCGCTTTCTGGCGCCGCCGCGCTCTTTGCCGCTCCGCTGTCACAGACGGCGCGCGTCCTGGGCGCATTGCAGGAGAAAGCACAGCAGGACCCGTCGGTCCTCGCTGGCGGGGCCGGTACGCCCGAACCCGCCGCAGCCACGACCCCGGCAGCAGAGGAGGCTCCCGCTGAGGCGGACGCCACCCCTGACGCTGAGGCCGAGGTACCTGTCGACGAAGCATCAGCCACCGAGGTGCAAGCCCCGGCTGCTGAGGCCGAGGAGACGACCCCCGAGGGCTGACCGCCCGGTAGGAACCCACTTCACACCAGAGCCCTCCCGGGCCGACGACATGGAAGGACGCCGATCATGGCGAAGATGAGCACAGACCAACTGCTCGACGCGTTCAAAGAGATGACGCTGATTGAGCTGAGCGAGTTCGTGAAGCAGTTCGAGGAGACCTTCGACGTCACCGCTGCGGCACCCGTCGCCCTTGCCGCCGCACCCGCGGCCGGCGGTGCTGCCGGTGGTGCCGAGGCAGCGGCCGAGCAGGACGAGTTCGACGTCGTCCTCGAGGCTGCTGGCGACAAGAAGATCCAGGTCATCAAGGAGGTCCGGGCCCTCACGAGCCTCGGGCTGAAGGAGGCCAAGGACCTCGTCGAGAGCACTCCGAAGCCGGTCCTGGAGAAGGTCGACAAGGACGCCGCCGAGAAGGCGAAGGCAGCCCTCGAGGGCGCCGGTGCCACGGTGACGCTCAAGTAGGTCCAGTTCCACTACTTCAGTGGCCCGCCCCTTCGGGGGAGGGCCACTGAAGCAATTTCGGGCCGGACTTCGGCCAGGCGGAAGAGCCGACGTCCTGACTCAAAGAGGTCACAAGAGCGCGGATGTGCTTGACGCGCCGCCGCCTGTGCCTTCATAGTCGTTCGCAGTGCTCGTTGCGTACCCGGGCGTTCAGCGGCCTTGCAGGGCCGGTTGCCCGGGACGTCCGAACCAGGTCGGCCCCGCGAGGGTCCGGCTGAAGGAGGCGCGACTGGACAGCCGCGGCCGCATGCCGCTACGCTGTCGCTTTGCGCTGCCCTGACCCCTCTCTCGGCTTGTCCTCCGTGCGTCCTGTGCGTGCGTGCACCCTGTGTGCCCGCGTCCCAGGTGGCCCGGTGGATTCCGCCAGGCCCCGCGGATGGGGGTCCGACCGGTTGCGCGCGGTAAGTCGAGCCCGGAAGGACGCCTCTTGGCCCCCTCGAGTAACGCCAACAGCTCAGTCAACACCCCCGCGCACGTGACGCCGCGGTTGAGCTTCGCCAAGATCGCCGAGACTCTGCCAGTACCCGATCTGCTCGACCTGCAGGTCAAGAGCTTCGACTGGCTTCTCGGGAACGACATCTGGAGGGGCCGGGTCGAAGAGGCCGCCGCCAGCGGGAAGCCGATCCCCGACAAGTCCGGGCTCGAGGAGATCTTCGAGGAGATCAGCCCGATCGAGGACTTCCAGGGCACGATGTCGCTGAGCTTCCGCGACCACCGGTTCGAGCCACCCAAGAACTCCGTTGACGAGTGCAAGGACCGCGACTTCACCTACTCGGCGCCGCTCTTCGTCACTGCTGAGTTCATGAACAACGAGACCGGCGAGATCAAGTCCCAGACGGTCTTCATGGGCGACTTCCCTCTGATGACCAACAAGGGCACCTTCGTCATCAACGGCACCGAGCGCGTCGTGGTGTCGCAGCTCGTGCGTTCGCCCGGCGTGTACTTCGAGCGCTCGGTCGACAAGACGTCCGACAAGGACATCTACACGGCCAAGATCATTCCGTCCCGCGGTGCGTGGCTCGAGTTCGAGATCGACAAGAAAGACATCGTCTCGGTCCGCGTCGACCGCAAGCGCAAGCAGAACGTCACCGTTCTGCTGAAGGCGCTCGGGTGGGACGACGCCAAGATCCGCGAAGAGCTCGGCATGTACGAGTCGATCAACCTGACGCTCGACAAGGACAACACCACCACGCAGGACGAGGCTCTGCTCGACATCTACCGGAAGCTGCGTCCGGGTGAGCCCCCCACGCGCGAGGCGGCCCAGACGCTGCTCGACAACCTCTACTTCAACGGCAAGCGTTACGACCTCGCCAAGGTCGGTCGCTACAAGGTCAACAAGAAGCTCGGGCTCGAGCGCCCGCTGAGCGACACCGTCCTGACCGTCGACGACATCGTCGCTGCCATCAAGTACATCGTCGCGCTGCACGCGGGCGAGACCGAGGCGCCCGGCACCAGCGGCATGGTGCGGGTCGAGACCGACGACATCGACCACTTCGGCAACCGTCGTCTTCGCACGGTGGGCGAGCTCATCCAGAACCAGGTCCGTACCGGCCTCGCTCGCATGGAGCGGGTCGTTCGTGAGCGCATGACCACGCAGGACGTCGAGGCGATCACGCCGCAGACCTTGATCAACATCCGGCCGGTCGTTGCCTCCATCAAGGAGTTCTTCGGAACCAGCCAGCTGTCGCAGTTCATGGACCAGACCAACCCGCTGGCCGGCCTGACCCACAAGCGCCGGCTCTCGGCGTTGGGCCCCGGCGGTCTGTCGCGGGAACGGGCCGGCTTCGAGGTCCGTGACGTGCACCCGTCGCACTACGGCCGCATGTGTCCGATCGAGACGCCGGAGGGACCGAACATCGGCCTGATCGGGTCGCTGTCCACCTACGGCCGGGTCAACCCGTTCGGGTTCATCGAGACGCCCTACCGCAAGGTGGTCAAGGGCAAGGTCACCCTCCAGATCGACTACCTGACGGCCGACGAGGAAGACCTCCACGTCATCGCCCAGGCGAACGCCGTGCTCGGACCCGACAACAAGTTCGCCGAAGAGCGCGTCCTGGTCCGCACCAAGGATGGCGAGGTCGACTACGTCCACCCCTCGGACGTCGACTACATGGACGTGTCTCCTCGCCAGATCTGGTCGGTGGCAACGGCGCTGATCCCCTTCCTCGAGCACGATGACGCCAACCGGGCGCTCATGGGGTCGAACATGCAGCGCCAGGCCGTACCGCTGCTGCGTCCGGAGTCTCCGCTGGTGGGAACCGGCATGGAGCACCGCGCCGCTGTGGATGCCGGAGATGTCGTCACCGCTGAGGCTGACGGTGTCGTGGAAGAGGTCGCAGCCGACCACGTCACGATCGAGCAGGACGACGGCGTCCACCGCACCTACCGGGTCGCCAAGTTCACGCGTTCGAACCAGGGCACGTCGTACAACCAGAAGCCACTGGTCGACGAAGGAGCTCGGGTCGTCGCCGGGCAGGTCATCGCCGACGGTCCGAGCACCCAGAAGGGTGAGCTCGGCCTGGGCAAGAACCTGCTGGTCGCCTTCATGTCATGGGAGGGCCACAACTACGAGGACGCGATCATCCTCTCCGAGCGCCTGGTCAAGGACGACGTCCTCTCCTCGATTCACATCGAGGAGCACGAGGTCGACGCCCGTGACACCAAGCTGGGACCCGAAGAGATCACCCGCGACATCCCCAACGTCTCCGAAGAGGTCCTCGCCGACCTGGACGAGCGCGGGATCATCCGCATCGGTGCCGAGGTACGCCCCGGCGACATTCTCGTCGGCAAGGTCACACCCAAGGGTGAGACCGAGCTGACCCCGGAGGAGCGGCTGCTTCGTGCCATCTTCGGAGAGAAGGCCCGCGAGGTCCGCGACACGTCGCTGAAGGTGCCGCACGGTGAGTCCGGCGTCATCATCGGCGTACGCGTCTTCGAGCGTGAGAACGGCGACGAGCTGCCTCCTGGCGTCAACGAGCTCGTTCGTGTCTACGTCGCCCAGAAGCGCAAGATCACCGAGGGCGACAAGCTCGCCGGACGCCACGGGAACAAGGGCGTCATCTCCAAGATCCTGCCCGAAGAGGACATGCCGTTCCTCGAAGACGGAACTCCGGTCGACATCGTGCTGAACCCGCTCGGTGTACCTGGTCGTATGAACGTGGGCCAGGTACTCGAGACTCACCTGGGCTGGGTGGCCAAGACCGGTTGGACGATCGACGGCACCCCCGACTGGGCAGCGCGCCTGTCCAAGGAGGCCCAGTCGGCATCGCCGGGCACCAAGGTTGCTACGCCGGTGTTCGACGGAGCCCGCGAGGAAGAGATCACCGGGCTGCTCGGCTCGACGCTGCCTAACCGCGACGGTGTTCAACTCATCGGCAGGTCCGGCAAGGCGACGCTGTTCGACGGTCGGACCGGCGAACTGCTTCCGCAGGCGGTGTCGGTGGGCTACATCTACATCCTGAAGCTGCTCCACCTCGTGGACGACAAGATCCACGCCCGCAGCACCGGGCCGTACTCCATGATCACGCAGCAGCCGCTCGGAGGTAAGGCGCAGTTCGGTGGCCAGCGCTTCGGTGAGATGGAGGTGTGGGCACTCGAGGCATACGGTGCCGCCTACGCGCTCCAAGAGCTGCTGACGATCAAGTCTGACGATGTCCTCGGACGCGTAAAGGTCTACGAGGCGATCGTCAAGGGCGAGAACATTCCTGAGCCCGGCATCCCCGAGTCCTTCAAGGTGCTCATCAAGGAGATGCAGTCGCTCTGCCTCAACGTCGAGGTGCTGTCCAGCGACGGCATGTCGATCGAGATGCGTGACACCGATGATGAGGTCTTCCGCGCCGCGGAAGAGCTCGGTATCGACCTGTCCCGGCGTGAGCCGAGCAGTGTCGAAGAGGTCTGAGGCCGTGCCGGAGCACTCACCGTGCACCGGCCGACCCCAGGCGGACCTGACGACGACTAGATCCACGAAGGACTGGTAAACCGTGCTCGACGTCAACTACTTCGACGAACTGCGAATCGGCCTTGCCACCGCTGACGATATCCGTCAGTGGTCGCACGGCGAGGTCAAGAAGCCGGAGACAATCAACTACCGCACGCTCAAGCCAGAGAAGGACGGGCTCTTCTGCGAGAAGATCTTCGGGCCTACTCGCGACTGGGAGTGCTACTGCGGCAAGTACAAGCGGGTGCGCTTCAAGGGCATCATCTGTGAGCGCTGTGGCGTCGAGGTGACTCGGGCCAAGGTCCGCCGCGAGCGGATGGGCCACATCGAGCTTGCTGCCCCGGTCACGCACATCTGGTACTTCAAGGGTGTCCCCAGCCGGCTGGGCTACCTGCTCGACCTCGCACCCAAGGACCTCGAGAAGGTCATCTACTTCGCGGCCTACATGATCACGTGGGTCGACGACGATGCACGCCACCGCGACCTCCCGTCGCTCGAGACCAAGATCGGCCTCGAGCGCGAGAAGCTCGAGAACAAGCGTGACGCCGATGTCGAGGCCAGGCAGAAGAAGCTTGAAACCGACCTGGCTGCGCTCGAGGCCGAGGGGGCCAAGGCCGACCAGCGGCGCAAGGTCCGCGAGTCCGCCGAGCGCGAGATGAACCAGATCCGCAAGCGGGCCGACCTGCAGATCGACCGCATCACCGCCGTCTGGGATCGCTTCAAGGGTCTGAAGGTGCAAGACCTCGAGGGCGACGAGATGCTCTACCGCGAGATGCGCGACCGGTTCGGCATCTACTTCAAGGGCGGCATGGGCGCTGCGGCGATCCAGTCCCGTCTGGAGTCCTTCGACCTCGAGGCCGAGGCCGAGCGCCTGCGCGAGATCATCGCCACTGGCAAGGGTCAGAAGAAGACGCGTGCCCTCAAGCGACTCCGCGTCGTTTCTGCCTTCCTGTCGACCCGCAACAGCCCCATGGGCATGGTGCTCGATGCCGTTCCGGTGATCCCACCGGACCTGCGCCCCATGGTCCAGCTCGACGGCGGGCGCTTTGCGACCTCCGACCTGAACGACCTCTACCGCCGCGTCATCAACCGCAACAACCGGTTGAAGCGCCTTCTCGACCTCGGGGCCCCCGAGATCATCGTCAACAACGAGAAGCGCATGCTGCAGGAGGCTGTTGACGCCCTGTTCGACAACGGTCGTCGTGGGCGTCCGGTCACCGGGCCCGGCAACCGTGCCCTCAAGTCGCTGTCCGACATGCTCAAGGGCAAGCAGGGCCGATTCCGCCAGAACCTGCTCGGCAAGCGCGTCGACTACTCCGGCCGTTCGGTCATCGTCGTCGGCCCGCAGCTGAAGCTGCACCAGTGCGGTCTGCCCAAGCAGATGGCGTTGGAGCTCTTCAAGCCGTTCGTCATGAAGCGTCTGGTCGACCTGTCGCACGCTCAGAACATCAAGAGCGCCAAGCGCATGGTCGAGCGTCAGCGCCCCGTGGTGTGGGACGTCCTCGAAGAGGTCATCGCTGAGCACCCGGTGCTGCTGAACCGCGCGCCAACGCTGCACCGCCTCGGCATCCAGGCCTTCGAGCCACAGCTGGTCGAGGGCAAGGCCATCCAGATCCACCCCCTGGTCTGCACCGCGTTCAACGCTGACTTCGATGGTGACCAGATGGCCGTTCACCTGCCGCTGTCGGCAGAGGCGCAGGCCGAGGCACGCATCCTCATGCTGTCGAGCAACAACATCCTCTCGCCGGCAGACGGTCGTCCGATCGCTTCGCCGACCCAGGACATGGTGCTCGGCATCTACTTCCTCACGACCGAGAGGCCGTCAGGAACTGCCGCCGGAGAGGCGTTCTCGTCGATCCCCGAGGCTGTCATGGCCTTCGACCGTGGTCTGCTCGACATCCAGGCACCGATCAAGCTGCGTCTGCGCGGAGTGGTTCCCTCTGCTGAGGTCACGGCGACCGAGGACTGGACCGAGGGCGAGCCCCTCACCGTCGAGACGACGCTCGGACGCGCCCTCTTCAACGAGGCACTGCCGGTCGACTACCCGTATGTCGACGCCCGCGTCGACAAGAAGCGGCTGTCGACGATTGTCAACGACCTCGCCGAGCGCTACCCCAAGGTGACTGTCGCAGCCACCTTGGACGCGCTTAAGAGCACCGGCTTCCACTGGGCCACGCGGTCAGGTGTGACGATCTCGATCGACGATGTCGTCACCCCGCCGAACAAGTCCACCATCATGGAGTCGTACGAGGGCAAGGCCGAGAAGGTCCAGAGCCAGTACGAGAAGGGCTTGATCACCAACGACGAGCGTCGCCAAGAGCTCATCGAGATCTGGACGCAGGCCACGAACGAGGTCTCGCGCCAGATGGAGGTCAACTTTGTGGCCTCCGAGGCCAACCCAATCTGGATGATGGTCAACTCCGGCGCTCGCGGAAACATGATGCAGGTCCGGCAGATCGCAGGTATGCGTGGGCTGGTCGCCAACCCCAAGGGCGAGATCATCCCGCGGCCCATCAAGTCCAACTTCCGCGAAGGCCTGTCCGTCCTCGAGTACTTCATCTCGACGCACGGTGCCCGTAAGGGCTTGGCCGACACCGCACTTCGAACCGCAGACTCCGGGTACCTCACCCGGCGCCTGGTCGATGTGTCGCAGGACGTCATCGTCCGCGAAGAGGACTGCGGCACCGACCGTGGTCTCATGCTGCCGATCGCAACGCAGGCGGCTGACGGTGCGTGGCACAAGGTCGAGTCGGTCGAGAACAGCATCTACTCGCGGGCGCTGGCGGAGGCGGTCGAAGGACAGCCCGACGCCCAGCCGACGACACTGCTGGGCGACGTGCTGATCGACGCACTCGTCGATGCTGGCGTACACGAGGTCAAGGTTCGCTCCGTCCTCACGTGCGAGAGCAAGAAGGGCATCTGTGCCTACTGCTACGGCCGTTCGCTGGCCACCGGCAAGCTCGTCGATGTCGGCGAGGCGGTCGGCATCATCGCGGCGCAGTCCATCGGTGAGCCGGGCACGCAGCTGACGATGCGTACCTTCCACACCGGTGGTGTGGCTGGTGAAGACATCACGCACGGTCTGCCTCGTGTGGTGGAGCTCTTCGAGGCTCGCACGCCCAAGGGCAACGCCCCGATCGCCGAGGCGGCCGGCCGCGTCCGGATCGAGGACACCGAGCGCGAGCGCAAGATTGTGCTCACTCCTGACGACGGGTCAGACGAGTTCCCGTACAAGGTCAGCAAGCGGTCACGTCTGCTGATCGGCGAGGGTGACCACGTCGAGGTCGGACAGCAGCTGATCGTCGGCGCTGTCGACCCGAAGAACGTGCTGCGTATTCTCGGCCCCCGCAAGGTGCAGGAGTACCTCACGGCACAGGTGCAGGAGGTCTACCGCAGTCAGGGTGTGCAGATCCACGACAAGCACATCGAGGTCATCGTCCGCCAGATGCTGCGCCGGGTCACCATCATCGAGTCCGGCGACTCCGACATGCTGCCGGGCGAGCTCGTCGAGCGGGCTCGTTTCGAGACCGACAACCGGCGTTTGGTGTCGGAGGCCGGCAAGCCGGCGTCCGGGCGCCCTGAGCTGATGGGTATCACCAAGGCGTCCCTCGCCACCGAGTCGTGGCTGTCAGCCGCGTCCTTCCAAGAGACCACTCGGGTGCTCACCGACGCGGCAATCCATGCCAAGTCCGACCCGCTGCTCGGTCTCAAGGAGAACGTCATCATCGGAAAGCTGATCCCTGCCGGCACCGGCCTGGCCCGCTACGGCAACGTGCGGGTCGAGCCGACCGAAGAGGCCAAGGCGGCGATGTACTCCATGGTCGGGTACGACGACTACGCCTACGGTTTCGGCGCGACCTCGGGCGAGGCTGTTCCGCTCGAGGACTACGACCTGGGTTACCGAAGCTAGCGAGCCCTACGCACGTTCGAAGGCCCGGTCACTCCTCGCGGAGTGACCGGGCCTTCGAACGATCGGGCTACCGGTAGTACGCGGCGCCCTTGTACTTGCTGTACTGACGTGCGGTGAACTTGGCGTTGATCGAGGGCTGCACTTCGGCCTTGTTCTTGGTGATCGAGCGGGTCACGATCAGGGCACCTCCGGCTCGCTTCACGGCCAGGCCCTCCGCGCGCAGCACGGTGGTCTTGGCTGCTGAGGTGTAGATCGTCCACACCAGGCGCATCTGCTTCTTCTTCTTGAGGTAGGTGGCCTTGAGATTGACGCGGTCCGGGTGCTTGTAGCCGAAGTTGCTGGGGGCGCAGCTGAGATAAGCCTGCTTGAGCCTGCTGAAGGCTGCTCCTCCGGCGATGGGCTTCTTGAACTGCATGATCGTTGTCGTGCCCCGGCGGACCCCGGCGTCCCAGCGGGCTTGGCGAGATGCGGAGATCTTTTCGGTGCGCTCGAAGCCGCACACCTCGACGTTGCCCTCACCGCCGACGCGGTACACGACCGTGTTGATCGTGGGGTCGATCTTCTTGAACGCCGCTTTCGAGAGGCGGGCTTTCGCCACGGCATCGGGGGACAGGATGTGCCACGACTTGTTGGTCGCGGCTGTCGCCCCCGGCACCAGTGATGCCGTAAGGGTCGCTGCCGCCAGCAGCACCCCCGCACTGGCAAAACCGCGCATCCTGGCCCTGCTCATGACGGTCATGTACTCCTCCTCCGT
>JAHEKZ010000085.1 GCA_024644435.1 Actinomycetes bacterium | reverse complement strand
GACACAACTATGCGTGGGAGGTCACCCGCGCGCTCGGCATCCGCGACTCGGGTAGCGCTGTCCGCGTGAGCCTTTCGCACTACAGCATCGAGTCGGACGTCGATCGGCTTCTCGACAGCGTCTGAGCTGGCGGACGGTTCCGAGCAGGTCAACCCGTGGCTAGCCTGTGAGGACCAACTAGCGCGACCGCTTGGGAGGAAACCGTGAGTGCGGAGTCGGCAATCGAGGTTCGTGACATGGCCATCGTCCACCGAACGTTCCGCGCCGCCTATGAAGAGTCGGCATGCCTGGTCGAGGCCGAAGTGACCCCATCGGAGGAGCGGGTGACCTTCCTTGCCGATCACGTGGAGCTCGGACTCACTCTGCTGCACGGTCATCACCACTCCGAGGACGAAGTTCTGTGGCCTACCTTGCTGGCGCGCGCCCCAGACGAGGCGGCCATGATCCAACGGGTTGCAGACCAGCACCAGGAGGTCGCTGCCGCGATTGAGCGCACCGAACAGGCTCTGGGTGCGTGGCGCGCGACCTCAGGCGCCGCCGAGCGGGAGGTTCTCGCGGGGTCACTCAGAGAACTGAATGTGGTGCTGCAGGCGCACCTCGATGACGAGGAGAGCCTGGTCGTGCCTCTCGCGGCCAGGACGCTCACGCAGGAGGAGTGGAACGCGGTCGGTGAGCACTCACGCGGCTCGATTCCGAAGGACAAACTCTTTATCGCCTTCGGGATGCTTCTGGAGCCGCTGTCGGACGCAGATCGCACCTACATGTTGTCTGAGGTCCCCATGCCCGTGAAGTTGCTCTGGAAGACGCTAGGGGTTCGAAGCTGGCGCAAGTACGCCATACGTTTGCGTGACGCACCGTAGGGACACGATCTGTGAGCCCTTGGTTCTGCTGGGTAGCGGCGTACCGCCCAGCGGGGTGAGGTTTTCCCCAGTTCGCTGGAAGCGGTTGTGAGGGCAGCGCTCTTCTCCCTAGGCTCCGCGAACCCAAGATGAGCGGGGTGGGGGATGGACGCGGTATCGGTAGTTGAAACCGAAGTGCGCAACCGGGTACGTGTCAGGGGAATCGACCCACTGGCCGACCCCGCGTCTGTGCGCATGGTCGTTGATGAGGTTCTTGCCGACTACGCGGCCAGGAGCTTGGGCAGCAGCGCCGTCCCCATCGTCGATGACGATCGAGTCGCTCGAGACATCGTCGATGCCGTGGCGGGTCTGGGACCACTTCAGCAGTATCTCGACGATCCCGACATCGAAGAGATCTGGATCAACGCTCCGGGCCGCATCTTTGTCGCGAGAGGAGGCCGCAGCGAGCTGACCGCAACGCTGCTGAGTCGCGAGCAGGTGCGCGATCTCGTGGAGCGCATGCTCAAGCCTTCGAACCGCAGAGTTGATCTCAGCTCTCCCTTCGTGGATGCGACCTTGCCTGATGGCAGTCGAATCCACGTGGTCATCCCTGATGTCACGCGCGAGCACTGGGCCGTAAATATCCGGAAGTTCGTCGTCAGGGCAGAACGACTGGAGGAACTTGTACGCCTGGGCACGCTCACCGAACATGCGGCTCGGTTTCTTGACGCATGCGTTGTATCAGGACTGAACATCATCGTTTCGGGGGGCACACAAGCAGGAAAGACCACACTGCTGAACTGCCTTGCCGCCAGCATCCCGCCGGGCGAGCGCGTCGTCACTGTGGAGGAGGTCTTTGAGCTCAAGGTGCCACTACCGGACGTCGTCGCGATGCAGACCCGGCAACCCAGTCTCGAAGGCACCGGCGAGATTCGCCTGCGACGACTCGTCAAGGAGGCGCTGCGAATGAGGCCCTCACGAATCATCGTCGGCGAGATCAGGCAAGAGGAGTGCTTGGATCTCCTGATCGCCTTGAACAGCGGACTCCCCGGAATGTGCTCCCTCCACGCGAACTCCGCTCGGGACGCCGTAACCAAGATGTGCACTCTCCCGTTGCTGGCGGGGGAGAACGTGGGGCACGCCTTTGTCGTCCCGACAGTCGCATCCTCGGTTGACATCGTGGTGCACGCGATGACCGATGCGCGGGGCAATCGCAGGGTGCGCGAAATCGTTGGCGTTCCGGGACGAGCTGAGGGCGACGTCATCGAGTTGGAGCAGTTGTTCCTCTGGCGTGACGATGAACTCGTCCGTGGATCTGGATTTCCCCCTCATGCCGAGCGCTTCGGTGAGAGAGGAATAGATCTTCCAGGTCTACTGACCACAGGAGGCTCGTGGTGATCGGGGCGGGTATCCCGTTGATGCTGGGGATGGGCGTAGGGCTCATCGCCTGGTGGGCCCTCAGTCCGCGCTGGGCCAATCGTCGGTGGAACTCGCCCCTGTCAGACCTGCTGTCAGATGCTGGAATGGCACACGTCACGTCGCGACGGCTGATCGGATTGACTCTGGCCCTGGCGGTGACCAGTGGCCTTCTGGTCTATGTGATGTCAGCCTCACTCGCAGTCGCGGTCGCGATGGCCGCCATGGTGTCACCGCTTCCTACTGGGTGGGTTCGCCATGTCAAAAGACGGCGTCAGACCGAGCTGCGGCAGGTCTGGCCGGACGCCATCGAGCATCTGGCGTCAGGGATCCGAGCGGGCCTGGCCCTGCCCGAGGCAGTGAGCCAGCTACGCGAGTCGGGTCCCGAAGAGCTTCGCCCAGCGTTCACGTCGTTCTTCGTCGCCTACCGCGCCACTGGCCGGTTCTCAGAGTCGTTGGACGTGCTCAAGCACTCGTTGGCTGACCCTGTCGGAGACCGCGTCGTGGAGACACTGCGGCTGGCGCGCGAGGTCGGAGGGTCGGACCTCGGCCGTCTACTTCGGACACTTGCGACCTTCCTGCGTGACGACGCGCGTGTACGCGGAGAGCTAGAGAGCCGGCAGAGCTGGACGGTCAACGCGGCGCGCCTGGCCGTGGTGGCTCCGTGGGTACTTCTCCTGCTTCTCGGAACACGTCCGGCCGCGGTGGCCGCCTACAACTCGAGTGCTGGTGTGGTCGTTCTCGCCTTTGGCGCAGTGGTTTCCCTCCTGGCCTACCGGCTCATGATGAGGATTGGGCGGCTGCCAACAGAGTCGAGGGTGTTGCGATGACCCAGGCCAAGATCTTCCTCATCTGCATGTGTGCCCTCGGTGTGTGGCTCATCGTCCAGCGGGTACCGACGGCCACTCCACCTGCCCTTCGTGAGCGTGTCGACCCTTATCTCAGAGGCAGCGTTGCACCGTGGGCAGTTCCTCAGGTGTCAGTCCCCACTCGCTGGATGTCGGCCTGGTCATCATCTGGCGTGTCGGCGGTGGGGCGATGGCTTGCAGTGTTCACCGGGGGTGATCGGACTGTGATCCGACGGCTTGACGCGCTGGGCCAGGGAGACGCAGTCGACCAGTTCCGCCTGGAACAGCTGGGGTGGGGCGTTGGCTCGGCCGCCGGCCTGGGGGTGCTTCTTGTCGGCCGGGGAGTCTCTGCGGACGACTGGTTCATTGCTGTTGTTCTGATTCTGCTTGCGGCGATGGCAGGGATATTGGCCCGCGACCAGGCTCTGAGCCGCGCTGTCCAGCGTCGAACGGAGAGGTTGCGCGCTGAACTTCCCACTGTGGTCGAGATGTTGGCGATGGCGGTGGGGGCCGGCGCAAGTCTCACGGCAGCGCTCGAACGCGTCCACGAGGTCGGTCATGGTGTCGTTGCTTCAGAGCTGGCGCGGGTCTTGGACGACACACGAGTTGGTCTTCCCTTGGTGCCTGCCCTGCAACGCATGGCATCACGAAACGAGCTGAACGAAGTGAGCCGCTTCGTGGAGTCGGTGGTGGTCGCGCTCGAGCGTGGCACGCCCCTCGCAGACGTCTTGGCTGCGCAGGCCGGTGATGCCCGTGAGGCTGGTCGGCGAGCCCTGATCGAAGCCGGAGGGCGGAAGGAAATCGGCATGATGTTTCCGATTGTCTTCCTGGTTCTCCCCCTTTCTGTGCTCTTCGTGCTGTTCCCCGGCTTCTACGGGCTTTCTCTGGGTTCATGAGGTTCGACAAGGGAGGATCGATGTACAAGACAGCGATGTCGTCGCTGGAGCGTCTTCTGAGGCGACTGGACAGCGACAGGGGTGACGTACCTGGATGGGTTCTTGTCACCGTGATGACAGCGGGTTTGGTGACAGCGCTGTGGTTGGTGGCGGACGACCAGTTGCGCTCGATCTTCACGTCGGCACTGGGCCGTGTCAACGGGCCGTGAACGTCAGGACGACGGTGCCGCGGTCGTCGAGTTCGTCCTGGTCTCGGTTCTCGTTGTAGTGCTGGTGCTGGCGGTCGTTCAGCTTGGGTTGGCGCTGCACATCAGGAACACCTTGGTTGCCGCGGCGGGTGAGGGAGCTCGATTCGCGGCGGCGGCCGACCGTCAACCGAGCGACGGTGCAGAACACGCGCGGGAGCTAATCCGGCAGAGCCTGCCCGACTCGTACGCAGAGCACGTAACCGTTCGCGAAGTTCAGGCGAGCGGCGTGACCCTGGTTGAGATCGAGGTACAGGCTGAGCTTCCGGTCTTGGGGTGGCTTGGGCCAAGCAATGTTCTACGCATTACCGGTCATGCCATGGAGGAATCATGAGGCGGAACGACGATGGCGCCGCGATGGTCGAGTTCGTCCTGCTAGCTGTCGTCCTTGCGCTGCCGCTGTGTTATCTCATTCTGGCGGTGTTCGACGTGCAAAACGCCGCGTACGGCGCGGGCGCCTCCACACGCGAGGCCGCGCGGATATTTGTCCGGGCTCCCTCGACTGCTGAGGGCGAACAGCGGGCTTACCAGGCGGCGTCCATTGCCCTCCGAGACCACGGAGTAGAGATGCAGCCGGGTTCCCTGTCGTTCTCGTGCTCGGCGACGCCATGTCTTTCGCCCGGAGCCACGGTGCAGGTCACCTACGCCACGACCGTCCGTCTACCGTTCCTGCCCGTCATCGGGACGGAGGAGCTGGTCAAGATCCCCATCAGCGCCTCGCACATCCAAGTGGTGGACGCGTACTCCGAGGTGCGCCCATGAAGGGATGCGGATGGAACGGGCGACTGGCAAGTGATGAGGGGACGGTGCTCCTCCTGATCATCGGGCTCGTGGTTGTCGCCGCGCTGCTGGTGGCGGTTGTCACCGATGCAAGTGCTCTGTATCTGAAACGGCGTGACCTCATAGCGGCCGCTGATGGGGCGGCGCTAGCCGGGGCCCAGTCGGTCGATGAGGAGTCGATCTATCTCGGAGGTCTTCCCGCCGCGGGGCCGGTTCCGCTCGACGAGCGTGCGGCTGAGCAAGCGGTTCGCGACTACCTGGCGGAGGCCGGTCTTCTGGGACCCAGACTGAAACTCGAGATCTCCACCACGGGAACGACGGTGTCGGTTGCCCTGGCAACACGTGTCCAGCTGCCCATCGCTAGCACGGTCACGGCCGGGCTCGCCGGGACGGCTCCGGTCTCTGCTTCGGCGACCGCACGAACGGCCGTCATGCCTTGAGACTGGGGTGAGCTGCTGCTGCGGCCGCCGCCTCGACCCGCGCGGTGTCTCCGGCGACGATGACGTACTCGGTGTTACGGAGCCGTTTGAC
>JAHEKZ010000039.1:4142-21531 GCA_024644435.1 Actinomycetes bacterium | reverse complement strand
TCTATGCGACGTACAAACAGACCAAGAGTGGAGACTGCGTCCTCAAGCCGGGTCTTTACGTGTTCACGGGAGACTTCGAGCTCGCTGGTAACGCTGGAGCCCTCCGAGCCGAGGGCGTCACCTTCTACTTCACATGTGGCACCGGCACCGTGCCTCGTCCCTGCGCTTCCAACGACAACCAGGGTGAAGAAGGGGGGGGGATCAAGATCTCCGGAAACGGCGGCTACTCGATCAGCGCGCCACAGAAAGCCACCACCCCGACCTTGCCCTCCGAGCTCTACGGATGGGCGCTGGTGTACGACCGGTACAACACCGCCGACATGTTCCTCACCGGCAACGGCTCGTCCGCGATCTCGGGCACGATCTACGGAGTGAACGCGACCCTTGACCTGCGAGGGAACGGCGGCACCGACACGCTGTCGTCGATGGTCGTGGTGGGTGCCGTCAACTTCGACGGGAACAACGCCACGCTCAACGTGGTCTTCGACTCGTCGAAGAACGTCAAACCGAGCGAGGGTGCGCGCGGGCTCGTGCGTTAGGCGCTACTCGATGAGCACAGGCACCTTGGGGCCCCCGATGTATTCAATGGTCCCCCCTTCGTTCGGCCGGATGCCGTCGATGAAGCTCAGCGGGAAGACGTAGGCCGACACGCTTTGGATTTGCTTACCGTCACCAGAGGTCACCACATTCAACGCTTGGTCGTACAGGTCCTTGTAGTAGACGCCATAGAATCTGACGATCGGGTACTGGTTGGAGACACCGCTGAGTTCTTTGCTTGCAACCACGGGGGCCATGCCGAACCGCGGATCATCAACGATGTCAGCGGAGATCGGCCCCCACGACATGTAGTTCGCGGGATCGGGCGTAGCTGTGGTCGTGTAGTCGGCGAAGCGATCTTCGCTAATATTGCACGTGCCGATCTTGAGTGAGGTCAAGGTTGGGGCGGGCAGCACGAGCCGTCCCTTGCAGCGCAGCGTCGGCTTACCGGAGAGGCCGATGAGTCCTTCGCGAAGTGCATTGGAGAACGCCCCGGCCTCCACGTCCACGCAGTTATAGCCGTCTGCTGGGAGAGTGTAGTTGGCCAGTATCGCCCCGGGCGGCGTGGTTGCAGTACAGGGAATTTCGCCTGCCGGGGAGTTGAGTGCGTCAGTGAGAACGGTCTCCGCGTTGGGAATCAGCGAAGGGATGAACTGAGCTCCATCGCGAATGTTGAGTTCAACGCGCCCAGTGCTCGAACCGGCCGGATTGCGCGGCAGGTCAAGCCAACCAAAGTTTCCCGTGGTCTTTTCCCTGCACTCAACGCCGGGCTTGCCCGAGTCACTCTTCAGGCACTGGACGCCGAACGTTGAACCTCCTGGTATCTGGTAGGGAAGGATTCCTCCGAGACTTCGAATTTCGACGACAGCACGCGCAGAGATGGTGGCTGCGGAAGCCCCATCACCGCCCAGCACCGCGCCAACAGGCGCGAAGGAGAAGTCGACAGTCCTATCAGGCGCGGTGAGCTCCAGCCTGGTATTCGATGTGATGACGGCTTCTCCGTTGGACGTGTCTCCGTCCGTCAGCTGGGTAATGAGCGTCGCCTTCGATATCGCAGCACCGCTGGCGTCGGTCCCCCAGCCGTTGTCGATCAGGTACGCGGCCGCCACGTCGACGGCCGCGCTGCCATCAGGCAGTTCCTGCCCTCCAGCGAGGGCGGCCAGGTCGACGGCCTTCTGTGCATCTCGACGCTGCTCCATGGCTAGGCCGAGGTCTACGACGAGCGCCGCCAGCAAAAGGAAGACAACGGAGCAAACCGCGACAATGATTGCGACCGCGCCAGCGTCGTCGCCGTTGTATCGCTTCACGGGCATCCCAACTGTGCGATGGGGCCAGTCTCTTCGATCCGAGCATCCGCATTGATCGTAAGCGACTCGGGAAGGATCACTTGCCCCCCCGGAATGATGCTGGTGACCCCCGCAAGGGCGCCGACGGCGCCCTCAGATGTCGGAACCTCGACGGTCAAGGAGATCTGGTCGCCGGGCGAGCCATCCCCATCCGAGGTAGCGACGACCGAGGAGGGGGCGAAGCCGGACTTCGCCGTGATGTACTCCGTCAGCTCTCCGCAACTATCCACGTCGGGATTGTTGACGGAAATCTGACGGACCGCCTCGCGGGCTGCATGAGTTGCCGATATCTGGCTGAAGAGGACAAGGCCGAAGGCAATGATTCCAAACACGATGATGAGGAGCACGGGCACAATGAGTGCGAACTCGACCGCCGATGCGCCGTCGTCGCTTCGCCGCTTGGGCCGGAAGCGAGCCATCATGGTCCCCCTTGAGGGCGGAGTTCGCCCGTACGGTCTATCAAGATCTCTTGTGAGTGTCCTCGTGCCCCGGCACGTCCGCCACGATACCCCCTACGTTCACCCGTTTGGAGCAGAGTGCTGAGCCAGCTCCGCTTGATGACCTGGAATGTCAGGTCCCTCCGCGACGACCGCGAGGCGATCATGCGCGTGCTTCGTGAGAGCGCCCCGGATGTCCTGTTTGTCCAGGAGGCCCCCCGATTTGTGCGCGCCCAGGCCAAGCTCGCGGCGCTCGCCCGCGAGGCTGGGCTGGTCGTAGCCTCCGGTGGACGACCCGCGGCTGGGGTGGCCCTACTCACGACGCTCCGGGTCGATGTGGAAGATCCTGCGAGCACTCTGCTGACGAAGACGGCCCGTCTCCATCAGCGCGGGTTCGCGAGCGCTCGGCTCACCCATGGTGATCATTCCTTTGTCGCCGCGTCCGTCCACCTTGGCCTCGATGCCTACGAGCGGCGGCAGCACGCACGCGAGATCGCTCAACTGCTCGGCCAGGGCCAGTCGGTCATCGCGGGCGACTTCAACGAGACGTCGGGCGGCCTGGCCTGGCAGACCCTGGCAGACGGCCGACGGGACGTGGGTGCGGGCGCGGATCTCCCCACGTTCTCGGCGAAGAGTCCACGACGCCGGATCGACACGATCTTGGTTCCCGCTGCCTGGACAGTTCAGCCGATCTCACCCCTTGAGATAGTCGACGAATCAGTGCTCATTGAGGCCACGGATCACCTGCCTGTGATCGTTGATGTGTTGGGCTGAGCGCGGCTGCTGGGGGACACTGACCAAGCAGTAAGTCACCAGGGGACGCGAAGGGACGAGCCAGTGCCCAACAGTTTTGCGCGACGGGTAGCCCAGGTACCCCCGCGACTGCTGCTACCCCACGGCAGCGCAGCCCCGGACCGCCTCGAGGTAGTAGACGCGCTGGAATTGCCCGACGCAGTCCCTGCCTGCTGGCTGGTCCTAGCAGTGGACGACAACGGCGGGCATCACGTGCTGCCGCTGGTCGACGAAGTGCAGCAGCCGCGACGGGCACGCACTGGCGACGGGTGGGCGACCGCCCTGGTGGCTCTGGGCCTGCAGTCCGTTGACGAGCGTGGGTGGCAGGTGCGGGTGGCGGAACCGATCGACCCCTCCGATCTTGAGGGCTCGCTGGTTGAGGAGCCCATGTCGTCGTCGGCGTGGTACGAGTCGGTTGACGTCGCCGGTGGTTACCGCGTCCGTCTCGTGCTGCAGCCCGAGGCGTTGGACAAGCCCACCCCGCAGCCATGGCGCCACGTCGCGCACACCGCGCCTGATCTCGTCGTCGGCGGGTTCTTCGACGTGGCGTGGCACTCCGAAGCGGATGGTTCCGCGGTGTCGTCGCCGGCGCTGGTGGGTGAGGCGACGGAGTACCTGTCAGCCGCAGAGGTGCTGAACCGTGAGGCGACGCGCCACCTGCGGGGAGCGGACACCGCTGATACCACCCTCGCGCTCGCCACCTCGATCGGCGAGACGCTCGCGCGTGCCCACCACGCGCTGGCCACCCCGTCGCCCGAGGTCGCTGACCCGTTGTCGTTGCTGGGCGAAGAGGGGGCTGCCCGTCTCGACCGCAGGGTCAAGGACGTGCTGTCGGAAGCCGTCGTCCTCACCGACGTCGCTGTGCGCGACACCTTGCAGTCTCATATGGCTGGTCTGCGCAGCTCGTTCGCCGATCTCGCGTCCGCCAGCGGTGCGTGGGCGCTACCAGCCGTTCCACTGGGCAGCCTCGAGCAGTTCGTCGTCAAGGGTGATCGCCTTGCCATCGATCCGCTCACTGTTCGCGCCACCGACGGCCCACACCTGGCGGTCATGGACGTCGCTCGACTGCTTCGCGAGGTGACCCACGTGGCGCACGGGGCGCTGCGACGGATGGTCAGTGGCGGTGAACACGTGCCGGCCGAGCGCGTCCCGACGTGGGTCGGAGCCGTCCGCGAGACCATCCTCGAGCGCTATGAAGCCACCCTGATCGCCTACGGACAGGATCCGTTGCTCGACCCCCGTTTGCTGCGTGCCTTCGAGATCGAGGCCGAGTGTCGGGCCCTTATCTACGCGTCGCGCGAACTACCGACGTGGAGCGCCGTTCCGGACGCGGGGCTGGTTGAGCTGCTCGCACGCTGGTGATCGGAAACTGATGCCGGCGCAGGCGAGGGACTAGACGACGGCGCCGTCGTCGGGGCCCTCGTCCACCCGCGGGCCGGTGCGAAGCCGGGAGACCAAGGTTCCGAACCCGGCGAGAAAGGCGGCGACAAGCATCAGGCCGGTCAGGCCGGTCAGGCCCCAGCCGATCAACGGCAACACGATTGCGAGCACGGGGGCGCCGACCGCCCCGGCCCATGCCCAGCGACCGATGCGGTCGCCCTTCGGTACGGGCGGCGGGGGCGGAGGTACGTAGTGCCCTTCATCGGCGTCCATGAGCTCGTCGGGAGGCGCGGGAGTCGGGATCCGGATGTCGTCCCACTCCGACCAGTCCGACCGGGGCGTCCGCTGAGGTGGGGGCGGGGCATCCGAACCTGGCTCAGCGGTCTCGCCCTCCTCGACGGGCCAGGGGGCGGACGATGAGGCCGTGTCGGGGGCATCGATGTTGGCGACGATCTCGTCGAAGGCGGCGTCGATCGCCCGAGCGTCGTCGGGGTCACCCGCATCATCGGGTGAGGTGGTCATGGGCGACCTTCGTCGCGGTCGCCCTGATCGAAAGCTGAGGTCCGCTCACCGTGGTCGACGATCCGCCGCACGAACGACAGGCTCTGCTCGAAGATGAGGGACGCATCGTTGTCGAGGGTGGCCACGTGAAAGCTGTCGTGGAGCGGGATGAACGTCAGGTCGCGCGAGCTGACGCTCTGAACGATCTCGACCGAGTTGCTGGGCTCGACGACGTGGTCGTCATCGCTGCCGAACGCGAGCACGGGGCACGAGATCTTCGACAGCCGGGGTTCGACGTCCCCCCACAGCTCGGTGAGCGAGTACAGCGCCTGCAGCGGCACCCGCGAGTAGGCGAGTTCGTCCTGCCCCGGCTTCTTGATGTCGTTCCTGATCCCGGGCACCGTCGGCATGAAACGACGCAGCACCGGCAGGGCCAGAAGCGCCCGGTTCCGTGAGTGGACGGAGGCATTCACGACGACCAGGCCGTTAACCGCGTCAGGGTGTTCGATGGCCAGGCGCAACGCCAAAGTGCCACCCATCGACAGGCCCATGACGAAGACGTGCTCGCACTCCTCGGCCAAGGACAGCAGCTCGCGCTCGACGCAGCTGTACCAGTCGGGCCATCTGGTGAGCTGCATCTGCTGCCACTCCGTGCCGTGGCCGGGTAGCAGCGGAAGCCGGACGCTGAGCCCGGCAGCCGCCAGCTCCTCGGCCCAAGGGCGCAGGGACGCCGGCGAGCCGGTGAAGCCGTGGCAGAGCAGGACGCCCACCGGGCCGCCGTCGTGGCGGAACGGTTCGGTGCCGGGCTGAGGGACCACAGATGCTCCAGAGATCGAGTGCACCCTCATCGTGGCACGGTCGCCCCCTAAAGGCGCACCTGACCGGACGTTGCCGTGAGGGTGGTGGGTCAATAGGCTGACCGAGGCAGACGCCGCCATCCTTCAGGACTGGGTCGGACGTCGTGCCCCCGACCGGAACGGAGTTGCGTTGCTCTACTGGCTGACTAAGTACGTGTTCGTCGGCTGGTGGCTGCGCCTGATCTTCCGACCGTGGGTCCAGGGCATCGAGAACATCCCCGAGGACGGGCCCGTCATCCTGGCCAGCAACCACCTGTCCTTCTCCGACTCGATCTTCCTTCCGCTCATGGTCGACCGGCACATCACCTTCCTTGCCAAGAGCGACTACTTCACGGGCAAGGGTGTCAAAGGCCGCTTGATCGCCTGGTTCTTCTCGGCGGTTGGCCAGGTTCCTGTGGACCGCACCGGGGGACGCGCCAGCGAGGCCGCCATCAGCACCGGGCTTCGCGTGATGTCGACCGGCAGCCTGCTCGGCATCTACCCCGAGGGCACCCGCTCGCCCGATGGTCGGCTCTACCGGGGCAAGACCGGTGTCGCGCGGATGGCGCTGGAGGCCAAGGTGCCCATCATCCCGGTCGCCATGATCAACACCCGCCACATCCAGCCTCCCGGAAAGGTGATGCCGCGCATCGCCAGGGTCGGCATTCGCATCGGCAAGCCCCTCGACTTCTCACGGTACGAGGGCATGGAGGGCGACCGGTTCGTCCTGCGCTCGGTCACCGACGAGGTCATGTACGAGCTGATGGAGCTGTCGGGGCAGGAGTACGTGGACGTGTACGCATCCCGTGCGAAGACATTGGCGGCCGGTCCGGCGCCAGTACGGCCAGCTGACGCCGGCGACCGTGCGGCCGTCCCCGCCGCCTGACGCCGAGATGACCCCGCGGACCGGGTCGAGCCCGCAACCGCGCACCAGCGACCCAGCGGATCCGCTGTGGCGGGCCTTAGGCATCTACCGCCTGGCGACTGTGGCGTATGTCGTGGTCTTCTACGCAGCGCTGGCTGAGTACTACCGGCGTCCAGAACTCGGTTGGGTCGTGGTTGCGGCGCTGGCGGCGTGGACGGTTTCCGTGAGCGTCCTCTACCGGCGTCCAGAACGGCGTACGTGGCCGATCCTCAGCGTCGATCTCTCGCTGGCCGTGCTTGCAGTCCTGCTGAATCCAGTCATCGACGACCCCATCCGCATCGACGCCGGCGAACCGACGATGGCGCTGATCTGGCCATCCGGGGCGATGCTCGCGTGGTCGATTCAGTGGGGTTGGCGTGGCGGTGTCGGGGCCGCCGCCATGATCAGCGCGGCGTCCTTGTTTGCCCGCGGAGAACTCACACGGTCAACCGGCAACAACATCGTCCTGTTGCTCCTCGCGGGAGCGGCCATCGGGTATGCGGTCGACTTGTTCCGTCGCAGCGAGCAGACCATGCAGCAGGCAATCCATCTCGAAGCGGCCACTCGCGAGCGAGAGCGCCTTGCGCGTTCGATCCACGACGGGGTTCTGCAGGTGCTGGCATTGGTTCAACGGCGCGGCCCCGAGCTCGGTGATGAGGGGGTCGAGTTGGCCCGACTCGCGGAGCAGCAGCAGCTGGCCCTCCGAGGACTGTTGGTGGCGCATCCCGAGGTCAGCCGAGATGAGGAAGTCGATGTTGCTGGCCTCATTTCCGCGCTTTCGTCCGCGACCGTCACCGTGGCGACGCCGGCCGAACCGGTGTGGCTTCCGTCGTTTGAGGGCGGCGAGCTCGTGGATGCCGTCAAGGCCTGTCTCGACAACGTCCGGGTCCATGTCGGGTCAGTCGCACCTGCGTGGGTGCTGCTGGAGGAGGACGACGACCATGTCGTGGTGTCGGTCAGAGACCAGGGCCCGGGGATTCCCGACGGTCGGCTCCAAGCGGCTGCCGCGGACGGCCGCCTCGGGGTTGCCCAGGCCATCCGCGGTCGGGTCGAAGACATCGGCGGCACCGCGACCTTCACCTCGACGCCGGGACAGGGCACTGAGGTTGAGCTGACGGTCGCTGCATGGCCACGACCTAAGGTGACGCCGTGACCCCCGACGTGACTGTGATGGTGGTCGACGACCATCCGATGTGGCGAGATGCAGTGGCCAAAGACCTCCAGGACGCGGGATTCACGGTGGTGGCTGCCGCTGCCGACGGTGAGGACGCCGTTCGACGTGCCGCTGCGACGCACCCACGCGTCGTGGTCCTCGACCTGCAGATGCCTGGCAGGAACGGGGTCGAGGTAACGGCCGACCTGGTCTCCCAAGACCCGGAGACACGCGTTCTTGTCCTGTCCGCATCGGGCGAGCAGGCAGACGTGCTGGCCGCGGTGAAGGCGGGGGCGACCGGCTATCTGGTCAAGTCCGCATCCCGCGATGAGCTGATCGATGCCGTCAGGCGAACGGCCCGCGACGAACCGGTGTTCGCATCGGGGTTGGCCGGCCTGCTGCTCGGCGAGTTTCGACGGATCACGTCAACGGGTAGCGATCCGTCTGCGGTGCTCACCGATCGAGAGACGGAGGTGCTGCGGCTGGTGGCGAAGGGTCTCTCGTACAAGCAGATCGCCGAACGCCTGTCGATCTCGCACCGCACGGTTCAGAACCACGTGCAGAACGTCCTCTCCAAGCTGCACCTGCACAACCGGGTCGAGCTCACCCGCTTCGCCCTCGAGCACGGCTTGGACGACTGACCGAACCTGTCAGCGTCACCTAGGTACCGGTACCTAGTGAAGTCGAGTATGCGAGCCGATGTGTCACGCGTCGCTGGCGTCGACGCTGAATACATGAACAGTCTCTACGCGCTCAAGCCGCGTTTCTCGGACGCGCTCACGGGCCTTCGTCGTCAATGCGTTGACGTCGGCGTTCGGCCCGCACACCTCACCTGGCTCGGCGTCGGCTTCGGGGCCGCCGCCGGACTGACACTCGTCACCCTTCCAGCTGGTCCAGTCGCCGCCGTAGCGGTTGGCGTCCTGGTGGTTGCGAGGCTCGCCTGCGCCAACCTCGACGGTGGCGTCGCCCGTGACTCCGGGACGTCCACGTCGTGGGGCTCGGTGCAGAACGAGCTGGGCGACCGACTGGCCGACCTCGCGATGCTGGCCGGTCTGGCCTGGATGGTCGACGCCCCATGGGCCGGCCTGGTTCTGCTCGCCGCCACGGCACCGTCGTGGGCCGCGATCGCCGTCAACACAGCCGGCGGAGCGCGGAAGAACGGTGGACCGATGGGCAAGACCGAGCGCTGTGCTGCGGTTGTGGCAGCGGCCGCCACCGGGTGGTTTGCGCCGATCGCGGCTGTGATCGCGGTTGGTTCGGTTGCCACAGCGCTCCTGAGGCTTGCGCAGGGACGCCGCACGCTGGCAGGTGCACGATGAGTACCGAGGCACTGGTCGCGGCCCCCTACGTGACGTCGGCGCTGGGAGTCGGCGGTGTGGCAGTGCTGGTCTCACGTCGCCGCGAGCTGGTCGAGCGGTGGCTGGTCTGGTGCGTGACGGCGGTGCTGGTGGGTGGAGCTGTTCTGCTCGGTGGCCCGGCGCGGGTGGTCCTGGCCTCGGCGCTCGGCCTGGTGGCCGCGTGGGAGCTGGGGCGACTACGGCAGCTGCCTCGTCTCGACCTGGTGTTCCTCGCCGCGCTGGTTGGAGCCCTGCCCGTGCTGGCCTACCTGAAGCCAGACAGCGTCGTCCGCGTTCTTCTTGCCGCACCTCTGGTGCTCGCATTGCCGGCGATCCTGCAGAGCGACACCGAGCGTGGGGCCGAGCGCACCGTGTCATCGGTGTTTGGACTTGCGTGGCTGGCCGGGCTGACGGGAGTGGTTCTGCTGGCGCCGGCGACTCTCATCGGTGTCGTCGTCGCCGTATCTGTGGCTGACGTGGCTGCCTGGGGAACTGGAAAGGGATTGGGCGGACCGAAGCTGACCACCCTCTCGCCCAACAAGACAGTGAGTGGCGTCGTCGGGGGTGGCGCAGCAGGACTGGCGATGCTGGCTCTGCTCGGACAGCTGACTCCAGCCACCGCTGTTGCAGTTGCCGTGGCGGCTCCGCTCGGTGACCTGCTCGAGTCGATGGTCAAGCGTGGCGCCGGCGTCAAGGATGCCGGTGGCTGGCTGCCAGGTTTCGGTGGGTTGCTGGACCGGATCGACTCGCTACTTCCCGCCCTTGCGGTTCTGATGGTGCTGTCATGACGCGGCGCAGGGTGCTGGGTGCCATGGCGCGGCGGCTGATGTGGCGAGGCGTGCTGACCTCGACCGGGGGGATTTCGGTCGAGGGGGAGCTACCCGCCGGGGGCTGCGTGGTGGTTGCGAACCACTCGTCACATGCCGATACGGCGGCTCTGCTGGCGACGCTGCCGGCTGACACACGCCCTGCCTTCGTGGCAGCAGCCGACTACTGGGGTTCGTCGCGTTCACGCAAGTGGGCCTGTCGAGCACTGGGCGGGGGCTACGAAGTACGGCGCGGTGGAGGGGGTAGCGCCGACCTGGCTCCGCTGGTCGACGAGCTACGGAACGGACGAACGGTGGTGGTGTTCCCCGAGGGCACCCGCTCACGTGACGGCTCGATGCAGCGCTTCCACTCCGGCGCGTTCCGCCTGGCGGCCGAGGCCGGCGTGCCGGTGGTTCCGGTAGGCCTGCGCGGAACGTCCGAGCTGCTGCCCGTGCACGGCGACGTTCACCGCGCGCGGGTGCAGGTACGCATCGGTGTACCCATGGCGTCACCGACACCGAGTGAGGGGCAGCTGGCCGTCGCCACGTTAGCTGCGAGCCCGGTCCAACGACCCGACAGCAGCCTGCGGCTACGGGTCGCCGAGTTTACGAAAACCCGTGTCTGTCTTGCCCTCGTGCTTGCGTGGGCGTTCCTCGAGGCGATCGTGTGGCCTGTCGTGCCTGAGTTGTTGCTCGTCGTGCTGGTGCTTGCCGCTCCGTCTTCATGGAGGCGCCTGACTGCTACGGCGCTGGGGGGTGCGGTGATTGGTGGCGTTGTCATGCTCGGCCTTGCCGGTGCCGGGATCGAAACCCCGCAGCCGTTGGTCACCGACTCCATGCGCGCGGAGGCGACATCAGACGTCGCTGGCCATGGCGCCTACGCCGTCTACCAGCAGCCCGTTTCCGGGATCCCGTTCAAGGTGTACGCCGCCGCAGCGGGGGATGCCGGGGTCGACCCGGTGGCCTTCGTGGCGCACAGCGCCGTCGCCCGCGGAGGTCGGTTCGTCCTGGTCGTGGCCGTTGCGGCAGCAGTGGCGATGGCCATGCAGAAGTGGCGACGTTTCTACCCGCTGCTCGTGGCAGCGGTCGTGGGCGGCTTCGCCCTTGGACTCGTTCGTGTCGTCACCGCCTGGAACCAGGCGTGAGCACCTATCAGAGAGAAGAGAGAGGAACTGCCATGTCAGATATGTCAGGGGAGTACCGCCCCATGCCGAACTCGCCCACCGCGCCTCGTCGCTGGCCCTGGATTGCGTTGGGCTTCGTGATCGGTGGCATCACCGTGCCGGTTGCCCTGTACGGGCTCCTGCTGTGGGCGCTGTCTCAGATGAGCTTCTGAGTCGGTCGAGGGTCCGAGGACGGTCTAGCTACGAATCACGTGTGGATTCTTTCTCGACGAGGCGGAAATCGTAGCGCCACCCCTGGAATACGGCCGTGAATCGGCCTACCGTAGGCGAATCAGTCGAGTCGAGGAGAACCCATGACCGCCGCCACCACCGACCCAGACGCCATCGTCACCGCTCACGAGCTGCCATCGGTGAACACCGAGCTTCCCGGCCCCAAGAGCCGCGAGTGGTTCGCCAAGGCCGACCAGCACCTGACCGGCGCCATGGCCGACCACACGATCGTGCCGTTCGTCGAGGCGTCCAAGCGCGGATCGCTGATTGTGGACGTCGATGGCAACACCTTCGCCGACCACATGTCGGCCTGGGGGTCGTCACCGTTCGGGCCGACACCGGCGCGGATCAAACGCGCCATGGAAGCTGCGTGGGACCGCCACGGCATGCAGATCAGCGGGTGGGTGCAGAGCACCCCGGTGCTCGAGTTCAACCAGGCGCTCGTCGACGTAGCGCCCGGTCGGCTCAACCGGGTCGAGTACTCAGTGACGGGAACGCTCGCCGTCGAAGGTGCAGTGAAGCTGATGCGTGAGGCGACGGGGCGTCCGCTCATCATCACGTTCGGCGGGCAGTACCACGGGGAGTCCACGTATCTGGCGTCCGGACTGTCCAGCGACTTGTCGAACGTGACGGCAGGCAGCGCGCAGTACGTTGCAGGGGTTGTCACCATCCCCTTCCCCAACCGCTTCCGGTCGCCGTTCATCAAGGGTCCAGGACCCTTCGACGACACCATGGTGCTCGACTACCTCGAGGACTACCTGCTCGTGCAGCAGGTGCACCCGGGCCAGGTTGCCGGCGTCATGATCGAGCCGGTGCTGGGCGAGGGCGGCATTCACGCGCCGAGTCAGGCGTTCTGGGACCGCCTCGGGGCCATGTGTAAGAAGTGGGGCTGGCTGCTGTGCCTTGATGAGGTGCAGACCTGCATGGGTCGCTGCGGTGAGATGTTCGCGTTCGAGCTGTGGGACGGGATCGACCCCGACCTCGTGCTTATGGGCAAGGCGTTCAGCGGAGGCGGCCAGCCGATTGCCGGGCTCCTCGGTACCGATGAGGTCATGAAGAACACCGAGCTGCACCTGGGCAGCACGTATGGCTTCGTGCCAGCCGCTGCTGCGGCCGCGCTTGAGGGCATACGCATCATCCAGGAAGAGGGCGTACTCGAGAACGTGCGCGAGCTTGAGCGGGTGTTCCTCGAAGAGATGACGCCGTTGAAGGAGCGTGTCGAGCAGGTCGGAGACGCCCGCGCGTCCGGTGCCCTGGCGGCGCTTGAGTTCGTGAAGACGAAGGAGTCGAACGCACCGGCTCCGTCGTTCCAGTACGCCGTGTACGAAGCGGCACTGCGACGGGGAGTTCTCGGCATCACCCAGCGCGGCAAGTGGCACTACCGGCTGCAGCCAGCCCTGACGATGCCTCCGGAGTTCTTCCGCGACTCATGCCGACGCATCATCGAAGCCGTTGACGAGGTGGCGGCGAACCCGCCGGCCGAGGGACACGTGCTCGACACGGTCGCGGAGTCGGTGCGCTAGTGCCAGAAGGCCGGCTCAGTGTGCCGACCGAGAGCGGTGTGACGCAGGTCGATGAGACCGACGTCGCGATCATGACCGCTCTGCAGGAGGACGGCCGGCGTCCGTTCACGGAGATCGCGCGGTCGCTGGGCCTGTCCGAAGGAACGGTCCGGCAACGGGTCGGACGCCTTCAGCGGCTGGGCATCGTGCAGATCGTCGGGGTGGTCAACCCGTCGCGGCTGGGCATGCGTCGTCTGGTCATCGGGGTTCAGGTGCGCGGACGCGCGGTGTCCGGCGTCGAGAAGGCGATCCGAGAGTTCCCAGAGGTCGACTACGTCGCGGTCAGCACCGGCGGCTACGACATGGTGTTGATGGCGGCCTGCCGGGACGACGACCACGTCCTCGATCTCGTCAGCGAACGGCTGCGCAAGATCGCGGGCGTTGACGGGCTCGCGGTCATCACCGTG
Organism: Actinomycetes bacterium; assembly: GCA_024644435.1. Classification (GTDB taxonomy): domain Bacteria; phylum Actinomycetota; class Actinomycetes; order JAHEKZ01; family JAHEKZ01; genus JAHEKZ01. The sequence continues at coordinate 8,139 of JAHEKZ010000039.1, read as the reverse complement.
ATCAAGGAGACCAAGGACGCCTACCGGTACTTCGGCGCCCTCAGCTGACCGCCAACCCCCGCCGAGTGCACACCTGGTTGACGCCCAGGCGTCCCGAGTGCACACCTGGTTGACGCCCAGGCGTCCCGAGTGCACACCTGGTTGACGCGAGATGTCACTCAGCTGTGCACTCGACGTGAATTTGTGTCACGCAGCTGTGCACTCGGCAGGGGGTCAGCCCTCGAGGGCCCAGCCCTTGGCGCGTTCGACGGCTGCCCTCCACAGTCGGTGGGCGCCTTCGTCGCGCGGGCCGGGCTGGAAGGCGCGCTCGATGCGGCGCGTCGCAGCCAGCTCGTCGGTGGAGGTCCACAGCCCGGCACCGAGTCCGGCGAGGAAGGCAGCCCCCAGGCCCGTGGTCTCGATGACGTCGGGTCGCAGCACGGGTACCCCGAGCTGGTCGGCCTGTATCTGGCAGAGCAGGTCGCTGGCGGCGGCGCCCCCGTCGACCGCCAGGGCCGGTAGCGACACGGACGCCTCAGCCGACATCAGGTCGACGACGTCGCGTACCTGGAAGGCAATCGCGTCGAGAGTGGCCCGAGCCAGGTGGGCGGCCGTGGTCCCTCTCGTAATCCCGACGACGGCTCCGCGTGCCGACGGATCCCAGTCGGGAGCTCCGAGCCCGGTCAGCGCGGGAACGAAGACCACGCCTCCCGCGTCCGGCACGGATGCCGCCAGGCCGTTCACCTCGGCGGCGGCTTCGATGATGCCCAGGCCATCGCGAAGCCACTGAATGGCTGCACCGGTCACAAAGACCGAGCCCTCCAACGCGTAGACCAGCGAGCCGTCTGGTCTCCCGTAGGCGACTGTGGTGAGCAGCCCCGTACGCGAGTCGACGGCGTCCGCCCCGGTGTTGACCAGGACGAACGACCCCGTGCCGTAGGTGCACTTGGCGTCGCCCACATTCACAGCGCACTGACCGAAGAGGGCGGCCTGCTGGTCGCCGGCGATTCCGGTGATCGGCAGGTCGAGCCCGAGGAAGCACGTGGGATCGGTGTGTGCGAGATCGCCGTACGAGGCGACCACCGAGGGCAGCGCATCGATCGGGACGCCGAAGAGGGCGCAGAGCTCGGCCGACCACGCACCTCGGTGAATGTCGAAGAGCAGTGTGCGAGAGGCGTTGGACGCGTCCGTGACGTGGTGCAGGCCGCGGCTCATCCGGGCGATGAGGTACGAGTCGACCGTGCCTATGGCCGTTCGTCCGGCGGCGACGCCTGCCCAGATGTGTGGCTCGTTGGTGGCGATCCATGCCAGCTTGGTCGCCGAGAAGTAGGGGTCAAGGCGCAGACCGGTGGTGCGGCGCACAGTCGGTTCATGGCCGTCTTGGCGCAGCTGCTCGCACAACCCGGCGGTGCGGCGGTCCTGCCAGACGATGGCTGGTCGCGCCGACCCCAGGGTCTCGCGGTCCCACAGCACAACGGTCTCGCGTTGGTTGGTGATGCCGATGCACAACGGAGTCGAGGGCGCCGCGTCGAGCGCCTCGCGTGCAGCTTCGAGCGTGGCCGTCCAGATCTCGTCAGGATGGTGTTCGACCCAGCCCCGTTGGGGGAAATGCTGGGGGAACTCTCGGTAGCCGCGAGACTGCACGTGGGTGTCCGGTCCGACGACGAGTGCGGTGACACCCGTCGTTCCCGCGTCGATGACCAGGACTGACATGCTCGAAACCCTAGGGTAGGGAGCGGGCGGCCGTGCACACCTGCGCTGGCCCGGTATTCCGTGATCTGTGCGAAACCCGAGGGAGAATGACGATGCGCGTAGGCGTCCTGACCGGTGGGGGAGACGCTCCCGGACTGAACTGCGTCATCAGAGCGGTGGTGCGGCGTGGAGTGACCGACCACGGCATGGACTTCGTCGGGTTCGCCGACGGCTGGCATGGCCCGCTCACCGGGGCCACCAAACCGCTCGACATCAACGCAGTTCGCGGCATCTTGCCGCGTGGTGGCACGATTCTCGGCTCGTCACGCACGAACCCGCTCAAGCAGGAAGGCGGCTTGGACGCCGTCCGCGCCACGCTCCTCGACCTCGGCGTCGATGCGCTGATCGCGGTCGGCGGTGAGGACACGCTCGGGGTCGCCGCCAAGCTGTACGAGGCTGGCGTGAACGTGGTGGGGGTGCCGAAGACGATCGACAACGACCTCGCCGCAACAGACGTCACCTTCGGGTTCGACACGGCGGTGCAGATCGCCACCGATGCGATCGACCGCCTGCACACCACGGCTGAGTCGCACAAACGCACGTTGGTGCTTGAGGTCATGGGACGGCACGCGGGGTGGATTGCGCTGCATTCGGGAATGGCCGGTGGCGCCAACATCATCTTGATCCCCGAGCAGAACTTCGACATGGACGAGGTCGTTGGCTGGGTCGAGAGCCGGTTCGAGCGGGGGTATGCGCCGATCATCGTTGTCGCTGAGGGAGCAGTGCCGAAGGACGGTGAGATGGTGCTCGCGGATGCGGAGAAGGACGCCTTCGGGCATGTACGGCTGTCGGGCATTGGGGACTGGCTGGCGCGCGAGCTCGAACAACGCACCGGGCACGAGGCCCGTACCACGGTTCTCGGGTATGTGCAGCGGGGTGGAACGCCGACGGCTCGCGACCGAGTGTTGGCAACACGGTTCGGCATCAGAGCGATCGATGCCGTTCGTGACGGCGACTTCGGCCAGATGGCTGCCTTGCACGGCAACGACATCGAACTGGTTCCCTTGGCTGACGCGGTCGCCGAGCTGAAGACCGTCCCCCCGGAGCTCTACGACGAGGCGAAGACCTTCTTCGGCTGACCCCGAGCCGTTCGCCTCTACCGCACCGCTCGCCTCAGGCGTCCAATGGTGGTGTCGGAGGAGCAGTCATGCTGGGGCCCACGAAGGCACGGGTAGTCGTGGCGGTCGGCGCGCTGTCGCTGTTGGGGGGGTTGGCGGTCGGGTGCGGGGGAGCCGACCGGCCAGGCGGGGCGGCCTCGCCAACGCCCTCTCTGACGGTTACGGCGACCACATCTGCGCCTCCTGTGACGAACAAGCCTGACCCGGGGCTGACTCGCGCGAAGGTGGTGCTGGTGCGCGAGTTTGCCGATGGTGAGCGCGCGTTGGTGGCCTATGACTTCGAGACCGGTAGGTCGCGTCGCCTGGTCGATCTCAGCCGCGACGAGGACCCGACGGTGAGCCCGGACGGGACGCAGGTGGTGTTGGTGCGTGCAAATGGTCCATGGCGCGACCCGAGAGATCAGCAGTGGCTGGCCAAGAGCGGATCGCATCTGGTTCAGATCAATCTGGTCGACCGAAGTGAGATCGTGCTAACGGACATTCCTTCCGGGCAGAAGGTCTACAGCCCGCAGTGGAATCGCGAGGATGGCTGGGTCTACTTCCTTCGCAGGGAGGGACCGGGTCCGCCCGTTCTGGTGCGGCTCAACCCCGACACCATGCAGCGCGAACCGGTGCCGCACGGCCGGGGCGTCACGCGGTTCGTACTCGAACCCGATGGCACACACGCACTGATATCGGTGTCCGATGTGTGGTGCCGGACCGTCCAGCTTCCCCTCGACAAGTGCCAGACGCCACACGAGTGGCGCCTCGACCTGGGAACCGGCAGTTTCCGAAGCCACCCAGTCCAGGCCTTCGAGGCCATCGTGGCGTGGACTCCGACCGGAAGTCGTTTGGCGGCCACCCAAGGTGGCGGCGGCGCGAGCTTGTACGCCACGAACCGCCCGTCGTCGTGGTCTAGTTCCCGCAACCTGTTGTACACCGCCGTGTGGGACCTGCCGTCCTCGATCACTCACTTCACGGGGGTTGGCTGGGAACCCGATGGCAGCCGGGTTGTGCTCGGAGCGCGCGAAGGCCATAGCCAGAAGTGGTACGTAGTTTTCGACCGCTGGTACGTCTCGCTGATCGACCGGCGGACGGGCGAGCGGACCGACATCACGCCACCAAGGGCTGCGGACACAAGTTTCGACGTCTGGTGGCCCGAGGGGTAG
>JAHEKZ010000039.1:0-4042 GCA_024644435.1 Actinomycetes bacterium | reverse complement strand
CGGCGGACGGGCGAGCGGACCGACATCACGCCACCAAGGGCTGCGGACACAAGTTTCGACGTCTGGTGGCCCGAGGGGTAGTGGTCGTCGCGTCCTCCGTACCCTTGTGGGGTGCCTGACACCCTGACCTGGCCCGACCTGCCGGCCGCCCAGCAGCCCGACTGGCCTGATGCCGCTGCGCTAGACGACGCCCGCGCACGCCTCGAGTCGCTTCCGCCGCTCGTGTTTGCCGGTGAGTGCGACGACCTCCGCGATCGTCTGGCGGCCGTGGCGCGCGGTGAGGCGTTCGTGCTCATGGGTGGCGACTGCGCAGAACGGTTCAGTGGCGCCAATGCTGACGAGATCAGGGCCAAGCTCAAGACCGTCCTGCAGATGGCCGTGGTCCTGACATACGGCGCGAGCATGCCGGTGGTCAAGATCGGCCGGATGGCCGGCCAGTACGCCAAGCCGCGGTCAAGTGCGCTCGAGACGATTGATGGCATCGAGTACCAGTCCTACCGTGGGGATGCGGTCAACGACCTCGCCGCCGACGCACAGGCGCGGATGCCCGACCCGCTGCGACTGGTCGAGGCCTACCACCGGGCATCCGCAACGTTGAACCTGGTGCGCGCGTTCACCCAGGGCGGTTATGCCGACCTTCGCCAGGTGCACGCCTGGAACACCGACTTCGTGCGCGAGAGCTCAGCAGGCGAGCGTTACGACCGACTGGCAGGTGAGATCGACCGCGCCCTCGCGTTCATGCGGGCGATCGGATCCGACCCTGAAGAGCTGCACCGCGTCGAGTTCTACGCGGCGCACGAGGCTCTGCTGCTCGACTACGAGCGCGCGCTGACGCGAATCGACTCGCGAACCGGGCTGCCCTACGACGTGTCGGGGCACTTCGTGTGGGTGGGCGAGCGCACCCGGCAGCTCGACGGCGCTCACATCGACTTCGCAGCCACCGTCCAGAACCCCATCGGCGTCAAGCTCGGGCCTACGACCTCGCCGGACGACGCTGTCGCCCTGATCGAGAAGCTCGACCCCGATGCCGAGCCCGGACGCCTGACGCTCATCACAAGGATGGGGGCGGGCAAGGTGCGCGACGTGTTGCCTGGGCTCGTCGAGAAGGTAACGGCGACGGGGCGTCCAGCGGTGTGGATATGTGACCCGATGCACGGCAACACATTTACCGCGAACTCCGGCCACAAGACGCGACGATTCGACGACGTGGTGGACGAGGTCAAAGGCTTCTTCGAGGTGCATGCCGAGCTGGGAACGCACCCTGGAGGCATCCACATCGAGCTGACCGGTGATGAGGTCACCGAGTGCGTTGGCGGCGCGGAGGGTCTCTCGGAGGTCGACCTACCGATGCGTTACGAGACGGCGTGTGACCCGCGGCTGAACCGGGCGCAGAGTCTTGAGCTGGCGTTCCTCGTAGCCGAGATGCTCTCGAAACGCTGAGTCGTCGAGTGCGGTCGTCCGGGTCGCGACAGGCCTTTTGTCTCTTATCTGACTGCCCAGGGAGCGCCAGAATTAGGTTGTGAGAGTGGAGTTGCCATGACACGGCCACAGAGCGCCCACGCCCTCCGAACCACACATCAGCACTTGAGGCACGACAAGTCAGTTGAGGTCCGCCTCGGGTCGCTGGATCAGTTGCTCAGCGCCACCGGTGGTCGACGGTCGGGCGTCCACACCCTGGTAGGCATCCTCGATTCGGCGCTGCGGCTGCCTGATGCGCTTACCGTGCGCATCGCCCTTCCTGATGGTGCAGACGTCGACGAGCGCACGATTGGCGACTTCCGCGACCACTGCCGTGCGCAGGCGAGCGAGGAGTGGGGGGCGGCGATGACCCTTCGTCAAGGAGGGTTCCGCGCGTTGCCGCGGGCACTGACGTACGCCGTCGTGGCCGCGTTGGTCGGCGTCATCAGTGGCTACCTAGCCGAGGGCGTCGGCAGCACACTGATTGCGGTGTTTCTGTATGCCATCGCGTTCGTCGCCGTGATCGCTGCTTGGACGATCGGCTGGGCGCCGATTGAGCAGTCGCTCTTCGACTGGCGCGCTCCCGGACACACCGCGGCGGTGTACGAGCTTTTGGCCCGGGCGCGGGTCGAGGTCGTCGAGGGGGCACTCGAGACCGAGGCGTCGCCGGTGTTCCAGGGCTGACGGACCACCTCTGCTGCAGTGACCGAATACCGCTAGTCGTGGTGTCGCGGTACCGGTTGAATGAGCCCATGAGCACTTCTGCCCACCTGACGGCGATCCCTGGCCAGGACACGGAGTCGCTCTACCGGGCGGTGGCCTCGCGGGATCGCCGGTTCGATGGGCGCTTCGTCCTGGGCGTCACGTCGACGGGGATCTACTGTCGGCCGTCGTGTCCGGCTCGGACGCCGAAACCTGAGAACGTCCGTTACTTCGCGTTGCCAGCCGCAGCGGTAGCCGCCGGATTCCGGGCCTGCCGTCGTTGCCGACCCGAGCGCGTCGCTGCCAGGCCGCATATCGTCGATGAGACTGGTCTGGTTGAGCGAGCGCTCGCGCTGATCGGCCAAGGAGTGGTGGACGACGTCGGTGTCGCGGGTCTCGCCCAACGGCTGGCGGTGAGCGAGCGGCACCTGCATCGCCTGCTGGTGGCGTCCGTTGGCACGGGTGCGGTGGGACTGGCGCAGGCGAGACGTGCGCAGGCAGCGCGCACACTTCTCGAACAGACGGTGTTGCCCGTGACTGACGTCGCGTTTGCCGCCGGGTTCGGCAGCTTGCGGCAGTTCAACGATGTGATGCGCGTGGAGTACGGCGCGAGCCCGACCCAGCTTCGCCGTCAGCCAGTGACGCCTGATCGGCCAGCCGACGCCGGCTCCCTCGCCCTTCGACTGACGGTGACGACTCCCTGGGATGGGCAACGGCTGCTGGGGTTCCTCGGCTCACGCGCCGTCGCGGGGGTCGAGGCCTACGACGGCCATCGGTACGTGCGTTCGCTGGCGACGCCTGCGGGAGCTGCGGTTCTGGCGGTGGAGCCGGGGGATGACGAGGTTCATGTGCAGCTGACCACGTCGGACCTTGCGGTGATTGGCCCAGCCATGGCTGCGGTGCGGCGCCTCTGCGACCTGGGGGCCGACATCGAGGCGATCGAGGCCGGACTCCGGCGAGTTCCGCGAACACGTTCGATGGTGCGGGCCCGCCCAGGGCTTCGTGTTCCCGGCGCGGTCGATGGTTGGGAGATCTTGGTCCGGGCCGTTGTCGGGCAGCAGGTCTCGGTGGCTGCGGCTCGGACGCTTCTGGGGCGGATCGTCGAGCGCTGCGGACCGAACGTGGAGGGTGTCCCATCGGATGGTCAGACGTCACGGCTGTTCCCTTCTCCGCGTGATGTGGTGGCCGCCGACCTTGAGGGTCTCGGGCTCACGGGAAGACGCGCAGTGACGCTTCAGCTCGCGGCCGCAGCTGCAGCGTCAGGCGAGCTATTGCTCGAGCCCGGCGATGATCTACGCGAGGCACGCAGTCGACTTACTGCCTTGCCCGGTATTGGGCCGTGGACCGCTGAGTACGTCGCGCTACGAGCTCTGGCGGATCCGGACGCCTGGCCCGGGACCGACCTGGTGCTGGCGCGGGCGGCGTCCGACATCGACATCAGCCGGCTGCAGCCCTGGAGGGCATACGCCGCCGTGCACCTGTGGACCCACTACACCGAGGAGATGGCATGAGCCTGCGTGGTTGGACGATCGAGACACCAGCGGCGCCGTGGAGTGTCGTGGTGGACGGTGACGTCGTCGTCGCGTCGGGCTTCTGTGACCTGACAAGCCTGGTGGACCGCCTGGCTGACGTTGGTGAAGAGTTGGAAAGCGGTCCGGCAACGGGTGCTGTGGCTACGGCGGCGCGAGCCTTCCTCGACGGGGACGTCGGGGCGCTCGACGCCGTCCCGGTTCGCCAGCCCGGTGGGCCATTTCATCAGGAGGTATGGCGGGTCATGCGGCATATCCCGGCGGGGGAAACATGGTCGTACGCCGAGCTGGCGACGAAGGCCGGGCGTCCAGCAGCCACGCGTGCGGCGGGCACGGCCTGCGCCCGCAACCTG
>JAHEKZ010000084.1 GCA_024644435.1 Actinomycetes bacterium | reverse complement strand
AACTAGGACTACGGATCGGAAGGTGGGGAGTTGGAACCTCTCCGGGCGCGCAAGGTAGGACGGTCAGCGAGAAGCGGCGACCAGCATCTCGGCGAGAAGCTTGGGTTGCTCGCGGAAGATCCCGTGGTCTGCGTCGATCTCGACGACGTCTGCGCCAACCGAGGCCGCCATCATCTGTTGGGTCTCCGGCGGCACCAGCGTGTCTGCGGTCGTCAGGACGTAGGTGCAGCGGCGAGACGCCGGCAGCTCCCCGCGCCACCTCTCGCGCAACGCTCCGATGCCCTGTGGACGCTGAGTCTTCTCTAAGTAGGTCCGCACCGATTCTTGCTTGTCAGCGTCGGCAGCGGCGATGTACAGCTTGATGTTCAGGGCGCACAGACCGGGGCCTGCCCCCAGAATCAGTCCGTCGAAGGCCGCGATCCCTGCTTCCTCACCGGCTTCGAACGGATCGCCGCCCGCGAAGATGTCGAGTACCGAGTCACCATCCCGCGGGATCCAGGCTGCGACGTATACCAGCGGCACATCGGGGTGGTCCAGGGCGACCCTCGAGGCGGTGAACCCTCCGAACGAGTAGCCGACCAGCACGACCTCGGCCAAGTCGTTGGGGAGAACGACGCGCACGGCATCTGCGTACTCCGACAGAGTCGCGGCGGCTATGTCGCACGGCAGATCGACGACGATGACCCTGTGGCCTGCCGACTCCAGCGGCTCGATCACCGGATCGATCGTCGCCGGTGTATCCCAGGCTCCGGGCACGATGACGAACGTGGACATGAGCAAGGCCCTTTCGAGGGTTCAGCGAGCGCACCGCCCGGAAGGGTTGCGGTCGCAGATGAGGTGGGCGAGCTGTCTCAGTTGAGCGAGCGTGCCTTTCCGTCGGTCGGATAGGTCTGCTCGATTCCCAGCACCTTCAGGATGGTGGGCATCACGTCGGTCGTCCGGAAGGTCGCAGACGTGTCCACCGCGTACTGGCCATCGGACGACCAGAACACCATCGGCACTCGCTGGTTGGACTCGGCATAGCCGCCGTGGTCGCCGTAGGCGCCGTAGCTGACCTTGTCGCGTAGCAGCGCGACCAGGTCAGGCCCATTGGCATCCGCCATGGTGTTGACGATCGCCCGCGCCTTCTTCTTGAACCACTGTCGCTCGTCGGACGGTATGGGGTTCTTCTTGTACTGCGTGTACTTGCCGCCGTTCTTCCAATAGGTGGCGATAACTCCGGGCAGGGTCGTCATGGCTTTCAGCGCCTCGGTGCGCTTGGGCTGTGAGGCATCCTTCAGCCAGGTCTGGATGGAGGTCGACTGGTATGAGAAGGCGACATTGCCGGTGTCGATCAGGGGCTGCAGTGCTGGTGAGGGGTTGTTGTAGACGCTCGGCAGTGAGTCCGGCCCGTAGTACCAGTTGGTGTCGCTGCTCGAGCTTCCTGCTGCCGTCTTGCCGTAGAACTCCTCGCCCCACGTGGCACCGTGGTCAGCGGTAAGCACCACCAGGGTGTCGTCTAGCTGGCCGAGGGCCTCGAGTTCGTCGAGCATGCGACCGAGCTGCACGTCGGCGTTCTCGGCCGCGTACTGCACGTGAGTCTGGAAGTCGGGTGAGCCAGAAACCGACTGGCGGTCATTCTGCGCGCCCCACATGTGGCCCGCCTTGTCGATACCGCCCATGGTCACGAACATTCCCGACCAGTCCTCGTTTTCCATCATGTCCATCGCTGCGTCGGCAACCCAGGTGTCGCCACCGAGGTGGCTGGTGTCGGTACCGGGCACGAAGCGGTTGCCGTCGAGCGGGTAGATCCACGAGGGGAACGCTTCGCTGGTGCCGTAGGTGTTGCCTGAGTTAACCCAGTACCGGCCGCAGAACGGCTCGTTGATGTACGTGGGTACGTTGATGCCGGTTGGTCCGCGGTAACGACCGCCGAGGGCATCGAAGCATGCCTGTTCGGCAGGTTGCGTGTCTGGTGGACGAGTGCTGCTGGTTCGGCTGCTGAACCGCACGGCGATGTCGGCATCAGAGGCGTCCAAGGCCGATTTCGCGGCGGCCGACTCGACGGCGTAGGACTTCTGGCCCACGACGATGAACTTCTTGCCCGGCTGAGCATCCTGCAGGTAGTCGGCCAGCTTCGGGTAGCCCTTGTCCTGGATCAGGGTTCCGTACTGGTCGTACGTGAGCTCGCCAGTGATGTACATCTGGTCGGGGTTGGTGCCAAGAAGTGTGTCGCGGTCGCGGTACGCCTCATCGACCCAACCCATGTTCCGCGGCGTCTGGCCGGACATCAGCACGTTGTGCGCGATGACGGTCTCAGAGCCCATGTAGCCCAGGTACGCCTGGTCGAAGTTGGTACCGGAATCACGCAGTGCGCGGAAGTTCGGCATGTTGAATCGGTCGGCGTACTCCGGGCGCATCTGGTCGAAGAGCACCATCAGCACTTTGGTCGGTGGACTGGTGTCCACCGAGTCAGCGTTCGCGGTTGCCGTTGAGGCCACCGCGCCCGCGACGAGTGCTGACGTGAGGGTGAGCGCGACCCAAGGGGTGCGCCGCGATCCGATCATGGCTGTTGCCTCTCCGGAGGGGGTGGCCGGAGTCTTTACCCCTGTGACCTGGGTCACAAGACGAGGCATAAATCACGAAAGAGAGTTCGGGAGTGCAGAGAATCAATTCTTGGATGACTGCCAAGGTCGTGGTGCGAAAGCCCGCGACTCCCGACAATTGATGGAAGAGTCCAACGCGTCAGATTTTGCGGCAGGGGTCCGGCACACCTGTCCCGTAGGGCGAGTTCGTGGCCGCCAAACCTGGATGACTGAGGAGCTGCCCTCCTTCACGGTCATGAGAGGACTTACACAGTGACAGAACCAGCCATCGACGGCGGGGAGACCGGAGAGCAGCCTCCGACGGCTCCGAAGAGGAGTGATCCCCTTGCTGGTGCCCCGCCGTGGGTGATGCCCGTCATTCGCCGAGCCACCTGGCGAGTGGTCGGGATCCTGCTCTCGGTGTCGATCGTCGCCTTTGCGCTCATGCAGGCGCGCGGCCTGGTGAGCATGCTCGTCATCGCGCTGTTCTTTGGTATCGCTCTGGACCCAGGGGTGACGTGGCTCAGCAACAGGTACGGCTGGCACCGTGGCTTGGCCACCGCGGCGATTTTCATGGCGCTTGCGCTCTTCGTGATCGTGATGATCTTCGTGCTCATCCCAGCGATCGTCCAGGTCTCTGATCGCATCGCCACGCAACTGCCCGGTTGGTTGAACGGTGCGGAGGACACCTTCAACATCACGATCGGCGACGGCACGCACACCGATGTGGGTTCGGAGTTCAAGGATGCCGCGACGCGCTGGGCCCAGACTTCCTGGAAGTCGATTCTTGGCCTTGCGGGCAGCGCCTTTGGACTCGTCTTCCAGTTCTTCACCATCGCCATGTTCACCTTCTACTTCGCGGCCGACGCTCCAAAGATTCGCGACTCCTTGCTGCGCCGGCTCTCCCCCCAGCGCCAGGCGCGACTGGGGTGGGCCTGGGATACAGCCGTTGAGCAGACCGGTGGATACTTCTACAGCCGTCTGCTGCTCATGCTGATCAACGGCGGGTTGTTCTTCGTGGCAATGATCATCGTGGGTGTGCCGTGGGTGGTTGCGCTTCCGATGTCGGTCTTCGAGGGCTTCGTCGCTGAGTTCATTCCCGCCGTCGGGACCTATATCGGTGCTGCAGTTCCGGTTCTGGTGACCCTCGGTCTCGTCGGGCTGGGGTCGGCAGTTGCTCTCATCGTCTGGACAGTGATCTATCAACAGGTGGAGAACTACTTCCTGAGTCCGAAGATCAGCGCCCGAACCATGGAACTCAATGGGGGAGTTGCTTTCGGCGCGGCACTCGCCGGCGGGGCGATCGGAGGCCCGATGGGTGCGTTCATGGCGCTACCTGTTGCTGCGTGGGTCACCTCGTTCATCGAACAGTTCAGTCATACCTACCCGCTGACCTATCGCTCAAAGCGCGACAAGGGCGCTGAAGACCTCCACTCATGACGGCCCTTGGCCCCTTCAGAGTTGTCGACCTCACACGAACGCTCGACGACACCGCCGTCCTGTGGCCCGGAACCGGGCCGATCGCTGCCGAGACGCTTGAGAGCATCGAGAAGGATGGTTCATACGCCCGAAGGGTGACCCTCGACGAACACAGCGGGACGCACTTCGACGCGCCAAGCCACTTCGCGCTCGGTGCAGGGCACGTCGGTGATGTTCCTGCCGACCAGTTGGTGCGTCCGCTTCATGTCATCGACTTCACCGAGCACGCGCGGCTCGATCTTGACGCTGAGCTATCAGTTGCCGCCGTAGAAGCGTATGAGGCCGCCCATGGTCGAATCGCCGTGGGCTCGGCAGTATTTCTGCGCACGGACGTGCAGGCCGAGCCTGGCCCAGACCTTCTGAGATTCCCAGGCTTTGGGGTAGTAGCGGCTCGGATGCTTGTCGAGGAACGCGGCGTGGTGGGCCTAGGGATCGACACGTTGGGGGTTGATCCCGGTCGCGCGAAGGATTTCCCGGTGCATCGCGACGTCACACTGCCGCGCGGAGTCTGGCACGTCGAGAACCTGACGAACCTCGCGTCTGTCCCGCCCGTCGGCGCCTGGGCCGTGGTGGGCGTTCCGCGAATCGCCGAGGCATCGGGGTTCCCTGCACGCGTACTCGCCCTCGTGCCGCAGAGCTAGTTCAGCCCCGCGGGGTCGCCGAGGTGCCAGCAACGGTCACCTACGTGATCAGTGTCGTTGCTGCAGCTAGCTTTCTGGGGTCGACGAACGGAATGGCGGCAGTTGTCCCCCGAAGCCGTCCGTTCTCGGAGTCGACCTCGAGGGCGGTACCGGGCCCGGCCAGCTCGATGGGCACCGATACGTATCCCATATTCTTCTTCAGCCCGGGTGACCACACGGCGTCGGTGACCTTCCCTACCTCCAGGCCTGCGTGCACGACCGGCCAGACCTGAGACAGCTCGGCGTCCAGGGCATCACCGTCGAGAACGATGCCCACGAGCTTGTGGTCGACGCCGGTGGCGGCGTCACCGGAATGCCCGGCCACCACGTCGTCCGCGAGATGAGGCGAGACAAAACCTGAGCACCGCCGAGTGACCCGCCCGGCCCGGTCAGTCACTAGCATCCAGGGCATGACAACGGCGGTCACGACTGACCTGATCGGGCAGTTCGCCGACGACGGCGTCGTATGTATTCGCAATGTGCTCACCGAGGAGCAGGTGGCATCGGCGCGGGCGGCCATCGAGCAAGTGCGGGCTGAGCCGAGCCCGTTGGCGCAGGTCGCGAGTGCTACCGATGACCCGGGCCAGTTCTTCGAGGACTTCTGTCGGTGGTCAGACATTGAGGCCATCGAGCAGCTTGCTCGCCACTCATCGGTGCCGGCGATCGCGGGCCAGCTCATGGGCGCCTCAAGGGTGCGGCTCTACCACGACCATGTTCTGGTCAAGGAGGGGAAGACCCGGCAGCGGACGCCCTGGCACCAAGACCAGCCGTACTACAACGTCGATGGCCGTGGCGTAAGTGCGTGGATTCCCGTCGATCCCGTTCCCGAGGCCGGTTGCCTGGAGGTGGTCGCAGGTACTCATC
>JAHEKZ010000083.1 GCA_024644435.1 Actinomycetes bacterium | reverse complement strand
ACTCGTGACTACCTGTGGAGATGGGACACCGACTGGTTCTGGTGCTCCGGTGCATTGGGCGTGCAGCACCCACTGGTGCGCCCGCTCCTTCCCCGCCGGCTGCTGCGCAGCGATGTCTACTGGAAAGTTGTCGGCTTCGAGCGCCGGCACGGGTGGAAGAGTGCATGGGATGCCAGGAGGGGCAGTGCACCGCGTGAGCCCGTGATCCAGGACGTCGAAGTGCCGCTGGCTCGCCTTGGCGAGTTCCTCGAGTTCTTCCACGACGAGATCGGTATCGCCCCAGTGTGGCTGTGCCCATTGCGACAGCGAGATCCAGATGCCACGTGGGATCTCTATGCCTTGGCTCCGTCCACCACCTATGTCAACCTGGGTTTCTGGTCATCGGTTGAGGAGGCGCCGGGCCAGCGGGAGGGGCACCACAACCGGCGTATCGAAGAGGTGGTGGCAGAGCTGGGCGGCAGGAAGTCCCTGTACTCATCCTCGTATTACGACGAGGATGACTTCTGGCGCACGTACAACGGGGCGCAGTACCAGCTCTTGAAGAAGGAGTATGACCCGGACGGTCGACTGCTCGACCTGTACGCCAAGTGCGTGCAGGGACGCTGAGGAGGAGCCATGACGACGTCATCCATCGCCACCGCGTTCGGACGTGTGCTCGGTGACCGCCCCCAGCTTCGTTTGACGGCCTACGACGGAAGTACCTATGGAGATACGAACGCCGACGTGACCTTGGCGATTCGCTCACCTGAGGCCGTGCAGTATCTCGCGACTGCACCAGGCGACCTGGGGCTTGCCCGCGCATTCGTCAGCGGCTCCCTGGCGGTCGATGGCTCGCTCCACCAGGCACTCACCGTGCTGGTGATGGACGGCAACCAAGACACGTCGATGAAGGACAAGCTGGCTGTCTTGCGCGAGCTCGGTGGGTGGGTGCTGCGGCGTCCGCCCCTGCCCCCGGAAGAGGCGACTCCGCCGTGGCGTCGCGGCCTTCGTCACAGCAAGCAACGCGACGCTATGGCTGTCTCGCATCACTACGACGTGTCGAACCGGTTCTACGAGCTGCTGCTTGGTTCCTCGATGACCTACACATGCGCCGTCTACCCCGACGCGTCCTCCTCGTTGGAGGAGGCACAAGCATCGAAATACGACCTGGTGGCACGCAAGCTCGCTCTTGAGCCGGGGCAGCGTCTTCTCGACGTGGGGTGTGGCTGGGGCGGCATGGTGATGCACGCCGCTGAGAACTACGGAGTCAAGGCGCTTGGCGTGACGTTGTCAGAGCAACAAGCCGAGTGGGCTCAGAAGGCCATTGCCGAACGCGGGATCGCGGACCGCGCCGAGGTGCGCTTCCTCGACTACCGCGACGTTCCTGAGACGGACTTCGATGCGGTGTCGTCGATCGGGCTCACTGAGCACATCGGACGCCGGCAGCTCGGCTCGTACTTCTCTCGCTTGGCCAGCAAGTTGCGTCCGGAAGGGCGGCTGCTCAACCACTGCATCACCAGACCCACCACTCGCGAGCGAGCACGCGCGGGAGGCTTCATCGACCGGTATGTGTTCCCCGATGGTGAGCTCGTGGGAGTCGGCCGCGTCGTCACCTCGATGCAGAACCACGGGTTCGAGCCGCGACACGAGGAGAACCTCCGTGAGCATTACGCGATGACGTGTCGCGACTGGAGCACCAACCTCGAGGAGAACTGGGAAGAAGCCGTGGCGGAGGTTGGCCTGCGTCGTGCACGCGTCTGGCAGCTGTATGTCGCCGCGTCCCGAGTGGGCTTCGACATCAACAACATCCAGTTGCACCAGGTGCTGGGCGTGAAGCTGGGCAAGAGCGGCACCTCCGCGTTCCCCCTGCGCCCGCCCTTCTAGAGGTTAGAGCCAGCGCCGTCGCTTGAACATGGCGTAGAGAAGGACCGAGACGCCGACCCAGATGCCGGTGCTCGTCCAGAAGCCGCTGTGGGCCGCGAATCCGGGATAGGGGATGTTCTGACCGTAGAACCCGGTGACGGCGGTGGGGACGGCAATGATGGCGGCCCAGGCTGCCAGTTGGCGCGTCACGGTGTTGAGCGAGTGGTCGTTGATGGCCAGGCGCGTCTCATAGATGGTGGTGATCAGGTCGCGGAGTCCTTCGACCGTGTCGTTGACGCGAAGGACGTGGTCGTAGACATCCTGAAAATAGGGCAACAGGGCGGGGTCGACGACCGGCTGGTCCGCATCTGCTCGACGCATGGTGCCGGAGACGACTTCGCGCATCGGCTGCGTGACCCGGCGTAGTCGTACGAGCGACTTCCGTGTGGTGAAGCTACGGAGTTGGGCTGCTCGGGGATCGACGTCCCGCTGCACGGAGTCGTCGAAGAGGTCGTCCTCCATCCGGTCAACCGCATCGGAGAGTGAGTCGACTGAGTCGAGGTAGGAGTCGACGATCAGGTCGAGGAAGCCGTACAGCAATGCCGACGCCCCATGCTCGAGCAGCTGCGGATTCCGCTCCCAGCGAGGAATCAGCTCGTCCTGGGTGATTGGCGCCTCGTGGGCGACGGCGATCACGGCGTTCGGTACGAGGATCAGCGGAGCCGCAGTCAACGTCAGGTCAGCGTCCTCGTTGAGCTTCGCTCGAAACAGATAGACGAGCTCACATTGAGGGAAGCGTTCCACCTTGGTGCGTTGGGCAATCGCACTCGACCCGTTGGCTTCGTGCAGAGCGTCGGCGATCGCCTGTGGGTGGATGTTGAGCAATGGCCCCAGGTCAGCAAACTCCGCCGGGGAGACCTCGAGCCAGGTGAGCGACCCCGATGTGTGTGCTAGGCCGGCAGCAGCGGGGATGTCGACCACGTGATGTGTGAGGCCCTGACCGTGTACCTGCCAAGCATCAGCCATGGGCACACCGTATGCGCGGAACAGGCTTATGACGCGCTTTGCCGCCGTCAGCGACCGCCCGGTACCCTTCTCGGGCGGTCGAGAGGCCGCATGGAGGCGTCGCCTAGTCCGGTCGATGGCGCCCGCCTGCTAAGCGGGTTGGGGTTTTATAGCCCCTCGAGGGTTCAAATCCCTCCGCCTCCGCGTTGTTCCGGTGATCGGAGCGCTTCAGCCACCTCGCGCCCTGGCGAGGGGCCGAGTTCGGCTGGAGCACTCCGATCGCCCCGCTGCATCAGCCGGGAGGACGTGGACGGGCCCGTAGCCTTGTGAGGAGGACCGGTGACTGACCCCACTGCCGCGCCCACGAGTGCCGCGCCGCCTGACCCCGGAAAGATCCTGCGCAGCCGCGGGTACGTGGGCCTGCTCGTCATGGGAGCCCTTGTCGGCGTCCCGGTGGCGTTCGTGGCGTACTGGTTCCTTGTCCTCGTCTCGAAGTCGCAGACCTGGGTGTTCGACAGCCTGCCCAAGGGCCTGGGATTCGACACGGCACCGGTGTGGTGGCCGGTCCTGCCACTGACGCTGTCGGGCCTGCTCGTGGCCCTGTCAATCACCTACCTGCCGGGAACCAGCGGCCATCGTCCGGCTGAGGGCCTGAAGGCCACCGGGGCCACGGCGCCCCGTGACCTGGCCGGGGTATTCGTAGCGTCGCTCGCCACGTTGTGTCTGGGCGCAGTGCTCGGCCCCGAGGCCCCGCTGATCGCCATCGGCAGCGGACTCGGCGTCCTCGCGGTACACCTGATCAAGAAGGATGCGCCCGAGCAGGCGACGCTCGTTGTCGGTGCCGCCGGAAGCTTCGCGGCGATCGCCACGCTGTTGGGCTCACCGCTGACAGGCGCGTTTCTGCTGATGGAGGCCGTCGGGCTTGGCGGACCCTTGATGGGAGTGATCCTGGTACCCGGCCTGATGGCGGCCGGCATCGGATCACTGATCTTCGTGGGCCTCGACTCATGGACCGGCTACGGAACCTTCGCCTTGGAGATTCCGAACATCCCCGCGTTCGGCACCCCGACTCTTGGTGAGTTCGGCTGGGCTCTCGTCATCGGGTTGGTATCGGCGGCCGCCGGACAGTTCATCAAGCGCGGCGCACTGGCCCTACAAGACATCGTTGACCGCCACCGTCTGCTGCTGACACCGGCAGTCGGGTTGGTGATCGCCCTGCTGGCGATCACGTTCCAGGTAGCGACGGACAAGTCGTCCCAGTTCGTTCTGTTCTCCGGCCAGGATGCCTTGCCGACCCTGGTGGATGACGCCGCTACTTGGTCGGTGGGGGCACTGATCATGCTGATGGTGTGCAAGGGCCTCGCGTACTGCCTTTCCCTCAGCAGCTTCCGGGGTGGACCGATCTTCCCGGCGATGTTCATCGGGGCTGCGTTGGGAATTGTGTTGTCCTCTTTGCCAGGTCTGCCGATGATCGCCGGTGTCGCCATGGGGATCGGCGCTATGTGCGTGGCCATGCTCGGCTTGCCGCTGGTCTCAGTTCTGCTGCCGTCACTGCTGCTTGCCAGCGACGCGGTGCCCTTGATGCCCCTTGTGATCGTCGCGGTCGTGGTCTCGTACGTGGCATCGGCACGGCTGGAGCCCCACTTGGGCGTTTCCGCGGCTGAGGTGGCCGGGTGAGACGGGACGGATTTCGGGGCTCCTGATCGGGCCGGTATGGTTGCTCCCGGTCGTAAGGCCAGGCGCCCGTAGCTCAACGGATAGAGCATCTGACTACGGATCAGAAGGTTGGGAGTTCGAATCTCTCCGGGCGCGCAGAGTATGCCCAGACTCAGAGCGGGAAGGTCGCCCCAAGGGGTTCATGAGGTTCTCCCGGAACCTCAGGCAGGCCACCAGAGATGTGCCGCTTATGGATCAATCTGCCGCAGCGCGTTCGCATTCCTCCTTGAGTGAATCGGCGAGCCCACCAATTCCCTTCTCCAGCTGCTTGGCTGTTGTTCCCGTGGCCACTCGACCCAATCGGTTAAGCGTGTAGCTGTAGTGCAGTGTGAGATCGGTGCCCCCCTCACTTGCCGTGAGGTTGAAGTCCGCTATTGCATCCGAGATGGGGAGTTTGAAGGCCTCATAGATATCGACCGTCATGCGCTCGTTCGGGATGTAGGTCTCGATCCGTTCATTCACACCACCGAACGGCGCTAGGGCGCAGTGCCGGGTCGAGCCTTGGCCGACTCGTCCCTCTGACGTGAGACTTGAGCGCCTAACACCGGGATTCCACTGCGAAATCTCACCGAAGTTGTCCAGGACTGCCCACACTCGCTCGACAGAGGCATTGATGTGGCGGGTCAATGTGAACTTGGGCACGGGATCTCCGTGGGCTAGTGGGGAAGCCTTCGGGGACCAGCCAACCACATGCCAGAAAGAACTACTCCATCCGGACGACCCGTGCGTGGATCTCCCTGGTGCTGGCCCGCTTGGAGGCCTTGGAGGACCAGGTTCGCCGAGAACCGCCCTCCCTGAGGAGCGTCTGATGACGGCCGACCCTTCCGCCTCCTTGCGCTGGACCGCCGCCGCCGATCCAAGTCTGATGTCGGGGAATGTCCCTCGTGCGGCATCTATTGACCGCGACCGCGTGGCGGGTCCTCACTGCAACGGATACTGCAACGCCCAGGAACCGAGGGGGACTTCGGGACACTTCCTGAGAATGGCGTGAGCGTGCTGACACGTCAGGACGGGTCGTGAGACGCCGCAACTAGGACTACGGATCGGAAGGTGGGGAGTTGGAACCTCTCCGGGCGCGCAA
>JAHEKZ010000038.1:12092-22165 GCA_024644435.1 Actinomycetes bacterium | reverse complement strand
GGTTTGGAGCGACTCACCCCGACCACGTACGCTAAGCGAACGCCAACGCGGGGTGGAGCAGCTCGGTAGCTCGCTGGGCTCATAACCCAGAGGTCGCAGGTTCAAATCCTGCCCCCGCTACGAAAGTTGAAGGTCCGCGAAGCAAAAGGCCCCCGACCCATGGTCGGGGGCCTTTTGACTCTGACCTCGTGCTCGGGACACAGCTAGCCTCGGGGCGCCACCCAGTTCGCTGCTATCAGGGGTGCAGCGAATGCGGCTGGCGGTCATGAGAGGTGACTATGCGCCTTCTTGGCTCCATCCGGATGTCCATGTTTGCGGTGCTCGTTGGCGCTTTGGTAGTCGGAACGACAGTTGTGACGGCGCCGGGTGCTCAAGCACTTGAGGACTCCTGCCAGGTGGAGAATCTGACGACGGGTTCAGGGCCGAGTGCGGATCTCCAGTGGATGATCGACCACGCGGCCGGGGGTGACACCCTCGAGGTCCAAGGCGTATGTGTCGGCAACTTCACCGTCAGCCAGGACCTCGCCATTGTTGGCAATGCCACCGAGTTGCTCCCCACTCCGGGAATCGACGGAAATCACGACGGGGCTGCCCTGCGAATAGTGGGGTCGACCGACAACGTGCCGGACGTCTCACTGGCCGACCTCACAGTTTCTGGTGGGGATTCCTTTCACGGTGGCGGAATCCACAGCGTGTATGCGGTCGTCACGTTGATCGGCACTTCATCGGTCACGAGCAACACCGCTCGCAGCGGTGGTGGGGTGTACAACGCGAACGGTGTATTCACCCTGAAGGACGAAGCGTCGATCAGCAACAACGTCGCGAAGGGCAGCGGTGGTGGGATTCGGACTGTTGGAGGCACAGTGAACCTCAGGGGTTCCGCTTTCCTCAGTTCGAACAAAGCGCGAGGTGGCGGTGCGATCAACGTGCTCTCCGGCAGCCTCCTGCTAGCTCGGGCGTCTTTGCTGTCGGAGAATTCCGCCCGGCGCGGTGGTGGGATCAACTGCGTTGCAGGCCGTGTTTCGATGAACGGCAGATCATCGATCATCGGTAACAAGGCGGTCTACAGAGGAGGCGGAGTCTCTATCGCGGATGGATGCCGCGTCGTTCTGAACGACTCGGCGTCGGTGTCGGGGAACTCAGTTGAGCACTTTGGAGGTGGGGTCTTCTCGAACGGTCAGTTACGGATGAAGAACTCGTCCTCCGTATCTCAAAACGCGGCCGTTTACGGGGGCGGAATCTACTCAATCGAAGTCGCCAAGGTGAGCGGACATTCGGTTGTCACGGGAAACGTGGCTTCTCGCCGCGGTGGCGGGATCGTGAACAAACACAATCTGCGGTTGACGAACTCGTCCTCCGTTGAGGGGAACGCCGCCCAGCTAGGTGGCGGAGTCTTCCACGATGGGGCGCGGATGAGCCTTGATGACTCAGCCTCAGTGGCCTACAACACCGGTCGGCGGGGGGCCGGGATCTACCGCGACGGAGGCTGGCTCACGTTGAGGGGCTCTTCTTCGGTCCGGGGCAATGCCGGGCGTTTCGGAGGTGGGATCTACCTCCATGGCGGGGAGTTGGTGCTAAGCCGCCGGTCGGCTGTTACGGCGAACACCGCGCGGCGGGGTGGCGGGATCGACAGTCAGAAGGGCCTGGTGGTCCTCAACCACCGATCGTCAGTGACTGATAACACTGCTCGTCGTCGCGGGGGTGGGATCAACACCCGCAGTGGCGATAACTTCACCAACTATCGAAACGGCCGGGTCACCATGAATGACTCGGCGAGGGTGTCAGGCAACTTCGCCGGACGTCGCGGCGGCGGAATCAGGAACCACAACGGCTTGGTCACTCTGAAGGACACGTCACGAGTCACGCGTAATCACGCGGACCGGAGCGGTGGCGGTATCTTCACCCTTCTTGGCAAGGTCAGGCGCCTGGACTCCTCTCAGGTAGCCCACAATGTTCCCGACGATTGCGTGGGGTGTTAGCCCGTTCGTTGGTGGGGCACATGCCGGAAAACCTGCAAGACGCGTTGAACGAAACGGTCTCGCGTGCATCAGATGATGGCTCCACCCACATCTCATAACCCAGAGGTCGCAGGTTCAAATCCTGCTCCCGCTACGAAAGCAAGTCCTCGCTTGTCCTGGGACACTCGTAACGTGCATGCGCCAGCGGATGGTTCAACGCATCCCGCTGACCCCGGGTGTTGCCTTTCGGGAGCTTCGCGGTGGCGCAGGACCGGCCGAGAAGTGCCACCATGAGCTGGGTTGGCGACTTGGAATGTCAGTGGCATTCCCGATGGTGGCGGCTCTGGGGGCCTGATGAGTCCCAAGCTTTTCTGTGGATGCGCGGGTTTTGGGGTCTGTCCGGTAGGGTGCCTACATCAGCTCGTTGAATTCTTGCCGCGAGTTGTCCGCACGTCGTAGCGCATGACATCCGCTCCGTGTGTAGCCGCCCGAGTCTTTCGGATCACGGCTGTCGGTGAGATACCCGCACAGATAGCGATATTCACTTGTCTTCATTCTCAGACATCGGCGTGCCCGCACGTCTAGCCGGCGTCCTTTCCGGCCTGGGCATCGTCACCCCCACCCCCATCCAGTCCGCCACATTGCCCGACGCCCTTGCCGGACGTGACGTGCTCGGCCGTGGCCGCACGGGTTCCGGCAAGACCTATGCCTTCTTGCTTCCGCTGGTCGCCCGGCTGTCCGACGGCAGCTCGGCCCGGTCGAAGGCACCACGAGCGCTCATCCTGGCGCCCACCCGTGAGCTGGCCAACCAGATCGACCAGGCCCTGGCACCACTGGCGCAGGCTGCTGGTCTGACCTCGCGCACGATCTTCGGAGGCGTCGGACAGAACCCGCAGGTGACCGCTCTTCGCCGAGGCGTCGACATCCTTGTGGCGTGCCCAGGTCGACTCGAGGACCTGATCGGGCAGGGACACTGCAGCCTGGCCGCTATCGAGGTCACCGTTATCGACGAGGCTGACCACATGGCCGACCTAGGCTTCCTACCTGCGGTGCGCCGGCTGCTCGCACAGACGCCCCGCGGCGGCCAACGACTCTTCTTCTCGGCCACACTCGACCGGGCGGTCGACACCCTCGTCCGGAAGTTCCTGGTGGATCCGGTCACTCACGAGGCCGACTCCGCGCAGTCACCGGTCAGCGAGATGTCGCACCACGTGCTTCATGTGGATCGCGAACACCGGTTACCGATCTTGGTCGACCTGATCAGTGCTCCCGGTCGCACCGTCGTCTTCACTCGCACCAAGCGCGGTGCCAAGCAACTGGCTCGCCAGTTCAACAACAGCGGCGTCCCGGCGGTCGAGCTGCACGGAAATCTTGCCCAGAACGCGCGCACCCGCAACCTCGAGGCGTTCCACGATGGTCGAGCATCGGCGCTCGTCGCCACCGACATCGCCGCACGTGGGATCCACGTCGACGACGTGTCCCTCGTCGTCCACGCCGACCCCCCCGCCGAGCACAAGGCGTACCTGCACCGCTCCGGGCGCACAGCCCGGGCCGGAAACGCCGGCACGGTCGTCACCATCATGACTAGTGAGCAGGCGCACGACGTCCGCCTGCTCACCCGGGCGGCCGGCATCGCACCGACGACGACCCGGATCAAGGGCGCAACACACCCCGTGTTGGTCGAGCTGGCTCCTGGTGCACGCGTACTGTCCGGTCCAATCGAGGACGCCGCGCCGGCCGCCTCGGCGTCGCGGCCGGTGAATACTGCGAAGCCGCGCCGCCGTAACCGCCGCAGTAGCCAGACGCGATCGGGTGGCTCGGCCCCGGGCACTCCGAAGTCGACTGGCTCGGGCTCGTCTTCGAGCCAGGCCTCTGGGCAGAAGGGCGCGTCCCGGCGTACCCCGCGCCGCACGCCGGGACGACCCAGCTCTCAGGGCACACACAGTGCGGCCGCCTTCAGCGCCGGTCGTCGCTGAGGAACTTCGCTCCGCCACGGTCACTCCACGCTGGCGCCGTCTTCTCAAACCGTACGCCCACAGCCCCCGACGCGCTCCCGCTGCTGTCGGGCCGCGGTGCGGTTAGGCTGCGACATCACATTCGAGCGTGGGGAGATCGAGATGCCGCAAGACAGGCCGAACATCCTGGTGATCTGGGGCGACGACATCGGGATCTCGAATCTCAGCTGCTACAGCGACGGGATGATGGGC
The DNA here is from genome assembly GCA_024644435.1 of Actinomycetes bacterium. GTDB lineage: Bacteria > Actinomycetota > Actinomycetes > JAHEKZ01 > JAHEKZ01 > JAHEKZ01. The sequence goes on along the minus strand of JAHEKZ010000038.1, from coordinate 18,000 downwards.
TACCGCACGCCTAACATCGACCGGATTGCCGACGAGGGTGCGCGGTTCACTGACTACTACGGTGAGCAAAGCTGCACCGCTGGCAGGGCGGCGTTCATCACCGGGCAGAACCCGATCCGAACCGGACTGACCAAGGTGGGGCTGCCCGGCGCCGAGCTTGGGATGCCGGCGTCGACGCCGACTATCGCCACCGCGCTCAAGGCGCAGGGGTATGCGACCGGGCAGTTCGGAAAGAACCACCTGGGAGACCGCGACGAGCACCTACCGACCGCGCACGGCTTCGATGAGTTCTTCGGTAACCTCTACCACCTCAACGCCGAGGAGGAGCCCGAGCTTGACGACTACCCGGCGCCGGACGACTTTCCTCAGTTCCACGAGCGGTTTGGTCCGCGTGGTGTCCTGCACACCTGGGCCAACGGTGACGGAACCCAGCGCATCGAGGACACCGGGCCGCTGACCAGGCAGAGAATGCAGACGGTCGACGGCGAGTTCATCGAGGCCGCATCGGACTTCATCCGAGACAAGGCGCAGTCTGAGACGCCGTTCTTCGTGTGGTTCAACTCCACCCATATGCACTTCCGTACCCATACCAAGCCAGAGAGCCGAGGCCAAGCGGGACGGTGGCAATCGGGCTACCACGACACGATGGTCGACCACGACAAGCAGGTCGGTGAGCTGCTCGGACTGCTCGACGAGCTGGGGCTTGCCGAAGACACGATCGTCATGTACTCGACTGACAACGGGCCACACATGAACTCGTGGCCCGATGCAGGTACGACACCGTTCCGTGGCGAGAAGAACACCAACTGGGAAGGTGCATACCGGGTGCCCTCCGTTGTGCGGTGGCCCGGACACATCCCGGAGCGGACCGTGCTCAACGGGATCATGAGCCACAACGACTGGTTTGTCACGTTGCTAGCGGCCGCAGGTGTCCCGGATATCGCCGACCAGCTCAGGGCGGGTGCAGAGCTCAACGGCACCACGTATCGCGTCCACCTCGATGGTCACAATCAGCTGCCGTACATCACGGGTGACGTCGACTCGAGCCCCCGGGAGTTCTTCTACTACGTCAGCGACGACGGTGACCTCTTGGCCATTCGGTACGACAACTGGAAGCTGGTCTTCATGGAGCAGCGTGCCGTCGGCACCCTTCAGGTCTGGGCCGAGCCCTTCACCGAGCTGCGCGTACCGAAGATCTTCAACCTGCGCACTGACCCCTACGAGCGGGCCGACCACACGTCCAACACGTACTGGGACTGGCTGCTCGATCACGCGTTCCTGCTCGTTCCCGCGCAAGTGTTCGTTGGGCAGATGGCGGCCTCTTTCGTAGAGTTTCCGCCGACGCAGAAGCCGGCGTCGTTCGGTATCTCACAGGCTGTGGCGAAGTTGCAGGCCGGGCTGCCAAGCGCGTGAGCGATCGGCAGGTCACCTCGCCCCCGGCGACACCAGAGGGGGCACCGCCGTCGGACGACATGGTGTGGATCCCGGGCGGCACCTTCCTGATGGGGTCGGACGCGCACTACGCCGAAGAGGCGCCGGCGCGTGGCGTGGACGTGTCCGGCTTCTGGCTCGGGCGGACGACCGTCACCAACGCCCAGTACGCGGGATTCGTCGAGGACACCGGTTACGTCACGGTCGCAGAGCGCCCGCTTGACCCGGCCGACTTTCCCGGAGCTCCCGCAGAGAACCTTGTCCCCGGCTCGATGGTGTTCACCCCAACCGCTGGGCCGGTCGACCTCCGTCACCTGAGTCAATGGTGGACCTGGACCCCTGGCGCTTGCTGGCATTGCCCCGAAGGCCCGAGGACGGACCTCGCGGGCCGCAGGGACCACCCGGCCGTTCACATCGCGCACGAGGACGCCCTGGCGTATGCCGCCTGGGCGGGGCTCAATCTGCCGACTGAAGCGCAGTGGGAGCTCGCCGCCCGCGGCGGTCTCGAGGGCGCCACGTACACGTGGGGGGACGAACCCGAAGCAGCCGGTGAGCGGCGTGCGAACTACTGGCACGGGGACTTCCCGTGGCGCGCTGGGCCCGGCTACGGAACGACGGCGCCGGTCGGAAGCTACCCGGCCAATGGCCACGGGCTCTTCGACATGGCGGGCAACGTGTGGGAGTGGACAGCCGACTGGTACGTCGAGACCCGGTTTACCGACGTGGCACCCTGCTGCGCCCCCCGTGACCCCCGCGGCGGCACACTCGAGGAGAGCCTCGACCGGCGGCAACCGCAGTTCCGTGTGCCACGCAAAGTCATCAAGGGAGGTTCGTTCCTCTGCGCCGACTCCTACTGCCTGCGCTACCGACCGGCTGCCCGTCGCCCGCAGATGGTCGACACGGGAATGAGCCATATCGGCTTTCGATGCGCGGCCGACCCGCCGCGCATCGATCGGCGCGCCGACGCATGAGGTGACTCTTGCTGCCCACCAAAGTCGAATGAGCCATCCACCCTGGGACAGAACTTCGTAAGTTCTTTGAGGCTCGTGAAGCCGTCAAGGGTCTCGATACCCTGCACTCATGGCGCAGCCCACACGGTGGTCTACCGACACCGACGAGAATCACTCGTACTGGTACATCGAGCGGTTCCGAACGATGGCGGCCGAGGGGCTTGATCTCGGTGGGGAGGCCCGCCTCCTCGATGCGATCCTGCCGCCCCAGTCGCGCGTTCTCGACGCCGGATGTGGACCAGGCAGGGTGGGTGCGCACCTCTTTGACCGCGGTCACGATGTCGTGGGTGTAGACGCAGACCCGCTGCTGATAGACGCCGCTCAGCAGGATCACCCGGGTCCGCAGTGGGTTGTGGCCGACCTTGCCGAGCTTGATCTGCCCGCCCAGGGGATCGACGAGCCGTTTGACGGTGCAGTGGTCGCCGGCAACGTCATGACCTTCGTCGCTGAGGGCACCGAGGTGGCTGTCCTTGCCAACATTGCGGCGCACGTCGTGCCCGATGGGGTGGTAGTGATCGGATTCGGTACCGATCGTGGGTACTCACTAGAGCGCTTCGACGAGGATTGCCGGCTCGCAGGGATTCAGCTCGAGCAACGATTCGCCACCTGGGATCTTCGGCCGTGGAGCGAATCGTCAGACTTCGCGGTCAGCCTTCTCAGGGTGCCGAGAACCTGACCAGGTGACACGTTGTGATGGTTTGCCCTCACGGCAGAAGGGTTGTACTCGTGAACAGGCCTTCCGAAAGCACCTCACCGAGCAGACCAAACCCACGAGCCTCGAGGGACTCGAGGAAGATGAGCTGGGCGATCTGCACGACCGAGTGAGGCGAGCCAGCCGCAAGTACCGCAAATTGCACCGTCGTCAGGCAGCGGTCAGGTCAAGAGCGACGCATGTCGTGGAGACGCCTCCTCCAAGAACATTGAGGTCTGCTGTCAAGGCGTACCCCTGTCAAGAAGCGCCAGCCGGCTGTGAAAAAGCGGGATGCCCCTACGTTGGCGAAGGGCCAGCGTCGGCAGGCCAAGCGCGACTCGCGCTGAATCCTCGGGTCGCCCCGAGTACCCCAAGATCTCGATCCGGCCACACAGGGTTGCGACTTAGTAACACGGGTGTGTGGGCTGGCGAAATCCCGCTAGGTCGCTGTTATGGTCACCCTCGACCTGCCCTGGCTGATGGCTAGGAGGTCTGCCGGTTGGGGTACACCCGAACCGGCGCTATCAACTCCATCAAACAGGGAGAGATGCAGTGGGAAGCACGGGCAAAAGAGCCTCCGTCTTCGCTACCCTTCTCGGGGCATCGCTGGTACTTGCAGCATGCTCGGGCGGCGGAACGAACACGGACACTACCGATCAGTCGAACGAGCCAGTTACCTTCACGTACGCGTACGAGCAGGAGTGGCAGGCGTACAACGCCAGCACGGCGGCGACGAACGCCAGCCAGAACGGCATTCCGATGAACCGCGTGCTGCTCGGCTTCTGGTACTTCGCGCCCGACGGCTCCGTCGCCCCCGAAACTGACTTCGGCACGTACGAGAAGACCAGTGACGACCCACTGACAGTCGAGTACACCTTCGCCGACAACGCGGTGTGGAGCGACGGCGAGCCGATCGACTGTGACGATGCCTGGCTTGCCTGGTACAGCCAGAGCGGGCAGACCGACACTTTCAAGCCGGTCAGCACTGACGGCTATGAAGACATCGACACTGTCGACTGCGCAGACGGCGACAAGCAGTTCACCGTCGTCTACAACAAGCCGTACGCGGACTGGGTCGCCAACTTCGGTTCGATCTTGCCGGCTCACGTAGTGGAGAAGGAAGCTGGCATCGACGACCTGATTGCCGCCATCCAGGACGGCGACACCAAGGGTTTGGACAAGGCCGGTGACTTCTGGACCAAGGGTTGGGTCTTCAAGCCGGGTGACCTGCCCGACGCGTCGCTCATCCCCTCGTCTGGTGAGTACAAGCTCGACGCGTGGGAGTCAGGGAACAGCCTGACTCTGGTCGCCAACGAGAACTACTACGGAGACGCCCCCAATGCCGACACCGTGGTGATCCGCTTCATCGCTGCCGACGCTCAGGCGCAGGCGTTGGAGAACGGCGAGATCCAGGCCATGGACCCGCAGCCGAACCCGGATCTGAAGGCGCAGCTCGAGGCTCTGGGCGATCAGATCGTGCTCAGCTCCGAGAACCAGTTCACCTTCGAGCACTACGACCTCAACTTCGACGGTGTCTTCAAGGACGAGAAGCTGCGTCAGGCGTTCGCACTCTGTCTGCCTCGGCAGAAGATCGTGGACACCCTGATCAAGCCGGACAACCCCGAAGCGATCGTGCTCGACTCGCGCTACTACCTGCCGTTCCAGCCGCAGTACGAAGAGGTCGCATCGCAGATCACCCCGGATGCGTACGCCGAGCAGAACATTGATGCAGCCGCCACCTTGGTGAAGGAAGCCAACGCTGTCGGTACTGACGTCAGGCTCGGATACATCGTGCCAAACCCCCGCCGTGAGGCAGAGGCGCAGCTGGTGCAGGAAGCTTGTGGCCCCGACGGCGCTGGCTTCAACATCATCGATGAAGGAGACAAGACCTTCTTCAACGCCAACGGTGCTCTCGTGACCGGTCGGTTCGACGTGGCGATGTTCGCTTGGGCAGGCTCACCGCTGGTGACCGGCTCATCGAGCATCTATGTCACTAACGGCGGAAGCAACTACAACAACTACTCCAACAAGGACGTTGACGAGCTGACCAGTCAGCTCAACCAGACGTCCGACTTGACTGAGCAGCAGAACATCATTGTTCAGATCGAGACGATCCTCTGGAACGACCTGGCGACCATTCCGGTGTTCGCCTTCCCAGGCATCGTGGCGTATGAGGCCAACGCCACGGGTGTCGAGTACAACGCAACCCAGTCGGGCCTGACCTGGAACATGCAGGACTGGAACATCTCCTAGGTAGCGAAGAACGGGTGGTGACGGTGCCGAGTTGTGCCGTCACCACCCGTTCTTTGCCCCTATGATCCGGGGGGAACATCAGGCCTAGGAGGGCGCGCCAGTGGGCTCTTACATCGTGCGGCGGATCTTGGCGTCGCTACTGATCTTGTTGGCTGCAAGTTTCTTGATGTTCGCGCTCGTGACCCTCAGTGGTGACCCGCTGGCGGAGTTCACCGGATCGAACGCCCCGGACAAGGCCCGGTTGATCCAGGAGCGGATCGAGACCCTCAACCTTGATCGGCCCTTCCTCGTCCAGTACTTCCTGTGGCTCGGTGGTGCGATCGGGTGCCTGATTCCGGGCATGGGGTGCGATCTCGGCGTCAACCTCAGCGGTCAACCGGTCACGTCGCTGATCGTCGACGCCTTCCCGACCACGCTTCAGTTGGTCCTCGCCGCCACCATTCTCGCCATCGTGCTCGGAATCTCGATCGGCATCATCTCTGCGATCAGGCAGTACACGGCATTTGACTACTCGATCACCTTC
>JAHEKZ010000038.1:0-11992 GCA_024644435.1 Actinomycetes bacterium | reverse complement strand
CGCACCGTGGTTCTGCGGCATGCCTTCCGGAACGCGTTGATCCCGTTGGCCACACTGGCTGCGATCGACTTTGGTGCCGTCATCTCGGGCGCGATCATCACCGAGACGGTCTTCGGTTGGAAAGGCATGGGGGTGCTGTTTACGAGTGCCGTTACGCGCGAAGACGCCTACCAAATCATGGGTGTCTTCATGGTGACGGCAGTTGCCGTGCTGCTCTTCAACCTGATCGCCGACATCAGTTACGCGATCCTCGACCCGCGGATTCGGCTCTCATGAGGTCGGCCGAGCTGAGGAAGGCGACGCCATGACGATGCGCGAGAGCATCGAGCCCGACATGACACCGGTCGGTCCCGAGCGAGAGTTCACCATCAAGGCGCGTACCCAGGGGCAGATGGTCCGCCGGCGCTTCATCCGGCACCGCGGGGCGGCGATCGGCTTCACCGCGTTGGTCATCGTGATCATCCTTGCCTACACCTCCATCGGCTTCTGGAAGATCCCCGGCTGGTGGTACCTCGGCTATACGTCGACGAACCCGATCGTCAATGGCGGCAACCCGACGCTCGACGTTCTGCCGGCGTTCATCGACGGAGACGGATTTGCGATTGGTCCCCACCCCTTCGGGCAGGACCAGATCGGACGTGACTACTTCGCACTGACCATGCGAGGGACGCAAATCTCCTTGATGGTCGCGTTCACCATCGGCATCCTCTCGACGTTCATCGGCGCCGTCGCGGGGGCCATCTCGGGGTACTACGGCGGCCAGGCCGACAACGTGATCATGCGCTTCACCGACCTGTTGCTGACCATTCCGATCCTCACGATTGCTGCCGTGGTCGGTAACGCATTCGGCGGTGCGGGGCCGTTCTTCTTGGCGGTCGTTCTGTCGCTGCTGATTTGGACATCGCTCGCCCGACTTGTCCGTGGCGAGTTTCTGTCGTTGCGTGAGAAGGAGTACGTCGAGGCCGCCCGAGCAATGGGAGCGTCCTCACCTCGCATCATCTTCCGCCACATGCTGCCCAACGCCATCGGCACCATCATCGTCAGCGCCACGCTGACCATCGCGGTGGCGATCCTGCTCGAGGCGGCGCTCAGCTTCCTCGGCTTCGGTATCAAGTCTCCCGACACCTCGCTAGGGCTTCTGATCTCGACCTATCAGACCGCATTCAGCACCAGGCCATGGTTGTTCTGGTGGCCTGGTCTGTTCATCGTGGTCATCGCCCTGTCGGTGAACTTCATCGGTGACGGTCTCCGAGATGCCTTTGACCCCAAGCAGAACCGGGTGCGTGCCTGATGAGTGAAGAGATTCTCAACGTCAACGGCCTCTCGGTTGCCTTTCCAACCGAGGACGGCATGGTTGAGGCAGTTCGGGGCGTGTCCTACACCTTGAACGAGCGGGATGTCCTGGCGATCGTGGGGGAGTCCGGGTCCGGCAAGTCCGTGGCGGCGATGGCGCTGATGGGCCTGCTGCCGAAGTACGCCCAGATCTCCGGCGATGTCCGCTATCGCGGCGAGGATGTTCTGGCGATGACCCCGAAGCGCTCGCGAGCACTACGGGGACAGAACATCGCCATGATCTTCCAGGACCCGATGACCGCCATGAACCCGGTCTACACAGTCGGCGACCAGCTCGCCGAGGCGTACCGATCCCATCACCGGGTCGAACGGAAGATTGCACTCGCCCGGGCAGTCGAGATGCTCGACCGCGTCGGCATTCCGCAGGCGAAAGACCGGGCACGTTCATATCCGCATGAGTTCTCCGGTGGAATGCGGCAGCGCGCCATGATCGCCATGGCCATCATCAACAGCCCAGACATCATCATCGCCGACGAGCCGACGACCGCCCTCGACGTGACGGTGCAGGCGCAGATCCTTGAGACGTTGATCGAGGTCAAGGACTCCGTCAATGCGGCAGTCATTCTCATCACCCACGACCTCGGAGTGGTCGCAGGCATGGCCCACCGGGTACTGGTGATGTACGCCGGTCGTGGCGTCGAGCGTGCGGAGGTCGAGGACATCTACAAGCGGCCGCGGATGCCGTACACCGCTGGGCTTCTGGGTTCCATCCCCGCGCTCGACAGCGCTGGCGGCAAGCTGCATCCGATCACCGGGGCGCCGCCATCCCTCATCAACTTGCCGCCCGGGTGTCCGTTCTCGACCCGATGTCCCTTGGTTACCGAGCGTTGCCAGACCGAGGAACCAGAACTTGCGCCCACTGATCTGGCCCACCACGAAGTGGCGTGCCACAACTGGGAGAAGGTCGCCGAGTCTGCAGACCCAACCCTCCTGTTCCGTTCGAAGGCGGTGGACGCATGACCGAGCCCGCCGCGCGGACGTCGCAGCACCTGCTCGAGGTTGAGAATCTCGTCAAAGAGTTTCCCGTGAAGGGCGGAGGGCTCTTCCGACGCACCGTTGGGGCCGTGCAGGCCGTGTCAGATGTGAGCTTCCATCTTGATCCAGGGGAGACGCTCGGACTGGTTGGCGAGTCTGGTTGCGGAAAGTCGACCACCGGACGCGCGGTGCTGCAGCTGCACAAGCCGACCTCCGGATCAGTGCGGTACGACGGCCAAGAGCTGACGACCCTCTCGAACAAGCAGATGCGACCCATCCGGCGCGACCTGCAGATCGTCTTCCAAGATCCCTACGCTTCGTTGAACCCCAAGATGCCTGTCAACGACATCGTGGGCGAGCCGATGCGCGTGCACGGTACGAAGGGCGATGCCGTCCTTGAACGGGTGGCTGATCTGCTGGAACGTGTCGGGCTGAACCCTGAGCACGGCAACCGGTATCCACACGAGTTCTCCGGAGGCCAGCGCCAGAGGGTAGGTATTGCCCGCGCGTTGGCCCTGGATCCGAAGGTCATCATCCTCGACGAGCCCGTCTCAGCGCTCGACGTGTCGGTCCAGGCTGGCGTCGTCAACCTGCTCGAAGATCTGCAGGAGCAGCTCGGACTTGCCTACATATTCATCGCCCACGACCTGTCGGTGGTGCGGCACATCTCGGACCGAGTGGCCGTGATGTACCTGGGCCGAATCGTCGAGAGTGGCACCCGCGCCCAGGTCTACGAACAGCCGTCGCATCCGTACACCCAGGCGTTGTTGTCGTCGGCTCCGATCGCTGATCCTGACAAAGAGCGTGCTCGTGAGCGCATCGTGCTCGTGGGCGATGTGCCGAGCCCGATCGACCCGCCGTCGGGCTGCCGGTTCCGCACTCGCTGCTGGAAGGCACAGGACATCTGCGCCACCGAGACACCAGAGCTTGTTGACCGCGGCACCGGTCACCCGGTGGCCTGCCACTTCGCCGAGGTCCGCGAAGTCGTCTGAACCAGCGCTCGCATCGGATTGCCGGGCGAATCGGACCCGGCATTTACGGACGGTTCCGTCTCGTCTGCTGCTTGATCTGTCGTGAGAACGACTTCCACCGCGCGCGTTCTTCGGCCTGCAGCCGAGCATCGCCGCGACGCTCCTGGTAGGCGGCCTCGCGAAGAAGCTTCCGATAGCTGTCGAGCCGTCGGGGCGGGACGTCACCTCGTTCAATGGCGGCGAGAACCGCACACCCTGGTTCGGTCTCGTGGGCGCAGTCGTTGAAGTGGCATCCGTAGGAGAGTTCGACGATGTCGGCAAATGCCTGATCGAGCCCGTCCGAAGTCGACAGGCCGATGCTACGGAGTCCGGGAGTGTCGATGATGAACGAGCCGTCGTCGAGCTGAACGAGCTCTCGGTGGGCCGTCGTGTGCCGCCCCTTGCCGTCGTCGCGGACGTGGCTCGTAGGCATCGCCTCAGACCCGAGCAGTGCGTTGACTATCGTCGACTTGCCGGCCCCAGAGGGGCCCAGGAGCGCGAGGGCTTGGCCTGCGGTCGTGAGCTCCTGCACTTCGTCAAGGCCGATACCGTCCGGAGTGCTGACGGCGATGACTGACGCTCCTAGCGCCAGGCGGCTGATCGACTCGACGGTGCCCGCAAGGTCAGGGGAGAGGTCGGCCTTGGTGAGCAGAACCGCTGGGTGGCTGGCGCTTTCCCACGCCAGCGCCAGCAGGCGCTCGATCCGTCCTTCCGCCGGGGTGGGTTGACAGGGCTCGCAGATCGCCAGGACGTCAATGTTGGCGGCAAGTACCTGCTGGTGGCTGCTCCCCGGCGCAACCGATGCCCGGGTGACGGCGTTGCGTCGAGGCACGACGTGGGTGAGCCATATCTGATCACCCTGAGTCTCGAGCAGCACCTCGTCACCGACGGAGGGAAGGGCGGCGGGGTCTTGTCGTACGGCGTGGAGGATGTCAGGCCCCCATTGCGCTCGGACGGTACCTCGGGACGTCAGGACGTCGCACATCCCGCGATCGACGCGGCTCACGCGTCCATCGGCGATGACCTGATCGGCTGGCATCCAACAACCGTACGAGTGCGGTGTCCTCTGGCGCCACAGGTTTACTTGTGGAATACTTGAGAGATCAACTAAGTTGATATGTGCACCAGCCCTACTTTGAGGAGGCAGCCGTGCCTGCGGTCACCACTGACAACATCTTGTCCCTGCCCCGAATCAGCGGGACCGACCCCGCAGTCGACCGACCGCGGCCTGTGGTGGGGGTCACCTCGGCACCCTCCGGCTTCGAGGGCGAAGGGTTCCCGGTGCGGCGGGCATTTGCGGGTGTTGACCTAGCCGCGCTCGACCCGTTCATCCACATGGACCAGATGGGCGAGGTGGAGTACGCCCCAGGAGAGCCCAAGGGCACGCCGTGGCATCCGCACCGCGGGTTCGAGACCGTCACGTACATGATCGATGGTCTGATGGAGCATCAGGACTCCAACGGTGGTGGCGGCATGATCAGCGACGGCGACACCCAGTGGATGACAGCCGGGGCAGGCATCTTGCACATCGAGGCGCCCCCTGAGCACGTCGTGGTTTCAGGTGGGCTGTTCCACGGACTTCAGCTTTGGGTGAACCTCCCCAGCTCACTGAAGTTCGCTGCTCCGCGCTACCAGGACATCACCTCGGCGAAGGTCAGCCTGCTCTCGTCACCAGACGGTGGGGCCCTTGTGCGCCTGATCGCCGGTGAGCTCGACGGTCACGCTGGGCCGGGTGTCACGTACACACCGATCACGCTGCTGCACGCGACGATCGCGCCGGGAGCTTCGCTGACGTTGCCATGGCGGGAAGACTTCAACGCCCTCGTGTATGGGTTGTCGGGCAAGGGATCTGTCGGTGCCGAACGGCGTCCGATGACGTGGGGTCAGCTGGCGGTCTTCGGCCAGGGGTCGTCGGTGACCATCGCTGCCGACGAGAGCCAGGACTCGCGCGACAGCGCGTTCGACGTCTACATCCTGGGCGGACAGCCAATCCGTGAGCCAGTGGCGGCCTACGGCCCCTTCGTGATGAACACCAAGGCCGAGCTGATCCAGGCCTTCGAGGACTTCCAGGCGGGCCGCCTCGGAACGGTCCCCGCCTCTCCGGACGACCGCGTCCCCCACGGAGAGGTGAACGGCTCCACCCCCTAGCCCCCATTTCGGGGCCATGCCACATGGGTTCGGTCATTACGAACTGAAGTGCTATCCAACGTTCGCGCTAGATGGATCTGGGGACGGATGGGTGCCCCGGTGGTGCGGTCATTCCGAACCGGTGTGACATGGCCCCGAAAAGGGTGGGGTTAGGCGTTGGTGCGGTCCCACCCTGGTCGCGGGGTGCGGTTGCCGGCTGTTGACGCGCTCCGGGTGCGGTAGACCACGTACGGGCGGAAGAGGTATCCCAACGGGGCGCTGAAGGCATGGACGAGTCTGGTGAAGGGCCACACCATGAACAGGGCCATCCCTGCCAGGGCGTGGACGCGGAAGGCCAGCGGTGTGTCAGCCATCAGTTCACCCTGCGGCTGCAGGATGAAGATCGAGCGGAACCAGACCGAGACCGTCTCGCGGTAGTTGTATCCGTCGCCCAGGACCCCGGCCCCCGTCATGGTGGCCACCAGACCAAGGCAGATCGCTGCCAGAAGAAACACGTACATCGTCTTGTCGTTCTTGGTTGTGGCCGCGAAGACCGGGCCGGTCGTGCGGCGTCGGTAGACCAGCATCGCCACCCCGACCAGCGTGGCGGCCCCAGCGACTGCACCAAGTGCCACGGCGTTCAGGTGGTAGAAGTGCTCGCTCACGCCTACGGCGTTGGTCCAAGACTCGGGAATCAGCAGCCCAACGACGTGACCAGCCACGACCGCGAGCATCCCGAGGTGGAACAGCGGGCTGGCAATTCGTAGGAGCGAGCGTTCGTAGAGCTGCGACGACCGCGTCGTCCAGCCGAACTTGTCGTAGCGGAATCGCCACAACATGCCGACCACGAAAACGGCGATAGTCACATAGGGGAGCACGTCCCACAGGAGGATCTGGGTGCTGTTCATCGCCTGGCCTCCATTGCCGCATCGGATGACTGGACGCCGAAAGGCGTGAGCGTGAGATCGACCGGACCAGCCATTCCGACCATCTCGGTCGGCGGGCCAGCCATGGCCAGGTGCTGCATCAGCAGCTCATCCTCTGGCGTGAGGGCGCTCGTCGTTCCTAGCGCAGCGGTCACCACCAAGGCGTAGGGGGAGGAGATGTCGTCTAAGGCGGCTTCGAGGAGCGTGATGACCCCCCGGTGCTCGGCCAGCAGCGCGTTCCCTAGCTCGGGGTCGTGCACAGAAGCGAACTCAAGGACGACGGCCAGGTGGTCCGGCAGCTCCTCTTCGCCGATGGTGACCCCTCCCTCTCGGTAGGCCCCTTTGAAGTGGAGCAGGGCCATTCCCCGGTTGCGGGTGTCCCCGTGCGTCCAGTACGTCAGGTAGGGGGAGCACTTGCGACGCATGTCGAAGGTCTCCACGTAGTGGCGTTGAACGTCAAGGAGCGGCGTAGACGTCAGATAGTCGAGGAATTGACCGAGTTGGCGTGCCGGTTCGGACGGCAGACCAGCCACCACCTGGCCGATCAGGGGAAGGTGGTCAGGCAGGGAATCCTCGGGGTATCGGAGCAGTACTGCGCAGGCTTGCTGGACGAGAGCGCGATCGGTGGCTTCCATCAGCTTCCCTTCCCCGGGTCGGGCGGAAAGACGCCGGCCGGGGCTCCCTTGCCGTCCCAGTTGAGCAGGTTGACCCGACCGCGCTTGTTGCCGGTGTCGAGCACTGCCTCCGAGGTCTGCCGCTGCTTGAGTGCGTGGAAGTTCTCGACCGCCACGGGAACCGGCATCCCGGACGCCTCGCCGAATGGCCCTGACCCGTACATCCCAGGACCTTCGTCGAAGTCGAGCGAGCAGCCGAGCTCTTCGAGCTCATGCGCCTGCTCGCTGTGGGCAGCGGGGATCACGTATCGCTCTTCGTACTTGGCGATGGCGAGGAGCCGGTAGAGCTCGTACACGGTGGATTCATCGAACCCGACAGCTTCTGCCGCACTCACATCGACCTCGCGTCCCAGGTTGACGTCGCGCATGGTGGAGCGCATGGCTGCCAGCTTGCGCAGGACCGTGTCGATCACGTCAGTGTCTCCCGCGGTGAAGAGCTCGGCGAGGTACTCCTTGGGGATTCGCAGACTGTCGATGGCTCCGAACAGGTTGCGGGCATCCTCGCCGTCGTGGCCCGTCTCAACGAGCGCATCGACAACGGGTGACAGCGGTGGGATGTACCAGACCATCGGCATCGTTCGGTACTCCGGGTGCAGGGGCAGGGCGACCTCGAACTCCTTGGCGAGGCGGTACACCGGCGACTTCTGAGCCGCCGTGAGCCAGTCGCTCGGAATCCCGTCGCGTTGTGCAGCTGCGATGACCTCAGGGTCGTGGGGGTCGAGCATCAGGTCGAGCTGGGCGCGGTACAGATCCTGCTCGTCCTCCACGGAGGCCGCTTCAAGGACGCGATCGGCGTCATAGAGGAACAGGCCCAGGTAGCGAAGACGACCGACACACGTCTCGGAGCACACCGTCGGCATGCCGACCTCGACGCGGGGGTAGCAGAACGTGCACTTCTCGGCCTTGCCAGTCTTGTGGTTGAAGTAGACCTTCTTGTAGGGGCAGCCGGAGACGCACATGCGCCAGCCACGGCAGCGGTCTTGGTCTACGAGCACGATGCCGTCCTCGGCCCGCTTGTACATGGCCCCTGACGGGCAGGATGCGACGCACGACGGGTTGAGGCAGTGTTCGCAGATGCGCGGCAGGTAGAACATGAAGGCGTTCTCGAAGTCGAGCTTGACGCGGTCAGCCACCTGGTCGCGGATCTTGACCAGGACGGGGTCTTCTGAGATGACCTCTGGGCCACCGCCGAGATCGTCGTCCCAGTTGGCCGACCACTCGATCTTCATCGGCTTGCCGGTGATGAGCGACTTCGGCTGCGCCACCGGGGTGTGCTCGCCGAGTGGTGCCGAGATGAGCGTGTCGTACTCGTATGTCCACGGCTCGTAGTAGTCGTCAAGACTGGGGAGCTTGGGGTTGGAGAAGATGGACGCCAACTTCTTGAATCGTCCCCCTCCCTTCAGCCGCAGCCGTCCACGCCGCGTCCGCTCCCAGCCGCCCCGCCAGGTTTCCTGATCCTCGTACGTGCGTGGGTATCCGAGACCAGGACGCGTCTCAACATTGTTGAACCAGACGTACTCGACGCCGGTGCGGTTGGTCCATGCCTGCTTGCACGTGACGGAGCAGGTGTGGCACCCGATGCACTTGTCGAGGTTCATCACCATGCCCATCTGGGCCATGACCTTCATCAGTACACGACCTCCTGTGAGCGGCGGCGGATCACGGTGACCTCGTCGCGCTGGTTACCTGTGGGCCCGAGATAGTTGAAGAAGAACGAGAGCTGCGCGTAGCCACCGACCAGATGACTGGGCTTGAGCATCAGGCGCGTGAGTGAGTTGTGGATGCCACCACGTTGCCCGGACGTCTCGGTTCGAGGAACGTCGACCACGCGGTCCTTGGCGTGGTACATGAACACAGTGCCCTTTGGCATGCGGTGCGACACGATCGCGCGAGCTACGACCACTCCGTTGCGGTTGTACGCCTCGATCCACTCGTTGTCCTTGACGCCAATCTGCTCGGCGTCCTCGACGCTCATCCAGATCTCTGGTCCACCGCGTGACAGCGACAGCATGAAGAGGTTGTCCTGGTACTCGGAGTGAATCGACCACTTCGAGTGCGGTGTCAGGTACCGGACGGTCACCTCCTTGCCGACTCCGCTGCCTTGGTCGCCGAAGATTCGATGCATGTTGAGTGGCGGCCGGTAGATGGGCAGTTGCTCGCCCAGCTCTGTGAGCCAGTCGTGGTCAAGGAAGAAGTGCATTCGCCCCGTCAGGGTGTGCCAGGGCTTGAGCCGATCCACATTGATGGCAAACGCGGTGTAGCGGCGTCCACCGTGCTCCGAACCTGACCACTCGGGGCTCGTGATCACGGGGACCGGTCGAGCTTGGGTATCGGGGAAGGTGATCCGTTTGCCTTCGTTGTCGAGGGCTAGATCGGCCAACTGGCGACCGGTGCGCTCCTCGAGCTGCCGGAAGCCTTCGACGGCGACCCGACCGTTCGTCGTGCCGGAGAGCGCCAGGATGGTCTCGCAGACGTGGATATCAGTGACGAGGGAGGGCCGTCCTGCCGCCACGCCTTCGGCGATCACACCGTTGGTGCGGGCAAGGGCCTCCACCTCGGGACCGGGTTTCACGTTCACGCCTTTGGTGAGAGTGCCGAGCTTCTCGACCAAGGGGCCGAGGGCTGACATCTTGGCGCCGATCTGGGTGTAGTTCCGCTTGACCGTGACGAACTTGGGCATGGTGACGCCGGGGACGGGGTCGACTTCTCCCGCCCGCCAGTCCTTCACGATCCCGTGAGGGACCGACATGGCATCGGGCGTGTCGTGGAGCAGCGGCATCATGACGACGTCTTCACGCTCTTCGAGGTGGCCGGATGCCAGTTCAGAGACCTTGCGGCCCAGCGCATGGAAGATGTCGTGGTCGCTCTTGGTCTCCCACGGAGGGTTGATCGCAGGCGTGAACGCGTGCACAAACGGATGCATGTCGGTGCTCGAGAGGTCGTGTTTCTCGTACCAGGTGGCCGCCGGCAGCAGGATGTCGCTGAAGAGTCCGGTGCCCGTCATGCGGAAGTCGATTGACACGAGCAGATCGAGCTTTCCCTCGTCGGGGGTATCCCGCCACGTCACGTCGCGCGGACGATCTCCCTCAGCACTCTCCTCTGCGCGCACTGCGTTGTCTGTGCCGAGAAGGTGCTTGAGGAAGTACTCGTTGCCTTTGCTCGAGGAGCCGAGCAAGTTGGCCCGCCACACGGTAAGAATCCGCGGCCAGTTCTCGGGGGCGTCCGGGTCGTCGATGGCGAACGAGACGTTGCCAGACTTGAGACCGTTGACGACGTATTCGGCCGGGTCTACGCCCGCGGTACGTGCTTCGTCGGCCAGGTCAAGAGGGTTGCGGCCGAGCGACGGGTAGGACGGCATCCAGCCTGACCGGGCCGACTGGGCCAGCGTGTCGATCGCCGTCATGCCGCTCCACCTGCCTGACCCCAGGGGCGAGGCGAGGGTGTCGGCCGGTAGCCCGTCGTAGCGCCACTGACCGGTCTGGACGTACCAGAACGCGGTTCCGATCATCTGCCGAGGCGGCCGCTGCCAGTCGAGACCGAATGCCAGTTGAGCCCAGCCTGTGACCGGACGACACTTCTCCTGGCCGACGTAGTGCGCCCAGCCACCACCGTTGACGCCTTGGCACCCCGTGAGGGTCACGAGTGCCAGGAAGGTGCGGTAGATCGTGTCGGAGTGGAACCAGTGGTTCGTGCCGGCGCCCATCAGAATCATCGAGCGTCCACCGGAGTCCTCGGCATTCTGGGCGAACTCGCGTCCGATCCTGATCGCCTGCTCAGCCGGTACGCCGGTGATCTCCTCCTGCCACGCGGGCGTGTACGGCTCTGGGTCGGTGTAGCCGGTTGGCCAGTCGCCGGGAAGTCCGTCGCGTCCGACGCCGTATTGGGCGAGCATCAGGTCGAAGACCGTAGTGACGGTCAAGTCGCCGAGCTGGGCTACCGGAACGCCTCTCCGCAGGACGCCGCCGCCCTCGTTCTCTTCCTGCCCGAGATCGAATCGGGGGAGCAGGACCTCTGCGGTGTGGGTGTTGTCTGCTCCGTGCAGCGAGAGCGCGGGCTCGACGCCTTCGAGGTCGAGGTTCCAGTGCCCCTTGCCGCTTTCGGTGAAGCGATCACCGAGCGACCCGTGCGGGACGTGGGGGCGTCCGGTAGCGGAGTCGACGAGGACCGGCTTCCAGGCCGCCGCCTCCGTCTCGATACCGAGGTCCTCGGCAGTGACGAACTTGTCAGGCACCCACGCGCCGTCCTTCTCGCGCAGGCGTACGAGGTAGGGCAGATCGGTGTACTGCTGCACGTAGTCCAGAAACCGCGGGACCTGACGGTCAACGAAGAACTCTTTGAGCAGCACATGACCCATCGCCATTCCCAGGGCACCATCGGTCCCGGGGTGCGGCGCCAACCACTCGTCTGCGAACTTCGTGTTGTCCGCATAGTCAGGACTCACGACCACGACCTTTTGTCCGCGGTAGCGCGCTTCGGTCATGAAGTGGGCATCCGGGGTGCGCGTTACCGGCACGTTGGATCCCCACATGATGAGGTAGCTGGAGTTGAACCAGTCGGCGGACTCCGGAACGTCGGTCTGGTCGCCGAAGACCTGTGGTGAAGCAACCGGCAGATCTGCATACCAGTCGTAGAACGACAGCATGGCTCCGCCGATCAGGCTGATGAATCGTGCGCCTGCGGCGTGTGATGCCATCGACATGGCCGGAATGGGGCTGAACCCGAAGACACGGTCGGGTCCGTACTTGCGAATCGTGTGGACGTGGGCCGCGCCCACGAGCTCTGCGACTTCGTCCCAGTGCGCCCTGACGAGGCCGCCCTTTCCGCGTGCCTTCTGGTAGCGACGGCGCTTCTCCGGATCGTCAACCACCGCTGCCCACGCTTCGACTGGGTCGTTGTGCAGCTTCTTGGCGTCGCGATACATCTCGAG
>JAHEKZ010000037.1 GCA_024644435.1 Actinomycetes bacterium | reverse complement strand
CATCCGGCCACCGACCTGGTGGCGTGTTTCGACACCGACTGGCGCCCGCAGTGGCGGGTTGACCTGGTGCCCGAGTACAAGGCGCATCGAGTCGACGTGGACAAGGGTGCGGATGCGGAGGAGGTGCCCGACACCCTGGCTCCACAGGTCCCGGTGATCGAAAGCGTCCTCGACGCCATCGGGATCGCACGGACTGGTGTGCCTGACTTCGAAGCTGACGACGTGATCGCCACCCTCGCGCGACAAGCCACCATGGGCGTCGACATCGTCACCGGAGACCGCGACCTGTTCCAGCTGGTCGAAGACACCCGGCCCACAACCGTCGTCTACATCGGGAAGGGATTCGCCAAGGCCGAGCGAATAGGCGATGAAGCGCTGCGTGCGCGGTACCAGGTGGCAGCCGCCTCCTATGCCGACTTCGCCACGTTGCGCGGCGATCCCTCCGACGGTTTACCTGGCGTCCGCGGGGTAGGCGACAAGTCTGCGGCAGCGATTGTGGCCTCCTATCCCACGATTGAGGGGCTGCTCGAGGCACTCGACGACCCGACAGCCGACGTTCCCTTCCGCGCCAAGCTCGAGCCCGAGCGCAACTACCTGCTGCGCGCTATCGAGGTGGTGCGCGTGCGCACCGACGTGCCAGTGCCTCCGCTGGCAACCCGCCTGCCGAAAGCTCCGGCTGATCCGGGGGCGCTTTCGGCCCTCACGGAGCGGTGGGGGCTCGAACGGCCGGTTCAGCGACTGCTGGACGCGCTCGGCGTTGGCGCGACCTAGCCGTGGGCACTTTTCAGGCGGTGAGGTAGCCGGAGACGTTCCACCAGTCGTTGCTCCCGCCGTTCAACGCGCGGTAGCAGCCGAGGTAGAACGCTGACGCGTCTTCGGGCGTGTCGTACCGCCGGAAGGACGACTCTGCCTCGTACCTGGATGCCATCTCTTCCGCACAGGGGTCACTACCCCTTCCCAGGTCTGCAAGGTTGCCCTCTTCGACGACGTCGTAACCGGCACGGAAGTCATCCATCAACCATGGCTGCTTCTGCACGACCCATGCGGAACAGATGGCCAACACGGGCACCAGGCAGCACACCACCACGACCGCCACTCTGCGTCGCACGCGGCGATGCTGAGCTGACCCGACAGTGATCGACTCGGCGGACTCTGTCACGGAGCTCAGTCCTCGACGGTCACGGCAACGACGCCGCGGCGAACTGCCCCGATCGCTGTGCGCGCCGCGGTCGCAATCTCATCGTCGCCCGCCACCGAGCTGGTGGCTGACGCGTTAGCCACCTGTCCCAGCAGGTCGATCAGCTGCTTGCACCACCTGACGAAGTCTCCAGCAGCCAGATCGGTCTCTGTGAGCACCGCCTCCAGACGATGGCCACTGGCCCAGCGATAAGCAGCCCAGGCAAAACCCGCGTCAGCCTCACGCAGAGCGGAGAGCCGGTGGTCACGTTCAAGCGCTGAGAGGTCGTCAGCCAGCCGGAGCGTCTCCTCGATCGCGGAGCGTCCGGCACCTCCTGGAAGCTTCGGTGGCGCGCCGGGATCGCGACGCGACTCATAGACGAGAACCGATACGGCCGAGGCCAGCTCGGCTGGCGACAGGCCACGCCAGAGGCCCTGACGGAGTGCCTCAGCGGCCACGAGATCCATCTCGGTGTACAAGCGGGTGAGCCGCTCGCCATCGGCGGTCACGGTGTCGCCGTCGAGGTACCCGATCTCGTCCAGAAGGGCGACGACGCGGTCGAAGGTGCGCGCGATGCTGCCGGTGCGGTCGTTCACCCGGCGCTGCAGGGCCTGAGTCTCCCGATGGAGACGGTGCCAGCGCTCAGCCCACCGGGCGTGGTCCTCACGCTCGTTGCACGCGTGACAGGGGTGAGCGCGCATCTGGGCCCGTAGCGCTACGAGCGTTTGGTCCTCCGCGCCGGACGCGCGGCGCGCACGCTTGCCCGAAGGAACGTCCACGTCATGGAGCTTGGCGGCCAGGCTCTTGCGTGCCTGGGTGTCGCGCGAGCGGAAGCCCTTCGGCATCCGCAGCTTCTCGAGCGGCTCAGGTGGGTCGACGAAGTCACTGGCCGCGAACTTTCGTACTTGACGATCTTCGGTCAGGACCACGGGTCTGGCCGCCTCGAATCCGCTCTTCCGGCCTCGTTCGATTACAACACCGATTCGACTGGCGCGTCGCCCTCCGCCGGGAAGCCTGATCACGTCGCCGAGATCGAGCTGCTCGAGGGCTCGGGCAACCTCCGCACGTCGGCTGGCGGTGTCGTCGCGAGCGAGCTGCTTCTCGCGGTCGGAGAGACCGCGCCGGATCGAGGCGTACTCGACGAAGTCACCCAGGTGGCAGTCCATTGCCCCGGCGTAGCCGGCCAGCGCTTCTTCGTTCTTCCGCAGCTGTCGCGCCAAACCGACGACGGCGCGGTCGGCCTGGAACTGGGCGAACGACGTCTCGAGCACCTCGCGCGCAGTGTGCCGACCCATCTGCCGCACCAGGTTCACCGCCATGTTGTACGTGGGGCTGAACGAGGATCGGAGCGGATAGGTGCGTGTGGACGCCAGCCCGGCCAGTGCTTGCGGGTCGAACCCCGGCTGCCACAGGACGACTGCGTCACCCTCGACGTCGATGCCGCGACGCCCGGCACGCCCGGTCAGCTGGGTGTACTCCGACGGCGTGATCTCGGCGTGTGCCTCACCGTTCCACTTGGTCAGCTTCTCGATGACGACGGTGCGAGCTGGCATGTTGACGCCCAAAGCCAATGTCTCGGTCGCGAACACGCACATCACCAGACCGCGGGCGAACAGGTCCTCGACGATCTCCTTGAAGACGGGAAGGAGGCCCGCGTGGTGGGCAGCAAACCCGCGCTCGAGACCGTCGAGGAAGTCTCCGAACTCGAGGACCCGCAGATCCTCGTCGGTCAGATGAGCGGTGCGCTGCTCGACGAGCGTCCGAATCTGCTCTACATGAGCGGGGTCGGTGAGCCGGACCCCGGACTGCAGCAGCTGTCGAACCGCGCCGTCGCAGCCGGCACGCGAGAACACGAAGTAGATCGCGGGCAGCAGCTCTCGATGGCGCAAGGCTTCGACGACATCTCGTCTGCTCGGAACGCCGGGTGGCCGTCCACGCTTCTCACCACGCTTGGGTCGATGTC
Organism: Actinomycetes bacterium; assembly: GCA_024644435.1. Taxonomy (GTDB): domain Bacteria; phylum Actinomycetota; class Actinomycetes; order JAHEKZ01; family JAHEKZ01; genus JAHEKZ01. Next base: position 19,035 of record JAHEKZ010000037.1, on the reverse strand, counting down.
CCCGCATCCGCCGCTGGCTCTGTTCTTCCCGAGCCATCCGCTGCAGCTCGGGGTTGACCCGGCGATGCTCGTCATCTGCGAACAGGTCGTAGATCCGTCGGCCCGACATCACCTGTTGCCACAGCGGTACCGGGCGGTGCTCGGAGACGATCACCTCAGTCGACCCTCGGACGGTAGCGATCCAGGCACCGAACTCCTCGGCGTTGCTGACAGTCGCTGAGAGCGCAACGACGGTCACCGAGTCGGGCAGGTGGATGATCACCTCTTCCCACACCGCACCCCGGAACCGGTCGGCGAGGTAGTGCACCTCGTCCATCACCACAAAGGCAAGCTCGGTCAGGGTGCCGGATCCGGCGTAGAGCATGTTGCGCAGCACTTCGGTCGTCATCACGACAATCGACGCTTCGCCATTGATCGTGTTGTCACCGGTCAGCAGGCCGACGGCATCGTCGCCATAGCGCTCGACCAGGTCGCGGTACTTCTGGTTGGACAGGGCCTTGATCGGTGTCGTGTAGAAGCACTTACGCCCGCGCTGCAGCGCGAGATCAACGGCGAACTCTCCGACGACGGTCTTCCCGGAGCCAGTCGGTGCGGCCACCAACACTGACTCTCCGCGCGCCAGCGCCTTGCACGCCTGCACCTGGAATGGGTCGAGACCGAACGGATACCCCTGCCGAAACGCCTCGACGAGATGGTCTGGCGCTGAGTCACCGGCATCGTGCCGATCCCGCCACTCGGCATAGCGCTCAGCGGGGGTGGTCATGGCCGAAGGCTACGGGAGCGCTGGGACCAGCACCCGAAGGGCCGCCGGGGCGACGGACGCCGTCACTCGCCCACTCGTGACCCGCTCGCCGTCGGCGAACACCGGGCCGCCACCCTGTTCCGCCGCCGGCGTGACCCGGATGCGTGACCCGACGTAGACCGTTGTCTTGGGATGGTCGACATGGGTTCCGCGGTAGACGATGGGGAAGAGCCTCAGCAGCTCGGCCACCGACATCTCCTCCACGACCGTCACGTGAAAGAGTCCATCGGTCAATGAGGCATCGGGACAGATGCGCATGCCTCCCCCGTACGAGCCGGTATTGCCGATGGCGACGAGCATTCCCCGGTGGTGATGCCGGACGTCATCGACCTCGAGCACCACGTCACGTGGGGTGAACGCCCGTAGCTCCGCCAGCATCGCGATGGGATATCGGGCCCGTCCTATGGGGCCACGCAGACGGTTTGCCCGGGCGTTGACTGCCGCGTCAAAGCCGATCGACAGAACGCACCCGAAATACCGACCGCTGTCCAACCGGCCCAGGTCGACAGCGACGCCACCGGCCGCCTGAGCACCCACGAAGCTCTCCACGGCTTCTTCGACGTCGAGATCATCCACTCCCACGGCTCTCGCGAAGTCATTTCCCGAACCGCAGGCGACAATCCCCAGTGGTACCGCCGCCTGTGCCGCCACATTGACCCCCAGGTGGACTACCCCGTCGCCTCCGACCACCACCAGACCCTTCGCTCCCACCGCGACTACCTCTGCAGCACGTCGCTCGGCATCCTCAGAGTTGACCCCGAGGACGACCCGGACGTCTTCGTCCATGAGCCGCAGCGCATCGACGGTTCGACGCCCCCAGCGCGCTCCCCGTCCACCCCCAGCGGTCGGATTGACCAGCACTACCCACGGTTGAGCTTCCACGGTCAGGACAGGTCGCTGCCGCTGCGTCCGGGATGCTGGAAGTCGTCTGGATCGTCGTCCGGGCCGTCGATCGGGTCGGGGGCGTCGATCGGCGTCACGCCATCGACGCCGTCAGGATCCCCGATCGGGCTGGCTTCGTCGTCATCGAGCAAGTCGTAGTCGATGCCGCCTCGCCGCGCCTTGCGACGGTCGTTCAGGACCGCGATGCCGAAGGCGATCAAGATCAGGAGCAGCATCGGGCCCGCGAGCAGCATCATGCTCAGGGGGTCACCCGTGGGGGTGGCGACGGCGCCGAAGATGAAGACGGCGATCACCGTCCAGCGCCAGGTGCGCTTGATGGCGTTGGCACTCAGGATGCCCACGAGGTTCAGGCCCACGATGAAGACCGGAACCAGGAAACCGATGCCAAAGACGATCATGGTGCGCACGAGAAACGACAGGTAGGCGTCGACCGCCAGAAAGTTGCTGACGCCTTGAGGTGTGAATCCGATGAGAAGCTGGAGGCCTTTCGGCAACACCCAGAGTGCGACGGCCACGCCGGTGAGAAAGAGCGGAACTGCACTGAACATGAAGGCGTACGCATAGCGCTTCTCGTGCTTGTGCAGCCCAGGAGTGACGAAGGCCCAGAGCTGGTAGATCCAGACCGGCGCAGCCAGGACGATGCCGGTCATGGCAGCGATCTTCAGCTGCAGAGTAAACGGCGATGTGACGCTGGCGAGGGTGATCCGGATATCGAATCCCTGTGAGCGCAGATCGTCAGCGACCGTCTCGATCGGTCCGACGATGAAGTTGAAGACCGGTTCGTAGAAGACCCAACCGACAATCGCGCCGATGATGACTGCCGCGAGCGCCTTGAAGATGCGCGTACGCAACTCACGGAGATGCTCCATGAGTGGCATTGCTCCCCCAGAGCTCTGGGAGGAAGCCGGACGCGTCGTCACCACCAAGGTCTCCGGCACCGCGCTCTAGGGGGTGGTCAGCGGTCGTTCGTTCCGGTGCCTGGCGTGTTGTTGGGCTGGCTGGCGGGGGGTGTCACGTTCGACGTGGGGCTGCTGACCTCGTCGTCAGTGGCTGTGATTTGCTGCGGCGGGCTGTTGCCGTCGTCGTCCTGGGCAGCCTTCACCTCGGACTTGAAGATACGGAGGGAACGACCGAGTCCCCGCGCCGCATCGGGAAGCCGCTTGGCACCGAAGAGCAGCAGGATGACCGCCAGGATCAGAATGATCTCGATCGGTTTGAGATTCGCCATGTGAATTCCCTCTGCGTCCGGTTGGGGCAATGCGGTCAGATCTCCCCCGATCGTACGCCGCTTGGCCCCGATCCGATGCTCAACCCCGCCGGATCCCCCTCCCGGGAACCTGAAGAATCGTTACCGAGACGATGTCAGTGCGGCCGGAACCACGTCGTGGCTCTCCAGCCAGAGGGCAAAGTCGAGGATCTCGTCGTAGCTGATCACCGCGCCCGTGTGCTCCTCGAGGGCCTCGGCAGGGATGTGCCAGTGGGTGACGGTGACGCCGCCGGATCTGAGCAGCGAGACGATCTCGGCGTCTGCTGGCTTCCGCACCTCGTCAGCGCACGTGGTGCACTGGAAGGCGTAGTACGACCACTCCTGGCGGTTGCAGACCACCAGGCGCATCTGTTCGGGTGTCAGCTCGACATCACCGCATACCGGGCACGAGGCCTTGATCGTCGTCATGACTCGTACCTCCCCTCTTGTGAGAGGGGCTTCGGCATCTGGTCCACGAACCTTGACCATGGCGCCAGATCGTGATCACCCGTTCGGGCTAACCGCCGCGATAGCGGCCTAGCGCCTGCTCGGCGTCGCGACGAACTGCCTCGATCAGCTCGGGGGGCGCCAACGGGCGTACCGTGCCGCCCAGTCGCAGCACCAGCTGCCTGGCCCAACCCAGGTCGGCCACGGGCAGCTCGACGACCAGCTCAGGGTCGGTGGCCAGCACGTCGCAGGGGTAGGCGTCCTGGACCCACTCGGCGTTCTTGCCCACAGCCAGCCGCACCCGCCACGGCGCGGCCTCGCTGTCGAAGATCATCGACCGTTCCGGCGGCACCGACCGAGCGGACGCCGGGGTGTCCAGAACGGTGGCCTGCTGAATCCGGTCGAGACGGAAGATCCGCAGATCATCGGCGAGCAGACACCACGCCTCGAGGTAGGTGTGGCCGTCGACAACCAGCAGTCGGATCGGGTCGACCTCGCGAGAGGTGACCTCGTCACGGGCAGGTACGTAGTACTCCAGAGCCAGGCGTCGCCTTTCGCGGAGAGCAGCGCCTAGGGCCTCCTGGGAGGGACCGGCCCCTTCGATAGCCACTGTGACATTCCGATGGGCGTCTGCCGCATCACCCGCCGCGCGCTCCAGCTTGGCGATCACACGATCCAGCACATCTGGACCGGTGGGAGAAGGAACATCGGCCAGTGCGCGCAGCCCGGCAAGCAGAGCGACTGCTTCGTCGGGTGCCAGGCGCAGCGGCCTGGAGATCGTGTCGGCGTTGGTGACCACGATGCGATCGTCCTCGAGCGACACGTCAATCAGGTCGTCTGGAAGATGCCCCGGCAGGCCGCAGAAGAAAGCCAGCCCCAGATCGGACCTGAGCTGGTCCTCGGTGATCCCGAACTCGGCGGCGGCCACCGCGATCGAGACGCCTGGGCGCTGTAACAGCCAGGGGATCAACGCCAACAGCCTGGTGAGCTGGCCCACTGCTCCCCCAACCGTCATGCCCCCTCCCCTGACCCGGCAACTGCCAGAGAGCGGAGAGTGCTGGTCAGCCGACGCGCCACGGCGTCGCACAGCTCGACAGGAGAGATGGCAAGCACCGCAGGACCGAAACCCGTGACCGTGGACGCCAGCTGCTCGACGTCGTCGTACGGGACGTCGACCACGACAGCATCAGGTTCCTCGACCACCACAGTGCCGAGACGGCGAAGCGGCAGCGCCCGCCCTGCGGCAATGCGTAGGCGTCCCAGCTGAGTCGGAGCCGGCCGCGCGAGCATCCGGACGGATGCGCTGATGTCGACACCGTCGGGCACCACGACCGACCCTGTAGGGCCGATGGGAGACACCTCGCCAAGGACTCGTGAGAGCCGAAAGACGCGGGTGTCATCGCGATCCTCGTCATGCCCCACCACGTACCAGCGGCCGTGCCAGGACACCAGGCCCCACGGTTGCAGGGCACGTTCTGCAACGGTTCCTCCTCCGCGCGCGTACTCGAACCGAACGCGGCGACGCTGCTGAACGGCATCCCAGAGCGCGGCAAAGGCGGGTTCGGCTGCATCGATCCGAGGCTCCACGACCGACAGCGCGTCACGGTCGACATCGATGCCGGCCGACTCGAGCTTGCGGATAGCACGTCCGGTCGCGCCGGCAAGCGTCGCGTGCTGCCACATCCGCGCCGCGACCCCCAGCACGGCTAGCTCTTGGGAGTCGAACGAGACCTCGGGCAAGGCATACGCGTCCCGTGGGATGCGGTAGCCGATCTCATCGTCGAAGAGCACCTCGTTGGAGCCGGTCTCCAGCGGGATGCCCATCTCGCGCAAATCGTCCTTGTCGCGCTCGAACATCCGCTCGAAGGCCTCGTCAGTAGCACAGTCGGCATATTGCGGAACGGCTCGCCGGACTTGGTCCTTGGTCAGGAACCGGGTAGAGGCGAGCAGGCATATCACCAGGTTGAGCAGACGCTCGGTGCGCGGAGCCGCCAAGGGGTCCTCTTCTCCGTGGTTCGCTCGACACGCCACTGCGGGTGCTCTGGCCCACCGTCGAGTCTTGTCGTCCCGACGCTACCCCGTGCGTACAGTGAGCGCCGTGATTCGGTGGCGAAGTGGGCGTGTGGTCGAGGTCGGCCGGCGGTGGGCGACGGCCCAAGAGCTCATGGTCCAGATCCAGGACGATCGGACGGGCGAGCCGACCGAGCCGCCTTCGGTGGTACGAGCCCTCGCCTACCTCGACGTCGTGGGCCAGCCGGTCGTCGATGACCTCGTGCTGCTGAACGTCACAGCGCTGGACCTCGACCTCGGCACTGGCGGATACGCCCTGGTGGCGGGGATTCCGCACCGCCTGCCGGCTGACCCGGAGGGCCCAGGGCATTTGGTCAAGGCCCGCTACACGCCGCTGCAGATGACCGTCCTCGGTGTCGACGAGCAGGACTCGCCCCACCATGACGTCCTACGCGACGCCGACGACCTGGCCCGCATGCCGGTCATCGTGGCCGATCTGCACTCAGCGTTGCCGGCAATCGTGGCGGGGCTGCGCGCCGAGCTGCCCGACGCCCGGGTCGCCTATGTGGCCACCGACGGAGGCGCCCTGCCCTTGGCCTTCTCACGGACGGTGCAGGGGCTTCGGGAGGCCCACTGGCTGGTCGGCTCGATCACCGTCGGTCAAGCCTTCGGCGGCGATCTTGAGGCGGTCACCGTGCACAACGGCCTGCTCGCCGCGCATCACGTGTTGCACGCTGACGTGACCGTGGTCGCCCAGGGGCCCGGAAATCTTGGTACCGGCACCAGGTGGGGCTTTTCCGGTGTCGCTGCTGGCGAGGCGATCAATGCGGCGGCGACGCTGGGCGGTCTCCCGGTGGGCTCCCTTCGCATCTCGCAGGCTGACGAGCGGGAACGCCACCACGGCGTCTCGCACCACTCGCTGACCGCCTACGGACGGGTGGCCGTGGGCTCCGCCGACATTCCGGTACCCACGCTCGGCGGCGCACTCGGCCGGCGCGTCGAGGAGCAAACCCAGTCGCTGAGTCCACCCCACCGTCTGGTTCCGGTCGAGGTCGCCGATCTGAGGGCTGCGCTGGAGGCCAGCCCGGTCACGTTGTCCACGATGGGGCGAGGCATCGACGACGATCCCGCGGCGTTTCTGGCGGCCGCTGCAGCCGGACGACACGCGGCTGCCCTGCTGGGCGGGGTCGGCTGAGCTCAGCCGACCCCGAGCAGGTCGATCACAAAGATCAAGGTCTTGCCTGACAACCGATGACCGCCGCCGGCTGGTCCGTACGCGAGGGACGGAGGACAGATCAGCTGTCGGCGTCCACCGACCTTCATGCCAGGAATGCCTTCCTGCCACCCCTTGATCAGGTTGCCCAGGGGGAAGCTGATCGGCTCGCCCCGGCTCCATGAGGAGTCAAACTCTTCACCGGAGTCGAACTCGACCCCGAGATAGTGAACCTGCACGGTCGACCCGGGGGCGGCCTCGGCACCCTCGCCCACCGTGACATCTGTGATCACCAGGGAGTCAGGAGCGTCTCCGCCAGGAAAGTCGATCTCGGGCTTGTCGGTCATGGAGTTCCTTTCGTGAACGCGCAGGAGTGCGTGCTGATGCAGGCAGACTGTCGTGCCGGTCGGTCAGTATGCGCCGAGAATATCCACGGCAAAGACCATCGTGTCAGTGCCCTTGATCTCTCCCTGGCCGGCGTCGCCGTAGCCGTCCTTGGGTGGCACCACCAGCATGACCCGGCTACCGACCGTCTGGCCGATCAGGCCCTTGTCCCATCCGGTGATGACCGCACCCTGCCCGATTGTCGTCACGAATGGCTGCTGGCGGCTCCACGACGAGTCGAACTCCTTGCCGTTCCGCCACAGGACACCCTTGTACTGGACGACGACGGTGTCGCCCTTCTTCACCTTGGCACCCTGCCCGACGACCACCGGGATAGCGATGAGCTGCTTGGCCGGAGAACCGGGGGGAATGACGATCTCTGGCGCCTTCGGGGTGATCGAGACGTACGGCAGGCTGTCGTCCTCAGTAGGTGCGGGCTCACCCTTCGCTGCCGCGTTACCGGCGTGCGAGCCGAGCACGTCGACGACGAAAACCAGGGTGTCGCCGGCTTGGATCGGGTCTCCCGGCGGCGTATCGCCGTAGGCCTGGTCGGGGGGCAGCACCATCAGGACGCGTGTGCCGGCCTTGATGCCGACCAAGCCCGAGTCCCATCCAGGGATCACGGCACCGATACCGATACCGAAGCCGGCTGGGGCACCTCGGTCGAACGAGGAGTCGAAGACCTGCCCGTCGGCCCAGCGCACCCCGGCGTAGTTGACGACGATCGTCTCGCCGGCCTGGGTGGCGGGCCCTTTCCCTTGCTGCAGGGTCGAGATCACGAGATCTGAGGGCGGAGTGGCATCGGGCACCGAGATCGTGGGTACCTGGCCGAACCCGCCCTTGACGGTGGGCAGCTCGCCGGTGGCGTTCGCCGTCGCGCTCTCCGAGGCTGACGCGGACGACGATGGGCTCGCAGAAGCGTCCGCGGAAGAACTGGTCGCTGAGTCGGCGGCGGGATCATCGCCGTCCCCGCACGCAGCCAGGGTGGTAACCAGTGCGAGAGCCGATCCAAGAGCGATCAGTGACGTGCGGCGGCGGGGGTGGGACACAGGTCTCCTTGAGGCGGGGAAGGAATAGCACAACGGCCAGCCGCCCGGTGGGTACCGGAGACCAGCCGCTTCCAGGGTAGACGGCCGTGGCAGCGATCTGGTTCCGCCCCGCCGAGAGCTACATGCTCTCGATCAGCCGGTCGACCCGGTCGTCGTACGCCTTGAACGGGTCTTTGCACAGAACGGTTCGCTGAGCCTGGTCGTTGAGCTTGAGATGCACCCAGTCCACCGTGAAGTCCCGCCGCTTCTCCTGCGCCTTGCGGATGAACTCACCGCGCAGCCGCGCGCGTGTGGTCTGAGGTGGCCGTCCCTTCGCCTCGAAGGTCGCCAGCTCCGGTACTACGCGCTCGACCAGACCTCGTTTCTCCAGCAGGTAGAAGAGTCCGCGATCGCGTCGGATGTCGTGGTAGGCAAGATCGAGCTGCGCGACCCGGGCCGATCCCAAGGTCAGGTCATGCTTGGCCCGGTAGCGCTCGATCATTTGGTACTTGATCACCCAGTCGATCTCGCGGCCGATCGATGACAGGTCACCCGTCTCGACGGCTGACAGGGTGCGCTGCCACAAGCTGAGCACCGTGCGCGTCACCGGGTCAGTGAGGCCCTGGCGATCGGCGAAGGCGAGGGCCTTTTCGAAGTACTCGGTCTGGATCTGCAGTGCCGAGAGCTCTCGGCCGTTGACCAGGCGAACCAGGCGACGCCCCGAGGGGTCGTGGCTGATCTCGCGGATCGCCCGAATGGGGTTCTCCAGCGAGAGGTCCCGAAGCACTACGCCGTTCTCGATCATCTTCAGCACCAGGTCGGTGCTGCCCACCTTGAGCAGCGTCGTCGGTTGGGCCAGGTTCGAGTCACCGACGATCACGTGCAGGCGGCGGTACTTCTCAGCATCCGCGTGCGGTTCGTCGCGGGTGTTGATGATGGGACGCGACCGCGTCGTTGCTGACGACACGCCCTCCCAGATGTGCTCGGCCCGCTGGCTGAGGCAGAACACCGAGCCTCGTGGCGTCTGGAGCACCTTCCCGGCTCCTGAGATCAGCTGTCGGGTGACCAGGAACGGGATCAGGACGTCAGAGACCTTTCCGAACTCACCCTGACGCGAGATCAGGTAGTTCTCGTGACATCCATAGGAGTTGCCGGCCGAGTCGGTGTTGTTCTTGAACAGATAGACGTCACCGGAGATGCCCTCCTCGTGCAGGCGACGCTCGGCGTCGATGAGAAGGCCCTCAAGAATCCGTTCGCCGGCTCGGTCATGCGTGATCAGCTCGGTCAGGGAGTCACACTCGGGCGTCGCATACTCGGGGTGGGACCCGACATCGAGATAGAGCCGGGCACCGTTGTGGAGGAAGACATTGCTGCTACGGCCCCAGGAGACCACTCTGCGGAAGAGATACCGGGCGACTTCATCAGGAGACAGCCGCCGTTGCCCTCGGAACGTGCACGTGACCCCGTACTCGGTCTCGATCCCGAAGATCCGCCGGTCCACGACTAGCCGCCGCTCGACAGGATTTCGTCTAGCCGTTCGGCGGTGAGCCGCTTGAACTTCCGTGACTGCGACCGAGTGCGGTCCAGCACTGCGACCTCGAGCTGGGTCGGTGTGATCTCGCGTGGTCCTTCGTTGTCGCCGTTGTCGCTGGCCAGCGCGCTGATGGCCAGCTCGATCGCAGCTCCGAGCTCGAGCCCCTCCTGGTAGGTGCTGGCCATCGTCGAGCTGATGACCTCTGCGGAACCTCCCATCACGACGTAGCCCTGCTCGTCGGCGACGGAGCCGTCGAACGTGAGCCGGTACATCTGGTCGCCTGCCTCGGTGTCGCCCACTTCGGCGACCACGAGCTCGACCTCATAGGGCTTGGAGGTCTCGGTGAAGATCGTTCCCAGGGTCTGGGCATAGGCGTTGGCCAAGTTGCGAACCGTCACGTCACGTCGGTCGAACGAGTAGCCCCGCAGGTCGGCCAGCCGGATGCCGGCAACTCGGAGATTCTCGAACTCGTTGTACTTGCCAACGGCAGCGAACGCGATCCGGTCGTAGATCTCGCTGACCTTGTGAAGGGCCCTCGAGGGGTTCTCGGCGACAAAGACGATTCCGTTGCAGTACTGCAGGACCGCTACAGAGCGTCCCCTGGCGATCCCCTTGCGGGCGTAGTCCGCCTTGTCCTTGATGATCTGTTCGGGCGAGACGTAGAACGGAACCGACACGTGCCTTCCTCTCTTGGGGTGCGGTAGTAGGGGTCAGGTCAGTGATGCTGCCGGACCATCGGGGCGCTGGTTGCGCGCAGCGACCAGCCTTTCCACGACATCGGCAACCTCTGCATCCGGCAAACGTCGGTAACCATCGGCAGAGACGACCGAGACAACGGGAAAAATCTTGCGCATCAGGTCGGGTCCACCGGTGGCCGAGTCGTCGTCCGCGGCGTCATAGAGGGCCTGCGCCGCGGCCAGCACCGCGTCCGGCTCCGACATCTGCTGGCGGTAGAGCTTCTTGAGCGAGCCCCGAGCGAAGTACCCGCCTGACCCGACGGCGTGGAAGGAGTGTTCCTCGTACCGTCCGCCGGTGACGTCGTAGGAGAAGATGCGCCCGTCGGCGGTCTCGTGGTCGAAGCCTGCGAATAGCGGTACCACTGCCAGTCCCTGCATCGCCATGGCGAGGTTTCCACGGATCATCGTCGCCAACCGGTTGGCCTTACCGGTCAACGACAGGGTCGTCCCTTCGATCTTCTCGTAGTGCTCGAGCTCGACTTGGAGCAGGCGCACGAGCTCGATTGCCAGACCCGCTGTGCCGGCGATCCCGACGGCGCTGTACTCGTCGGCCGGGTAGACCTTCTCGATGTCGCGCTGAGCAATGATGTTGCCCATGGTCGCGCGGCGGTCGCCGGCCATCACGACGCCGGTCGCAAAGGTCAGTGCCACGATCGTCGTGCCGTGGGGCGCTTCGATGTCGGCGGCGCTTCCCCGCCCGGAACCCGCTCCACCTGGCAAGAGCTTCGGGGCATGGTCGGCAAGGAAGTCGGTAAAGGACGAACTACCGGCTGACATGAAGGCCGCCGGCAATGAAGCGGAACGGTCAGAGATCGACACGGAGCTCACTCGCCCCCTTTCTGCACGAAGGCACGCACAAATTCCTCTGCGTTCTCCTCGAGAACCTCGTCGATCTCATCGAGGATGGCATCGACATCTTCGCTGAGGGCCTCGTGGCGCTCGGACACCTCAGTGCTCTCAACCGGCGCCTCGTCGACCTCTTCTTCGCGCCGTTCGGCGTGCTTCTGCCCGCCAGTCTCCTGTGCGCTCATGATGAACCTCCGCGGTCACGTGACTTCACCTTGACCCTAGTCGGATCGACCTGTCGCGGCTCACTCTGAACCCTCGACGCGCCCCACCTCGACCTCAATCCACGGTCCGGACGGCTGTGCACTCAGGTGGACGCCAGCGCGTCGACCAGCTCGATGGCGGTTTCGCAGCGCTCGAGCAGCGAGCCGACATGAGCGCGCGTCCCCCGCAGCGGCTCGAGCATGGGTACTCGCTGCAAGGAGGCCCGCCCCGGAATGTCGAAGATCACCGAGTCCCACGATGCCGCGCTCACCTGGGGGCCATACCGTCGTACACACTCACCTCTGAACCAGGCGCGGGTGTCCTCCGGGGCGCCGTGAACTGCACCGCGGATCTGGTCGTCGGTGACGAGGCGCTGCATCCGGCCCCCTGCGACGAGCCGCTGGTAGAGGCCCTTGTCTGGTCGGACATCGGAGTACTGAAGATCGACGAGCTGCAGGCGAGCGTCCGACCATGACAATGAGTCCCTCGACCGATAGCCCTCGAGAATCTGGCGCTTGGCCACCCAGTCGAGCTGGTCTACCAGACGCGACGGATCCTCGTCGAGGTCGTCGAGCACCTGCCCCCACCGGCTCAACACCTCCGCCGTCGAGTCGTCGATGCCACTCCCCCATCGATCCTCGGCGAACTTGTGCGCCAGGTCGCAGTATTCACGCTGAAGGTCGACCGCCGTCAGCGACCGTCCATCTCGAAGCTCGATGCGGTGCGCGAGGTCAGGGTCATGCGAGACGGCGTGCAGCTCTCGCACCGGACGCAGTATCCCAAGATCCGCAGCGAGAAATCCTTCCTCGATCATCGACAGGACCAGGGACGTCGTACCCACCTTCAGGAGCCCAGCCACCTCAGCCAGATTGGCGTCTCCGATGATCACGTGGAGGCGCCGGTACTTCTCGGCATCAGCGTGCGGCTCGTCGCGAGTGTTGATGATCGGGCGCTTCAACGTGGTTTCGAGTCCCACCTCGACCTCGAAGAAGTCCGCACGCTGACTGATCTGGAAGCCTTCGTCGGTTCCCTGCTGTCCTCGGCCCACGCGACCCTGCCCGCAGATGACCTGACGCGACACGAAGAACGGCGTCAGATGTTTGACGATCTCAGCGAACGGCGTGCTGCGCCGCATGAGGTAGTTCTCGTGCGTACCGTAGGAGGCACCTTTGTTGTCGGTGTTGTTCTTGTACAGATTGATCGGAACGGCGCCAGGAACCCGAGCCGCTCGCCGCGCGGCCTCAGCCATCACGAGCTCTCCGGCCTTGTCCCACAGCAGGACGTCTCGGGGATTGGTCACCTCGGGGCTTGAGTACTCGGGGTGAGCATGGTCGACGTAGAGCCGGGCGCCGTTGGTCAAGATCACGTTGGCCATGCCGACGTCGTCGTCGGTCAGCTGGCTGGCGTCAGCGGAGTCGCGGGCGAGGGTGAAGCCGCGGGCGTCCCGAAGCGGATTTTCCTCCTCGTAGTCCCAACGGGCATGGGAGAGCCCCGGTTCGCCCATCGCATATCCGTTGACAATTTGGGACGACATGAGCACCGGGTTGGCGTGGGGGTCACCGGGCACGGAGATGCCGTACTCGGTCTCGATGCCCATCACTCGCGTGTGCTGCATCCCCCCAGACTAGGTGAGGGTCCTGCGCGCCTCTATGTCGAAGCGCGGAGCAGTTCCTAAGATCCGGATGTGCTCACCCACTGGAGGATCCGGCTTCAGAGCGCGGCCGACTCCGGAAACTGGTACGCCAGGACGCTACTGGCCCTGGCTCGCCGCTTTGTCGCACTGGAGTTCTTCGACCGTTCACTTGCGATCGCGGCCCAGATGCTGGTGGCGTTCATCCCGCTCGTCATCGCGCTCACCTCGTTCATCGCTGACGATGCTGCCCTCGCCCAGGAGCTGATCCGACGGCTCGGGCTGACCGGAGCTTCGGTGGAGCTGGTCAGGGTGCTGTTCGACGACGATGTACTTCCCGACCAGTCGTCAGGGGTCGGCTCACTCTCGGTCTTCTTCCTGGTGCTCTCCCTCTACCTGTTCGGAAAGCGCGTACGCCACCTCTACGAGCGGGCGTACGATCTGCCGGCGTCATCGGCCAGGAGCGAGTGGCGAAACGTCTGGTGGGTGATGGTGCTGGCTGCACTCGTGATCGTCGGAAGCGCCTTGCGCAGCGTCGTGGCGGACGACAGCACGTGGGTCAAGATCGTGACGCTCGGTCTCACCATCGCGGTCCAGTTCGGATTCCTGTGGTGGACGCCGCGTTTTCTTACGGCCAGACGCCTGTCGTGGCGGCACGCGCTCCCCGCAGGGATGATCACGACGTTGGGGGTGTCTCTGACCGGGCTATGGAGCGTCATCTGGCTGCCACGAGTTATCGTCGACCAGGCCGAACGGTACGGCGCGATCGGCATCACGTTCGGCATCTTCACCTGGCTCTACGCACTCTCACTTGCGCTCGTGGCCGGAGCGGTGGTGGCAGGGGCAATAGAAGACGTACGGCAAGACCGGACGCCGACCCCGCGGGACTTCCCGGTGTAGCCGCCGGCGTTAGAGGTACTGACCGGTGTTGGCCACCGACTCGATCGACCGTCCAGCTTCGGTGCCCTGCTTGCCCTGGATGAGCGTACGGATAAAGACGATCCGCTCACCCTTCTTGCCGCTGATCCGAGCCCAGTCATCGGGGTTCGTGGTGTTCGGCAGGTCTTCGTTCTCCTTGAACTCCTCAAGGCACGCCGTGAGCAGGTGCTGGACGCGGATGCCCTTCGTACCGAACTCGAGGAAGTCCTTGATGGCGTACTTCTTCGCTCGAGCCACGATGTTCTCGATCATGGCTCCGGAGTTGAAGTCTTTGAAGTAGAGGACCTCTTTGTCGCCGTTCGCGTACGTCACCTCGAGGAAGCGGTTCTCCTCGCTCTCGGTGTACATGCGCTCAACTGCCCGCTGAATCATGGCCGCAGCCGTTGCCTTGCGGTCGCCACCATGCTCGGCGATGTCTTCGGGGTGCAGCGGAAGGTCTGTGTGCAGGTACTTGCTGAAGATGTCGCGGGCAGCCTCAGCGTCAGGTCGTTCGATCTTGATCTTCACGTCGAGGCGACCAGGGCGAAGGATGGCGGGGTCGATCATGTCCTCACGGTTCGAGGCACCGATCACGATCACGTTCTCGAGGCCTTCGACACCGTCGATCTCGCTCAGCAGCTGCGGGACGATCGTGTTCTCGACGTCAGAGCTGACGCCCGAGCCCCTGGTGCGGAAGAGCGAGTCCATCTCGTCGAAGAAGACGATGACGGGAACGCCTTCGCCGGCCTTCTCGCGTGCTCGTTGGAAAACGAGGCGGATGTGCCGTTCGGTCTCGCCCACGTACTTGTTCAGCAGCTCAGGGCCCTTGATGTTGAGAAAGAAGGACTTGCCCTCGGGGCGTCCGGTGACCTCGGCCACCTTCTTCGCCAACGAGTTGGCAACTGCCTTGGCGATCAACGTCTTCCCACATCCAGGAGGGCCGTAGAGGAGGATGCCCTTCGGCGGCCGTAGGTCGTGCTCACGGAAGAGCTCTTGGTGAACGTAGGGCAGTTCGACGGCGTCACGGATCAGCTCTATCTGACCGCTGAGCCCGCCGATGCTGGCGTAGTCGATGTCAGGAACTTCTTCCAGGACAAGCTCTTCGACTTCCGCCTTCGGAATCTTCTCGAAGGCGTACCCGGACCGTGACTCGACCATCAGCGAGTCACCGGCCCGGATCTGGACGTCACTCAGGGTCTCGGCCAGCCGCACGATGCGCTCGTCGTCAGTGTGTCCAATCACGAGCGCGCGCTGGCCATCCGCCAGCAGCTCCTTGAACATCACCACTTCGCCGATCTGCTCAAACCCCATGACACGGACGATGTTCATGGCTTCGTTGAGCATGACCTCGCGGCCACGCTGCAGGTCGTCCCGGTCGACGTCGGGGCTCACCGCCACCCGTAGCTTGCGCCCACCGGTGAAGACGTCAGCCGAACCGTCGTCGAACTCGGTGAGAAAGACTCCGTAGCCGGAAGGCGGCTGGGCCAACCGGTCGATCTCTTCCTTCATGGCGATCAGCTGTGCCCGGGCTTCGTGAAGTGTCGCGGTCAGCCGGGAGTTCCGCTCCTGCAGCGACGCGATCTCGTGGCGCAATTCGCTGGGGTCGGGCGCCATGGCGGCGCGCGGGTCGTCCGGGTCGTCGTGCGTCATGGCGCACCTCCGCGTCGGGTCTTACCGGTCATGCCGTGCGAGCGGCAGAACGTCCTTCGACCCTAACCCTCGGCAGGAGTTCGCGTGACCTGGACCGCCCCGGGCGTGTCGGCGCGCTCACGCTGCGTAATCAGCCTTTGGCGGGCCTGCGACGCCGGGGTGGCGCTGTCACACCGGGTGCGAGTCGCCGGCTGGTGACCAGGAACCCGGTGTGCCCGATCATCCGGTGGTCAGGCCGGACGGCCAGACCCTCGACGTGCCACGTCCGCAGCATCGTCTCGCTGGACGCCGGCTCGGTGAACCCGCCGTGTTCACGAAGCCGCTCGACCGTGGCCGAGAGCTGGGTCGTGGTCGCGACGTAGCAGCACACGACGCCGCCGGGCTGCAGGACGCCTGCAACCGCTTCGATGCACTCCCAGGGAGCGAGCATGTCCAGGACGACCCGGTCCACGGGATCGTCGGTGAGCGACTCGACCAGGTCGCCAACGACCAGTGTCCAGGAGCTCGGTTCTGCTCCGAAGAACGTGCCGACGTTGGTTCTGGCCACGTCCGCGAAATCCTGGCGGCGCTCGTACGAGTGCACCCGTCCGGCGCTGCCCACAGCGCGCAGCAGCGAGCAGGTGAGCGCTCCCGAACCGACCCCGGCCTCGAGCACGCGGGCGCCAGGAAAGATGTCGGCCATCCCGATGATCTGCGCCGCGTCCTTCGGATAGATCACTGCGGCTCCACGTGGCATCGACAGCACGAAGTCGGAGAGCAGCGGTCTGAGCGCGAGGTAGGCCACCCCGCCGGTCGAGGTCACCACGACCCCCTCTGGCCGACCCAGCAGATCGTCGTGGGCGATGGATCCCTTGTGGGTATGGAACTGCTTGCCTGGCTCCAAGGTGACGGTGTGCAGCTTTCCCTTCGTGTCGCTCAGCTGTGCACGGTCCCCCGGCGCAAAGGGACTGCCAACCGGTGATGCAGGGCCGGAATCGGTCAAGGGGGAGCTCCTCGGAGGGGCGAGCGGCTGGGTGGTGAGGTCGGGTGTCATGCCCTCCGTCGTCCGGCGGACAAAGCCTCCTCGACATCGGCGGTGACGAGCACACCGTAGACCGTCCCCTCGTCGTCCTCGACGATGTGCACGGGTGACGGATGGGACGTGAGCGCGGCCACGAGGTCGTGCCCCTCCAACTGTGGCGCGAGGCGAACGGCGTCAGTAGCTGACGCGGCGACTGACGACACCGGAACCCAGGGCTGCCGCTCAGCTGGCACCGCTGCAGCGGACTCTGGTCGCACGACTCCAGCCACCGATCCGTGCGCGTCGGTGACGACGACAGCAGCGTCACGGGCTCCAGGAAGGGTGAGGGCGGATGCCAGCGGTGTGTCGTGCGGGACGAACACGACGGGACGCATCAGGTCGGCGACGGTCAGCCGAGCGATCGCCCGGGTCATGCCGGCGAACTTGAGGGAGCGGCTCGCCTCGAACCAGATGAAGCCGGCCAGCAGAAGTCCCCAGGCGAGCCAGACGACATCGGGTCGGCCCAGCATCACCGGAAGAAACGCAAAGAACGCCACGACCACCGCGAACCCGCGTCCGGTCCAGCCGGCGACGACGGTCCCGAGGTACTCGCGACCGGACGCCGCCCAGACCACGTCACGGAGCAGGCGTCCGCCATCGAGCGGAAGCGCCGGAACAAGGTTGAGGAGCCCGACGATCAGGTTCGCGGCCATCAGCTGAAAGGTGACGAACGAGAAGACAGTGCCCGAGGGAGCCACCAGGTAGCCGAGCCAGGCGACCCCTCCCACGACCAGGGACGTGAGAGGGCCGACAACCGCGACCGTGAAATCCACCCACGGACGACGCGTCTCGGCCTCCATGGCCGTGACCCCGCCAATGAGGTGGATGGTCATCGACCGCACCTCCAGGCCGAAGCGTTGCGCCATGATCGCGTGCGCCATCTCGTGGGCCAGGACAGAGAGACCAAGGAGCACCGCGAACGAGGCCCCCACCACCCAGGTCCAAGGGGGATCGAGCAGCAGCCATCGCTCCACCACGGGTGCGAACACCCAGGCGATGATCGCGGCCCCGAGAAACCATGAGGACGACAGGCGCAGGGGCACGCCGAACACGCGACCGAGCGAGATCCCCGAGAGCGGTTCACCGCCGGCACGACTCGTCGCCGGCTCGCTGGGCGGGGGTGGCTGGCTCACCTCTCGACTGTACGGGGCCAGCCAGGCTGTCGGTGGGGGCGCCTACGCTGCCCCCATGTCTTCATCGGTGTCGTCGCTCAGCCCGTCGAGGGCCGGCGACTTCATGACCTGTCCATTGCTCTACCGATTTCGCGTCATCGATCGAATCCCCGAGCCGCCTAGCCAGGCGGCCACCCGTGGCACGGTGGTGCACGCCGTTCTCGAGCAGCTGTACGACCTGCCGCGGGGCAGTCGGTCGCTGGAGGCTGCTACCGCGCTGGTCCCCGCCGTCTGGCAGCAGGTTCTCTCCGACGACGAAGAGCTCGGCTCGTTCTTCGCCGAAGACGACGGGTCGCTCGCGACGACCTGGCTGGATGGCACCGAAGCCTTGCTCGCGACGTACTTCGACCTGGAAGACCCCACTCGTCTGGAGCCGGCCGACCGCGAGCTGGCGCTCTCGGTCGAGCTCGACAGCGGCCTCGTCCTCCGGGGGTACGTGGACCGACTCGATGTTGCACCCGACGGGGCAATGAGAGTCGTCGACTACAAGACAGGACGAGCGCCGCGCGAGGCGTTTCAGCAGAAGGCTCTCTTCCAGATGCGGTTCTACGCACTGGCTCTCTGGCGGATGAAGGGCGAGGTCCCCCGGCTGCTGCAGCTCCTCTACCTCGGCGACGGGCAGGTCATCCAGTACCAGCCGGACGAGGACGACCTGGTCGCCATGGAGCGTAAGCTTCTCGCCCTCGCCTCTGCTATCGGAACAGCAATGGAGAGTGGCGACTGGCGCCCCAGCCCGAGCCGGCTGTGTGACTGGTGTGCTCATCAGTCGATCTGCCCGGCGTGGGGTGGTACTCCTCCCCCGCTGCCCGACCCCCGCCCACACCCTGAGCCTCCCACTCCGCTCGAGGGGGATTCCCCAGGGTGAAACCCTGAGGCATCGGCAGCGCTGCACCACCTAGGGTGGACGAAAGCCCCACAGGAGGACTTCTACATGACTGTCACCACGACCGCTTCAGCCGCGCGCGCCGACGTCCTGAGCAAGATCTACGGCGAGGGCGAGGCCGAGGTCCGAGCTCTCGACGGCGTCTCTGTGTCATTCAGGAAGGGGCGCTTCACCGCCATCATGGGCCCCAGCGGGTCGGGCAAGTCCACGCTGATGCACGTGTGTGCCGGGCTCGACGACGCCACCTCCGGCACCGTCTCGATCGGCGACACCGACCTCACGTCCCTCAAGGACGCCGATCTCACTCGGCTGCGCCGCGACCGGGTCGGCTTCATCTTCCAGGCGTTCAACCTGGTTCCCACCCTGAC
>JAHEKZ010000006.1:34654-82783 GCA_024644435.1 Actinomycetes bacterium | reverse complement strand
GCACCCCTTCATCCGGTGAGCGTGGCACGCCTCGCCTGCGACGCCCAGATCGTTCCGGTGCTGCTCGACGGCAGCGGCCTACCCATGACCCTCGGACGCAGCCAGCGGATCTTCTCCTCCACTCAACGTCGACTGCTGGCCCTTCGCGACGGCGGCTGTCGCTTCCCCGGATGCTCGCGGCCGCCCGCTCACACCGACGCTCACCATGTACTCCCCTGGTCGGCTGGCGGGTCGACCGACGTCGACAACGCAGTGCTTCTCTGCCGCTTCCATCACCGCTTGGTTCATGAGGGCGGTTGGCAGATCAGCAGCCACGAAACGGTTCGGGGATCTTCTGGCGCCGTCACCTTCCTGGGACCACGTGATCAGTCACTCGTCAGCATCCCGCGCGGACCGTGAGCGGCCGAGGGTCGGAGCCGCGCCAAGATCCTTGATCATGTACTCGTTCCACTCGACTGCCTGGTGCTCGGTCCCGCTCTCATCCATGAAGCAGTACTCGCTGCGCTCAACGATGCCCGTGTGCTCGTACCCCAAGCGCTCATAGAGCGCACGCGCTTCCGGGTTGTCGACGCCAACGCCCAACCCCAGCCAGCGTTCACGTCGTAGCCGCGCCAATCTCTCGGCGGCTTCCACAAGACCGGTGCCGACGCCCCGACGCCGGGCGTCGAATCGAACCTGGAGGTGCGCCACCTCGACCACGCCGGGGTACGCGCTTAGCGCCTCAGCGAAGCCCTGGCTGTCCCAGCGGACAACGGCGCTACCTAAGGCCACGCCTCGCTCCCACGCGACGACGAGCGTCTGGGTTTCATTCAACTGCCCGGCGTAGTGGCGGTCGTGGACTTCGGCCGAGGATGGCCAGGTCGAGTGCAGCTGTGGCAGGTCGGCGGCAGTGCACGGCCGAGCATCAATACCGCCTGACACCGGGTGGCCCTACCCCAGCAACGCATCGACGAAGACAGCAGCGTCGAACGGTGCCAGATCGTCCGGGCCCTCGCCGAGCCCCACGAGCTTGACGGGAACACCCAGCTCACGTTGCACCGAGATGACGATGCCGCCCTTGGCAGTGCCGTCGAGCTTGGTGAGTACCACACCCGTGACATCCACGACCTCAGAGAACACCTTTGCCTGCACCATCCCGTTCTGGCCGGTCGTGGCATCGAGCACCAGGAGCACCTCATCCACCGGTGACTTCTTCTCGATCACCCGCTTGACCTTGCCGAGCTCGTCCATCAAGCCGGTCTTGGTGTGCAGGCGGCCCGCTGTGTCGACCAGCAGGACGTCCGCCTCGGTGTCGATGGCGACGGTGACGGCCTCGAACCCCACGCTCGCCGGGTCACCTCCCTCGGGCCCCCTGACCACGGGCACTCCCACGCGGTCACCCCAGGTCTGTAGCTGGTCGGCGGCGGCGGCGCGAAAGGTGTCGGCCGCCCCCAGCACCACGTCGCGATCCTCGGCGACCAGCACACGGGCCAGCTTGCCGGTTGTGGTGGTCTTACCTGTCCCGTTGACCCCGACAACGAGGACGACGGCCGGACGCCCCGAGGCATCGACGGTGAGCGATCGGTCAGCGCCGGGGTCGACGAGCTCGAGCAGCTCGGCCCGCAACAGCTCTCGCGGTGAGACGTCTGGTTGCGATCTCATCGCTGCTCTCATGCGCTCCACTACCTCAGCCGCCACGGTGACGCCCATGTCGGCGGCGATCAGAGAGTCCTCGATCTCATCCCAGGTCGTGTCATCGATGCCTGAACGCGAGAGCAGCGCGACGATGCCTTGCCCCAGCCCCCCGGACCTCGCCAGCCGGTCGCGCAACCGAGCCATCCGGCCGGCCACCGGTGCGGGGCGCTCCAGCAGGGGAAGAGCCGCAACATCTGAGATCTCGTCCGGCAGCGCGACGGTCGCGATGGTTCGTTTCGGGGTGTCGCGTGGAGGAGCTGCATCATCACCAACCCCGGGGACGTGCGTTGTCCCTTTCGTGGCGGCGTCTCGTGGAGCGGGACGCCCGCGCCCCGTCCGGAACGCCAGCAGCCCAAGACCGACAACGACGACGAGCGCCACAGCAAGGAGGACAATCAGCTCGATGGGGTTCACGGACGGAGTCTCTCAGAGCGCACGCGCAGCGCTCTTCGGACGTGCCGAACATGCCGTGCCGAACATGCCGTGCCGAACATGCCGGGCCCCACATGCCGAGGTCAGTCGTCGCGGACAGGGTCGAGCAGACGACGAGCGGCGACGCCGAATCCGCCGGACAGCCCCATCGCCGCCACCAGGCCGATCGGGCCCAGGGGCAGACCGAAGATCAGCGCAGCGAACGAGCCACAGAACACCGCCAGAATCGCCAACCACTTCCGGCCCGTTCCCTCGTGGTTGACCACAGCCCAACCGCCCGCTGCCACGAGTGCCGGAAGCGGCGTCACGACGAGCCCCACCACTCCGGAGTCGCCGGACGCGTCTTGAGCTGCGAGTGCAGCGATGAGAGCCACCACAAAGCCCGCGAAGAGGCCCACAGCGACCGTCACGAACGTCAGGTACTTCACACGTGTCGACTGGTTCATCGCGTCACGATCACGCTCACGGTCACGTGGTCAAGGTCCCGCGTACGCGGTCGCGCGGGGCCGGCCTCACGCAGACTCGGCCTCACGCAGACGCTGGCTGATCACCGCGCTCACCCCGTCGCCTCGCATCGAGACGCCGTACAGCGCGTCGGCGACCTCCATCGTGCGTTTCTGGTGGGTGATCACGATGAGCTGGCTCTTCTCACGTAGCTCTTCGTAGATGTCGAGCAAGCGGCCAAGGTTCGTGTCGTCAAGAGCCGCCTCGACCTCATCGAGGACGTAGAAGGGACTCGGCCGAGCTTTGAAGAGCGCCACGAGGAACGCCACCGCCGTCAGTGAACGCTCTCCACCAGACAGCAGCGACAGCCGCTTGACCTTCTTGCCGGGAGGCCGGGCCTCGATGTCGACCCCGGTGGCGAGCATGTCGGACGGCTCGGTCAGCACCAGCTGCCCCTCACCGCCAGGGAAGAGCCGAGCGAACACGTCGACGAACTCACGGGCCACGTCGTGATAGGCCTCGGTGAATACCTGCTCCACCCGTTGATCCACCTCACGCACGATCTCGAGCAGGTCTCGCTTGGTCTTCTTCAGGTCCTCGAGCTGCTCGGTGAGGAACTGGTGCCGCTCCTCCATCGCGGTGAACTCTTCGAGCGCCAGGGGGTTTACCCGTCCGAGAATGGCCAGATTGCGCTCGGCAGCCTTCAGCCGCTTTTCCTGCTCGGACCGCACATACGGCACGGGTTGGCGCGGCGGATCGGGCTCTTCCTCGTCCGGCGCCAGCGGAAGCGGGGGTACGAGCAGCTCGGGTCCGTACTCGGCGATCAGCGACTCGACGTCGACACCGAACTCCTCCATCGCCCTGGCCTCGATCTGTTCGATCCGCAAGCGCTGCTCGGTACGCGCAACCTCGTCGCGGTGGACCGAGTCGGTGAGCTGGTCGAGCTCGGCGACGATCTCGCGTGAGCGGGCCCGCACGTCGAGCAGCTCGGCCTCCAGCACCGTTCGACCGTGGTCAGCGGCCGTTCGTGCCTCGGTACCCATCTGAAGGGATCGATCAAGGCGACCGCCGACGATGTCGCACGCGCGCAGCACCGCCTGGGCGACCTCCGCTTCACGGGCGGCCCGCTCGGCCAGTCTTCTGGCCTCCTCGCGGGCCGTGCGCTCAGCCACGGCTGCCCGATCGAGCTGGTCGGCCCGCCCGTGCAGGGCGCGCGCACGCTCCTCGCCGGTGCGCACCGCCAGACGAGCCTCGGTCTCAGCCTCGCGAGCGGCAATCAGGTCAGCAGCCAGCTGGTCGCGGGACCCAGTGTCCGGCTCATCGACGTCGGGAGCCTGCTCCGCCGAGGCGAAGCGCTCCTCGAGCTCAGCCAGTGAGGCGGAGGCCACCTCGTGACGTTCACCGGCCGCATCGATAGCCGACTGCACCCGAGCCGCTTCGGCAGCCGCGTTGCGGGCCGCTGAACCGAGGTGACCGAGCTGTTCGGCTACGGCCGACAACCTGGCATCGGACTCATGCAGCCGGACCAGCGAGGCGTCCACCCGTTGCTGCGCCTCGTTCTCGCTGGCGGTGCTCTGCGTCAGAGAGAACCGGAGTCGCTCACAGCGGTGGGTGGTGGCGACCAGCTGCTCGTTCGCCTCGTCGACCGCTGCCTGCACCTCGAGAAGGCTGGGGGCCCTCGAAGAACCGCCCTGCACGAAGGCCGAACCGATGAGGTCTCCCTCGCGCGTGACCGCCGTGACGTCAGGGTGCGCGGCTATCAGTGAGCGCGCGTCGTCGATCCCATCCACGACAGCGACGCGGTCGAGCAGCCGGTGCAGGGCCGGCCGTACCTGTTCGGGAGCCTGGACGAGATCGACGGCGTAGGTGGCGTATCCCGGCAACGACGGCCACTCACGTGACCCGAAGTCCTCTCCTCCCCCGACGACGATGCCGGCGCGTCCGGCGTCATCGCGCTTCAGCAGCGCCAGGGCACCGACGGCGGATTCAACCGATCCGACGGCGACAGCGTCGGCGGCGGCTCCGAGTCCTGCAGCGATCGCTGCCTCTGCACCCGGCTCAATCGTGAGAATGGCAGCAACCGAGCCCAGGAGGCCCGAGACGTCGTCGGAGGCAGCGAGCAGCGCCGCCGAGCCGTCCTTGCGGTCCAGGCCGATGTCGAGCGCTTCGACCCGTGCCACCAACGCGGCCCGCTCCTGCTCCGCCGTCCGCTCCTCCTCGCGGAGCGCAGCAACCCGCTCTTGCGCCTGCGCGAGGGCCTGGGATGCCCGCTCGAACTCGGAATCGAGGTCGACCTCGCCCTGGTCGAGGCCGGCGATCTGCGTCTCAACGCTGGCGAACTCCTCGTGCGCTCGCCTCGCACGGGCTTCGGCCTCCGCCAAGGTGGTCGCGAGCCGCTCCCGCTCGGCCGCTGCGGACTCCACGGTGGTGCGCGCGGCCGACACCTTGCCGGCGAGCTGCGCCATGCCCTCGCGTCGATCGGCGATGGCCCTGAGCTGACCGGCGATCTGGGCCTCCTCAGCGCTGAGGGCCCGCTCGGCCTCGAGCCGGTACTGCTCGGCCGACGCCAAGGTGACCCGGTCTCGCTGCACGGTTCCCCCGAGCGCGCTCTCCTGCTCGCGGATCTCGGTGGCCTCCCGCTCCATGTCCTCAGGCTCGC
Source organism: Actinomycetes bacterium (assembly GCA_024644435.1). GTDB lineage: Bacteria > Actinomycetota > Actinomycetes > JAHEKZ01 > JAHEKZ01 > JAHEKZ01. The sequence continues at coordinate 77,574 of JAHEKZ010000006.1, read as the reverse complement.
GGCCAGAGGTTCGGTGGGTCGGGACATCGGCGGCGAACCGCACTCGTTCGGTGGCCAAGGTGGCCAGCCCACGGAACTGGTCGCGCAGACCGGAGAGCCGGAACCAGGTCTCTTGCGCGGCTGTGAGGGCGGGCAACGTCGCCGCGACGGCGCTCTCGAGCTCGACCTCGCGCTGCTGCGACGTCGTTAGAGCCGCCTCGGCCTCGGCGCGCAGCTTCAGCAGGGCGTTCTCGTCAGCGACCTCCTGCTCGAGGGCCACTCGAAATCCCGACAGGTCATCGGCCAGGATCCGCAGCCGGGCATCGCGGACGTCAGCCTGGATCACACTTGCTCGTCTGGCGACCTCCGCCTGTCGGCCGAGGGGCTTGAGCTGCCGCCGAAGCTCGGACGTCAGGTCGGTCAACCGGACGAGGTTGGCCTCCATCGCGTCGAGCTTGCGCATCGCCTTCTCTTTGCGCTTACGGTGCTTGAGCACGCCGGCGGCTTCCTCGATGAAGCCGCGACGGTCCTCTGGTGTGGCCGACAGGACGCTGTCGAGCTGCCCCTGTCCGACGATGACGTGCATCTCGCGACCAATGCCTGAGTCGGAGAGCAGCTCTTGGACGTCGAGCAACCGGCACGGCTCGCCGTTGATCGCGTACTCCGAACCGCCGTTCCGGAACATGGTGCGCGAGATCGTGACCTCGGTGTAGTCGATCGGGAGCGCGCCGTCGGTGTTGTCGATGGTGAGCACCACCTCGGCACGCCCGAGCGGTGGTCGCCCCGACGTCCCGGCGAAGATGACGTCTTCCATCTTGCCGCCGCGCAACGACTTGGCGCCCTGCTCTCCCATGACCCAGGAGAGCGCGTCGACGACGTTCGACTTGCCGGATCCGTTGGGACCCACGACGCAGGTGATGCCCGGTTCGAAGCGCAACGTCGTGGCCGAGGCGAACGACTTGAACCCACGAAGCGTGATGGTCTTGAGGTACACCGGGGGTTACTCCTGCGGTGTCGGCCCCCGACGCCGATGGGCCCCACAAAGTGCGGGCCCTCCCACATCAGGGGTGGACGGACCGGTACGGCCTGCACCGCACCGGCAACGACCGGGCACGGTGGGGAATGCCTCGCCGGTCAGAGCGGGTCGAACACCTTCATCACGAACGGAGCCAGCCTACCGATCAGCGTGCAGCCGACGTCACTGGACGCGCAGAACCACCCAACGGGTGACGAACGCGGGCTCAGGCGAGCGCGGGAGCCGAGTGCTCGGGGCGGGCGGTGTCGAGGGTGATGATCTCGTCTACGAGGGACTCACCGATCGTCTCGGGGAGCAGAGCCTGGTTCTCGGCAGTGAGTCGCTCGACCTCGGACTGGAGCTCGCTCACGCGGCGACGCAGACGCGCCACCTCGGCGAGAAGTCGTGGGTCGGGACCGCCGACGTGGCCAAAGATCGCCTTCGCCATGACTAGAGGGCCCCTTCCTGGACAACGTAGTGACCTTCAGGGTGACACTCCTGTATCGGGAAGGTCAAGAAGAGGTCACGATCCCTGCGTGATCGGCCCATCTGATCACCCGGACGGGCTAGGGCGACGCGCTGGGGGGCTGGGCTGGGGGGCTGCGCTGGGGGCTGCGACGCACGGGAGGGCTACGGCGGCGGGCTACGGCGGGGTGGCCGCTGACAGCGCTGGCACACGTACGAACTGCGGTTCATGAAGTGGAGCCGCCGGATCGGCGCGCCGCACCGACGGCACGCCAGATCCTCGCGCCCGTACACCGCCAGCGACCGCTCGAAGTAGCCGCTCTCGCCGTTGACGTTCACGTACAGGGCGTCGAACGACGTCCCTCCCTGACCGAGGGCCTCGGCCATCACGTCTCGCGCGGCCTGCAGCGTCGCGACGACGGCCTTCGCCGGCATCAGGTGCGCGGATCGCTCGGGATGCACCTTCGCCCGCCAGAGCGCCTCGTCGGCGTAGATGTTGCCGATGCCCGACACCACACGCTGGTCGAGCAGTACACGCTTGATCTCACTGCGCCGCCGCCGGATGTCGGAAACAACGGCATCCAGGTCGTAGCCGCCCTCGAACGGGTCGGGTGCGATCTGTCGGAGGGTCGTCGGCACCACGCGCAGCCCGAGCCGGTCCGGGCTCAGGACATCCCACGACAGGCCGCCGAACGTGCGCTGGTCAAGGAACGACAACCACCGGCCGTCATCGAGCAGTGCGTCGAACCGCAGGTGGCCGTGGCCGCGCAACGGCTGGTCGGTGACACGGAACTGTCCACTCATCCCCAGGTGGGCCACCAGAGCCTCACCCTCAGGATCGTCCCGCGGCTCCATCGGCACCCACAGGTACTTGCCGCGCCGTTCGACACCCAGGCAGCGGCGCCCGGTCAGCCGGTCGCAGAGGTCGGCACCGCCGAGCAGGTGGCGACGGGCGACTCGCGGGTGCAAGGCGCTGGCCCGCACGATCGTTCGGCTGGCCAGATGGTGCTCCAGGCCCTGCCGGACGGTCTCGACCTCGGGTAGCTCAGGCACCGGACTCAGGGGCGGCCGAGTCAGTAGCGGCGCGGTCAACGGCCTGGGCGTCCTCGCGAGGAGCATCGGTCGAAGAGTCGGCGGTCAACTCCTCCCAGGTCACAGCGGCAGCCTCCTGCTCGGCCTCCTTCTTGGAGTTGCCCCGGCCACTGCCGTGCGCGCCGTCCCGCAGCACCACCGTTGCCACGAAAGACTTGGCATGGTCTGGACCTGACTCGTCGATCCGGTACTCGGGGACGCCGAGCTCACGTTCGGCGGACAGCTCCTGCAGGCTGGTCTTCCAGTCGAGACCGGCACCGAGCAGCGGGGCCCGTTCGATCACCGGGTCAAAGAGCCGATGTACCGCTCCGGTGGCGACGTCGATGCCCTGCTCGACGTAGACAGCACCGATCAGGGCCTCGACACCGTCGGCCAGGATCGACGACTTGTCTCGACCGCCGGTGGCTTCCTCGCCCTTGCCCAGTCGGAGGTGCTCGCCGAGCCCGAGGGATCGGGCCACCTCGGCCAGAGCCCGCATGTTCACCACCGCCGAGCGCAGCTTGGCGAGCTGACCTTCGGGCAGGTCGGGGTGGCTTCGGTAGAGCCGCTCGGTGACCACCAGACCGAGCACCGAGTCACCAAGGAACTCCAGGCGCTCATTGGTCGGCAGCCCACCGTTCTCGTAGGCGTAGGAACGGTGCGTCAGCGCCTGTTCCAGCATGGACGCCGAGAGCTCGACCTGGAGGGCGGCGAGCAGCGGGTGCGGCACCGTGGCCGGGTCGACATCAGAGGCGGTCACGAACAGGGACCGCTCAGACCGAGGTGACCTGTCGGCCGTTGTAGGTGCCACAGGTGGGACATGCCACGTGCGGGAGCTTGGGCTCGCGGCAGCGGTCGCACGTGACGACGGTCGGACGGGCCGCCTTCCAGTTAGCCCGACGCGATCGGGTGTTGGAGCGCGACGTCTTCCGCTTCGGGACGGCCACAGCGATGCCCTTCTAGTCCGTAGGACGCGCTCAGCGCGTCTGTTGCTGGTCAGTCGTTCTGGTGCAGTTCTCCCAGGGCGGCCCATCGAGGGTCGACCTGGTCGTGCTGGTGCTCCGGGTCGTCGTTCAGCCGAGCGCCACACATGGCGCAGAGGCCGAGACAGTCGTCCTGGCACACCGGTTGCAGGGGCAAGGCGAGCACGACGGCGTCCCGCAGCACGGGCTCGAAGTCGACGAACTCGTCTTCCACCTGCACGATCTCGTCCGCATCAGCTGCGGCGCTCTCGGGGTAGGCGAAGAGCTCCTGCAGGTGCAGGACCAGGTCGATCACGACCGGATCCAGGCACCGTACGCATTCACCTCTCGCCTGCGCCCGGCCGAGGCCGGACACCAGCACCCCTTCGACCACCGACTCGAGCCGCAGCTGCAGCTCGACCGGCGAACCTTCGGGGACACCGACCACGTCTGTGCCGAGCCCAGACGGTGCCTCCACCGTGCGTTCGACCTCGATCATCGTCCCGGGGCGTCTCGCCACCTGTTGGGTGTCGAGTACCAGCGGGTCTCGCGGATTGAGGCGGGACACGTTCGGTGTTCTCCTGGCGCACACCCGCTACCTCGTCGGAGCGAGGCTGGGCACGACCTTGGGCAGTCTGGACTGCGGCCTCAGGGACGAGACCACGCACCAGGGTAGCCGAGCCGGCCGGACGGCCCAAACCGGGAGCGCACCTGCGCGAGACGTGCGGCAGGAGGGGTGCGGAAGGGGGGTCGGGTCAGGGGGTGGTGTCAGGGCCGGGTTTCGCCCTCGGCCCCCTGCTGCCCCTCGTCGAAGTCGGGCAGGTCGATCCCGGACAGCTCTTCCACCGCACGACGCCCAGCGATCTTGTCGCGTCCCCTGGCCACCGCCTCCAGGGTCTTGGTGAGAACCAGCTCGAAGTTCGCCAGCTTGGCATCGATGTAGTCATCGATCTCGCGCTGCATGCGGTCGGCCTCGGCCTCGGCACCGGCGATGATCCGCCCCGCCTCGCGCTCAGCCTGCGCCAGCACCTCGGTGTCTGCTACCAGCCGCATCTTCTCGTCGTGCGCACCCGCGATGATCTCATCGCCCTGGCGGTGGGCGGTCGCGATCACTGCCTCCGCGTCTGCCAGCAGGGCGTCGGCCCGTTTGAGGTCGGCCGGCAGCTGACGCCGGACATCATCGAGCCCAGCGAGCAGATCGGCGCGGTTCACCATGCACGAGGCCGACATCGGCACCGCTCGCGCGCTCTCGAGCGCCTCGCTCAGCTCGTCGAGCTTGTCGTGGATCTCCACGAGACCTCCTGGGAATCGATGGGTGCCTGACCCTGGATGGCTCCAGGTCAGGCAGAACTGCCGTGCATGCTCATGCGGGGGGCTCCGGTGACCTCAACGCCGCCACGAGGGGCTCGAGCACTGGGGCGGGCACCAGTCCCTCGATGTCGCCACCAAAGGCGGCGACCTCCTTGATCAGACTGGACGAGAGGAAGGAGTACAGCGGGTTCGTGGCCACAAAGAGCGTGTCGACCTCTGTCAGCCGGTGGTTCATCTGCGCCATCTGCAGCTCGTAGTCGAAGTCACCGACCGCGCGCAGGCCCTTGACGATCGCCCGGGCACCTCGCGCCTGGCAGTAGTCGACCAAGAGGCCGGAGAACGTCTCGATCGACACGTTGTCCAGGTGCTCGAGAGAGGCGCCGAGGAGCTCGATGCGCCGCTCCACGGGGAACAGGCCCCGCTTGTTCTTGTTGACCATCACCGCGATGTACACCTGGTCGGCGAGCTTGGAGGCCCGCTCGATGATGTCGACATGACCGTTGGTGACCGGGTCGAAGGATCCGGGACAGACGACGCTCAGCACGGCGCGACGCTATCACTGGGCGGTCCGCCGGCCTCGACAGCAGCGACCCAGAGGTGTGCCTCGCCGTAGGCGCTGTCGCGCAGCGCGCCGAACCCCGCGGGCCAGTGCCAGTCGGAGGCTCGGTGGGCCCGCTCGACGACGACCAGTGCGCCATCGGCCAGCAGCCCAGCCTCACGCAGGGTCGAAATCACCTCCGCCACGTCCGAGCTGGACGTGCTGTAGGGCGGGTCGCAGAAGACCACGTCGTACGCCACCGCTGTCCCCGAACCGGCCGCTGCCACCGCTCGGGTCAACCATCGGTGCACGCTGCCGCTGTGCACTGACACGACCGGGTGAGGATCCGGCGAGCCATCGACGACCGCGGACACGTTGTCCTCGATCACCCGCACCGCCCGACGGTCGGACTCGACGAGATCGACCCGCACGGCACCCCGCGACGCGGCCTCCAGCCCCAGCGCTCCTGAGCCGGCATACAGGTCGAGGACCACGGCATTGACGAAGGGGCCCCTGATCGACTCGAGGCTGGAGAAGACCGCCTCGCGCGCCCGGTCCGAAGTCGGTCGGGTGCCGGTGGACGGCACGCTGAGCCGCCGACCCCTGGCACGTCCGGCAACGATCCTGGTCACCCTGTCACCCTGTCACTGTGCTACCGAGTCACCTGGTAGCTGGTCCCCGGTCGGCTCATGACTTCTCCAAGTAGTCGGCCTGCTCAGCGGACTCGAGGGTGCTCACGGCGGCTTCGAGCTCGGGGTGGTTCAGCAGGTCGGGGTCGGCCTCGACCAGCTCCACCGCGTCACCGCGGGCCGCCACGATGATCTGCTCGTCCGAGACCGCCCGCAGCACCCTCAGGCTCGAACGCACACCGGACTGGGACGACCCCAGCACGTCACCCTCTCGACGCTGCTCGAGGTCGATCCGCGACAGCTCGAAACCATCGGTCGTAGCCGCGACCGCGTGCAGCCGTTCACGAGCAGGAGCACCCTCGGGCAGGTCGGTGACGAGCAGGCAGAGCCCAGCCACGTCACCACGCCCGACGCGCCCACGGATCTGGTGCAGCTGCGAGACGCCGAACCGGTCGGCATCCATGACCACCATGACGCTGGCGTTGGGAACGTCGACGCCTACCTCAATCACCGTGGTGGCCACCAGGACGTCGATCTCGCCGGCAGCGAAGCCCGACATCACCGTGTCCTTGGCCTCGGCGGGGAGCTGACCGTGCAGCACCGCTACCCGGCACTCGGCGAGCGGGCCGTCGGCCAGCTGGCGCGCCAGAGACAGCACCGAGTGCAGCTCGCCCCCAACCGAGGAGTCGAGATCGTCGGTGGCCGATGGACCGAGGTCGAGGTCGTCACCAATCCGGGGACAGACGACGTACGCCTGTCGCCCCGCGCTCACCTCCTCAGTGATGCGCTGCCAAGCCCGGTCCAGATAGTGCGCACGCTCTGCCGTGGGAACCACATGGGTGTCGATGGCCTGACGTCCGTGGGGCAGCTCGGTGAGGGTCGAGACGTCGAGGTCACCGAAGATCGTCATGGCAACGGTTCGCGGGATGGGGGTCGCCGTCATGACCAGAACGTGCGGCGGTGTGGCTGCCTTGGCCCGCAGTGCCTCACGCTGCTCAACCCCGAAGCGGTGCTGCTCGTCGACGACGACCAAACCGAGATCGAAGAAGTCGACGTGCTCCTGCAGCAGCGCATGGGTACCCACCACGATGCCCGCGTCACCCGATGCCATGTCGAGCAGTGCCGATCTGCGCGCAGCTGTCGGCTGGCTTCCGGTCAGAAGCCGTACTCGGGTTGCCTCCGGCGGTGACCCGAGGAGGCCGCCGTCTGCGAGGGAACCAAGAACCGCCGTCATCGTGCGGAAGTGCTGCTGCGCCAGCACCTCTGTGGGTGCCAGCAGGGCGGCCTGTCCCCCGGCGTCGACCACCGTCACCATGGCGCGGAGCGCGACGATCGTCTTTCCGGAGCCGACCTCACCCTGCAGCAGTCGGTGCATCGGGTGGGACCTGGCCAGATCTCCGGTGATCTCGGCCGTCACCTCGCGCTGGCCCGCGGTCAGCGTGAACGGAAGTTGCGCGTCGAATGCCGCAAGCAACCCCTGGGCTGACGCGACTCTCGGGGTCGTGTCGCTGCTCGCCAGCGCGGCACGACGCCTGGCCAGGACGGTCTGCAGTACCAGGGCTTCGTCATAGGCCAACCGTCGGCGACCCGCCTGGACCTCGTCCATCGTTCGCGGACGGTGCAGGCAGCGGTAGGCATCGGTACGGGTCATCAGGCCTTCTCTGGCCACCACCGATGCCGGAGTGATCTCTGGCAGCTCGGGCATGGTGTCGAGCAGCACCTGCACCGCCTTCTGGATCCGCCAGGTCGGAAGCGCCGCAGTAGCTGGGTAGATCGGGATCAAGTAGTCGGTGAACTCCTGCAGCAGCTGAAGATCTCGATCGAGGTCAGCGGCACCTCCTTCGAGTGACAGCTCTTGATCGGCTGGCTCGGCTGGCTCGGCTGGCTCGGCTGGCTGGGGCGGCTCGCGCTCGGAGGACTCGCTCGATCCGAAGATGACGTACTCGGGATGGGTGAGCTGGCGCCGCCCACCACGCGAGTCGACCGTTCCGGCGAACAGGCCGCGCATCCCCTTCTTCAGCTGACGCGCCCGCCATGGCTGGTTGAAGAAGGTCAGCGAGAGAGGGTGGCGGCCATCGGTGACGACCACCTCGACGATCGTGCCCTTGCGTTGACGCATGCGGCGGGAGGACACCTCGGCGACCTCAGCCAGCACGGTGACCTGATCACCCACTTGCAGTCGTCCGATGTCGGAGAGGTCACCGTGCTCGCCGTAGCGCCGGGGCAGGTGGTCGAGCAGGTCGCCGACAGTGTGCAGCCCCATCGCCCCCAGGGCCTTGGCCGTGGCGCCCCCGACCACACCACGCAGCGAGTTTCCCCACCAGGACGCGACGTCACCCGAGCCGTTCATCGTGCCTCCAACCGCCGCGTAGGGTCATTCCACGCCGATCAGAAGCGGGTAGTGCGACTGGCCTCCGTCGTAGAGCGCAACCTCGACGTCGAGTCGGGTCAGGTGCAGGTGCCGGCGAACCGCCTCGGCGACCGGTCGACCCGAGAAGGGCCCGTCACCACAGACGAGAGTGACCAGCTCGCCGCCGGCCGCCAGCATGCGGTCGGCCACCGCACATGCGACCGCGACGGGCTCCGCACCCAGAACGACGATGTCGCCTTCGACGATCCCCAGGACGTCTCCGGGGTGGCAGATCCCCGCTGAGGTCATCGCCTCGCGTTCAGCGAGCGCCACCCCGCCGAACCTCGTGGCCGCTGCCGCAGCCGACATGGCGACGACGTCGTCTGTGAAGGAGTTGCCGGCGTCGTGCACCGCCACTGCCGCCAGCCCCTGGACCTCGGCATGGGTCGGCAGCACGGCCACCTGCGCGCCTCGACCCCGCAGCTCGGCCGCGGCCGCGTACGCCACCGCCTGGTGATCGTCGTCGTTCGGCAGGACGAGCACCTCGGTAGCACCGGCTGCGGCATCGACGATGGCCCCGGGCGTGGGACGCAGTCCGGGACCACCCAGCACCACCAGCGCACCTACGCTCTCGAAGAGGGCGCCAAGAGCGGGGCCGGAGGCGACGGCGATCACCGCACGACGAGCCAGTTCGGCTGACCCGCCGTGACGCGGTGGCTCGACCTCGGGCGCAGTCGGAGCGTCGAGTGGCGTGATCCGGATGCGGAAGACCCGTCCGACGCCGACACCGGCCTCGACGGCGGCCCCGGCATCGTCTGTGTGGACGTGGATGTTCCACAGGCCGTCGCCACCGACCACGACCACCGACTGGCCGAGGGAATCGAGGCTGGACCGAAGGCCAGTGGCGGCATGGTCGTCGGCCTCCAGCAGGTACATCACCTCGAAGGCGCCATCGCCGGCAGCGGCGTGCAGGGCACCGTGCAGCGCGGACGGGAGGTGTCCGGCGACCGGCGGGGTCGCTCGCCCGAGCGCGAATGCTGCAAGTACCTCGTGGGGAGTGGGTGCCAGCGGGTCGACGGCCCCGCGCAGCGCCTCGAGCAACAGCACCAGCCCCTGTCCCCCGGCATCGACCACGCCAGCGTCGGCGAGGGCCGGCAGCTGCTCCGTGGTGTGGGCCAGTGCGTCGGCAGCGGCTTCGGACGCCGCCGCGAGGACGCCGACCAGCCCCGTATGCGTATGTCGTTGCGCTGCCCGTGCGGCCTCCGCGGCGACCGTCAATATGGTCCCCTCCACCGGTCGCGCCACCCCGGCATAGCCCAGGTCTGCGGCACGGCAGAGTGCGACCGCGACGACCGGACCCCAGTCGGTGTCACCGGAGGTCAGCTGGTCAGCAGCCACCTGGCTCTCCACCGACTCGGCGATGCCCCGCAGAAGTTGGGCCACGATGACGCCCGAGTTGCCTCGGGCTCCCAGCAGGGCTCCTCGGGCCCACGCTGACAGAGCGGTGGTCAGACTCAAGCCCGAGCCGGCCGCCTGGCCGACCTCGGCCAACGCGTCGGTGGCCGCCTGCCACGTGAGGAGCAGGTTCGTGCCGGTGTCTCCATCGGGTACGGGAAAGACGTTCAGGGCGTCGATGTCGTACCTGGCCGCCTCGAGGAGGACGCCGCCCCTGGCCGCCCAGTCGCTGAGTTCGGCGGTGCCGAACGGCGGATTGCCCGTGTGGGTCGTCACCAACGCCTCCCTTCGCCACCGACGTGAGAGCCTAACCGCCGCGACCGACGTCCGGTTTGGGTGCCTGCGCCGCCATCGGGTAGTCTCGGCTGGCTGTCTCAGACCAAGATCAGCGCCTTCCACACGTTCGAACCTGCGTCTCCCGATTCGGGGTGCGCGCCGCGGCCCCCGAGGCCGCCTGAGTCCTGAAGGAGCCACCGTGGCTGCCAAGTGTGACGTCTGCGGCAAGGGCCCGGGCTTCGGCAACAGCATCTCCCACTCCCACCGCCGGACGCCGCGACGCTGGAACCCCAACGTCCAGACCGTGCGCACCACGATCGGTGGCACACCCACCAAGCTGACCGTCTGCACCTCGTGCATCAAGGCCGGCAAGGTCACTCGCTAGCCGAAGTGTGTATGGCCTGATCTTCCGATCCACGGCTCACCGTCCACGGTCACCAAGGGCTGTTTGTCTGGCTCCCCCTCGTTCGCGGACGCCGGAGCAGCCACCGCCCCGATCCGGGTGAAGCCGGAAGGTAGCGCGGCGTCCGCGTCAAAGGTGGCCACGAACGCATGGTCGTGACCGCCGCTGAGAATCCATGCCAGCGGATCACTTCCGTAGGCGGCCGCCACCGATGCGAGCGGCTCGGCGATCTCGAGCTCGCCGCTCTGCACGTCGACGCGCACTGCACTGCTCGACGCCAGGTGCGCCACATCGGCCAGCAGACCGTCGCTGACGTCGCACATGGCATGCACGCCGGCCCGGGCCGCGGCCAGTCCATCGGCGTAGGGCACTTCCGGACGCCGATAGGCGTCCACCAGCGCGCGCGGTGACCGAAACCCCCTCGTCAGCACGGCCAGACCCGCCTCGGCCCACCCCAGTCGACCGGCCAGCGCCACCTGGTCCCCCGGGCGTGCCCCGCTGCGGAGCACCGGCTCTCGCCCGTTCAGCCCGCCGATGGCAGTCACCGCCACCGTCAGCTGGTCACCGCTCGAGAGATCTCCCCCCACGACGGACGCGCCGACCGCGGCCGCCTCGTCACGCAGCCCGTCAGCGAGCCGCAGCACCCACGCGGCGTCGGTGTCGCGCGGAGCGACCACAGCGACCACCAGGGCGACGGGGTCGGCCCCCATCGCCACCAGGTCGGCCAGACTGGCTGCGGCGGCCCGGTGACCGATGTCATCGGGCCCCGACCAGTCCGTACGGAAGTGGACTCCGGCCACCAGGACGTCGGTGGTTGCCACCGTCGGGGAACCGTCGATCAGGACAACAGCAGCATCGTCGCCAGGTGGAATGAGCACCTCTGGGCCCTGTGGCAACCGTCGCGTGATCGCCTCGATGAGGGCGAACTCACCGCGTTCCCCCACCGAGTCGGCCGGTGTGCTGGCCTTCGAGGGGTCGCTCATAGCGCACTCGACCAGGTACGGTCATGGCCTGCAGACGGGAGGTTCGTGATGGTCACGGCATACATCTTGATCCAGACCGAAGTCGGACGTGCAGCCGAGGTGGCCGATCAGATCTCCAAGATCGCTGGCGTCACCCTGTCCGAGAACCTGATCGGTGCCTACGACGTCATCGTGCGGGCAGAGGCGAACAGCGATGACGAGCTCGGCCGCTTCGTCGTCGCCCAGGTGCAGGCCGTCTCGGGAATCACTCGAACACTCACCTGCCCGGTCATCAATCTCTGAGGCGTGACCTCGATCTCACGGGCACGTCGACCGCGCTCGGCAGCCGGTGCCATCGGGGGCGTCGCACTGCTCTCGACCGTCGTGGCCTGCTCAGGCCCGGTCACGGTTGAACCCCCCGACATCGACGGCGGGGAGGCGATGAATGCCACGGTTCTCTCGGTCTGCACCGAGCTCTCGACGCAGCTCCCCGACACCGTGGCCGGCCAGGAGGCCCGAGCGACCGAGCCGGAATCGCCGTTCACCGCGGCATGGGGCACGCCGGCGATCGTCCTGCGCTGTGGCGTGCCACGCCCGGCGGCTCTCGGCCGCACGTCGCAGCTGACCAGCATCAACGACGTCGACTGGTTCGCCGAGGAGCTGACGAAGGGATACCTGTTCACCACCTTTGGACGCCAGGCGTACGTCGAGGTGACAGTGCCCGACGACTACGCCCCAGAGGCTGGGCCGGTCACCGAGATCTCGGCCGCCGTGACCGCGGCCGTACCGGAGCGGGCGAACTCGAGCGCCACGTCACCGTAGCCCGCGACGCTTGGTCAGCGCCGTACGCACCAAGCGGGCGACCAGCTCGGGGTACTCGACACCTGACTCCTGCCACATGCGCGGGAAGAGGGAGATGTGCGTGAACCCCGGGATCGTGTTGATCTCGTTGAAGACGACGTCGCCGCCGTCGGTCACGAAGAAGTCCACCCTGGCGTAGTCCTCGCAGCCGACGGCATCGAAGGCTGCGCACGCGGCCTGACGCACCCGATCGGATACCTCGTCGGGCAGATCGGCGGGAACCGCCAGCTCGGTGACGTCATCGAGGTACTTGGCCTCGAAGTCGTAGAAGTCGTGGTCACCCAGAACCCGGATCTCAGCGCACACACTGGACTCGGGTCCGCTGCCATCCGTCCGAGCAAGGACGCCGCACTCGATCTCACGGCCGACGATGCCCTGTTCGACAACGGTCTTCGGATCATGGTCCCGTGCCTGTTCGATCGCCAGCTCGAGGTCGGCCCAGTCGGTCACCCGGCTGATGCCGACACTCGACCCGGCTCTGGCGGGCTTGACGAACACCGGCAGCTGCAGCGAGCGAACGGATCCGAGCGCCGCCGCCCGGTCGTAGGTCCATTCGCGGTCGCTGATGACCACGTACGGAGTCTGGGTGATCCCCGCGGCCGCGACCAGAACCTTGGTCACCGCCTTGTCCATGGCGGCCGCGCTGGCCAGTACCCCTGAACCGACGTAGGGCACGCCGGCGAGCTCGAGCAGACCCTGAAGGGTGCCGTCCTCGCCGTAGGGGCCGTGCAGAAGCGGGAAGACGACGTCGACGTCGCTCAGTACCTCGGGCACGTGGCCGGGCTCGTGCACGCTGATCCCTCGCGACGGATCCGCGGTCCACACGACAGGAGCCCCTGACCCCGCGTCGAGCGACGGCAGGCGACCGGACGTGATCGCCAGGCGCTCCGGGTCGTTGTCGACGAGCACCCATGCGCCCTCGGGCGTGATGCCCACCGGCACGACCTCGAACTCCTCCGGGTCAAGAGCGCGAAGCACGCCACCGGCGGAGATGCAGGAGATCTGGTGCTCGGTACTGCGACCGCCGAAGACGACCGCGACGCGGGTGCGAGGAACGTGGGTCACCGCTTCAGCCTATGGGTGAGGTCGCGCCCTGGTGCCACTCCGGTTTCGCGACCCGGCTCATCAGCGAGACGACCATGTCACGGGGGGACCAACCCTGGGTCACCACACCCGAGACGTGCTCGGCGATCGGCATGTCGACCCCGTGCTCCTGGGCCAGCTCGAGAACAGCGGCGCACGACGTGACTCCCTCCGCCGTTTGCGCAGTGATGGCGGAGACCTCGCCCATCGTCATGCCACGCCCCAGGTTCTCACCGAACGTGCGGTTTCTGGACAGCGGTGACGAGCAGGTCGCGATCAGGTCGCCGACGCCGGCCAAGCCCATGAACGTCAGCGGGTCGGCGTCCATGGCGACCCCCAGTCGGGTCATCTCGGCCAACCCCCGCGTCATGATCGCCGCCTTGCTGTTGTCGCCGAAACCCATCCCTTCGGCCATCCCGGTCGCGAGAGCAATGACGTTCTTCACGACCCCGCCGAGCTCGACGCCGACAACGTCGGTGTTCGTGTAGGGACGGAAGTAGGGGGTGCGGGTCCATTCCTGGACCTCAGCGGCGACATCCTCATCGAGACAGGCGATGACGCTCGCAGTCGGCTGACGTTGGACGACCTCTCGCGCGAGGTTCGGACCGGAGAGCACCGCAATCCGCTCCCGAGGACACCGTGTGGCGGCGTCCACGACCTCGCTCATCCGAGCGTGTGAGCCTTGTTCGAGCCCCTTCATGAGGCTGAGCGTCACAGCCTGCCTCGGCACCGCCCCACCCCACATCTGCAGGTTCTCCCGCAGTGACTGTGCCGGCACGGCCAGCACCACCAGGTCGGCGGAGTCGAGGGCCTCAGCCGCTTCGGTCGTGGCGACGACCCCGGCGGCGAGCTGCAGATCCGGATGGAACCGTGCGTTGCACCGCGACTCGTTGACCTCGGCGACGGTCTCGGCGTTGCGCCCCCAGAGCCGCACCTCGTGGCCGGCGTCTGCCAGGACCATCGCAAAGGCCGTGCCCCAGGATCCGAGACCCATGACTGCCGCCTGCATCAGGACCTCCCCTGGTCGTCGGGCGGCACATCATCGTGACCGCTCCCTTGGTCTGGTCGATTCTTGCGCGGGTTGCCAGTTCGAGGTAGCTCGGACGCGCGGGGATCGAATACCGATGTCGGCGCCTGCTCGCCGCGCAGTACGGCGACCAGCTCGCTGAGTGAGCTCATGATGGCTGCGGTCAGCTTCCGGTAGTCGGGCGGCTCGTCACTCGGCAGCGTCAGCGGCACACCTGCCGACACCCGCATCAACGGGCGACGCCAGACCCGGGGAATGCGCCCATAGGGCGCCAGCAGCTCCTGTGGCCCCCACTGAGCGACCGGAATGACGGGGCAGCGGGTCTGCCACCAGACGCGGGCCGCACCGGTCTTCCCCGCCATCGGCCACAGACGTCGGTCGCGAGTCAGCGTGCCCTCCGGGTAGATCACCACGCACTCACCACGCCGCACCGCATCCACCGCTGCCGCGAGGGCCGAACCGGCGTGCTCGCTCTCCCGCTGCACCCGAATCTGGCCCGCGTCCTGCAGCAGACTGCCCAGAACCCGGACGTCGAAAAGCTCAGCCTTGCCGAGGAACCGGGGATGTCGGCCGGCGTCGTCGAGGAAGTCAGCCAGCGGCAGCGGGTCGGCATGCGAGAGATGGTTGGAGACCACGACACATCCGCCGGTGCGTGGGATGTTCTCCTGCCCGAGCCAGGCGTGCCGGGAGACGGCCCGAAGTGTGGGGCGGAGGATGGCTCGCGCTACGGAGTACGTCACGCCGGGACTGCCATCAGCTCCCACTCTCACTCCCTCCGGACCACCCGTCGTCAGGTCACCGTGACAACCTACGCTGCATCAGATGTGGCATGTCGTTGTTCCCCTCAAGGGGTCACCCGACGCCAAGTCACGCCTGGCGTTGCCTCAGGCGGTACGCCTCGGCCTGGTCAGGGCCATGGCTGCCGACACCGTAGCCGCCCTCGCCGCCACACCCGACGTCCTCAAGATCAGCATCCTCGGCAGAACGCCTGACCTCGGCCTCTCCGACTCCGCAGCGGCCGACGCGGACGTAGTCGTCCAGCCACGCGGGATGTCATCACTCAGCCAGGCCCTGGTGTGGTTCAGCGCCGAGCAGGCCGACCCCTCGGTACCGCTTGCAGTGGTGGTCGCCGACCTTCCGGCCCTTCGTCCCCAGTCCATGGCGCAGGTGCTTCAGCTGGCGCTGAGACATCGTCAGGCCACGGTCGACGATGTCGATGAGCGCGGAACCACGGTCCTCACCGCACGCGACCCCGTCGACCTGCAGCCCCACTTCGGTGATCGATCAGCGGCCGCTCATCGCCGAACCGGTGCTGTCCTGCTGTCGGCCGGCGTCGATGTCCGCAGTGACGTCGACACGATCGAGGGTCTTCGGAGAGGCCAGCGCCTCGGTCTGGGGCCCCACACGTCAGCCCTCCTCGCCGAGACCCAGCACGACGCCCTCAACTAGATAGGCTCGCCGCATGGCTGCATCCTGGACCCAGGCGACTGTGCACGTCTTCCACGAGACGCGCGGATCAGGGTCGGTGATCACCGATCAGGGTGTCGTCATCCCCTTTGAGCCCTCCGCGTGGGAGCCGGGCGCGCTACGCACCATGCGGCCAGGGCAGCGGCTGCAGGTGCTCGTCGACCCAGACGCATCCCCCGTGGTGGTCTCAGCGATGACCCTGGTGACATTTCCGACGAACGGCTGAGGGCTGCCGGACAGCACAGAGCCCGAACCGCTGACGGTCCGGGCTCTGTGCTGAATGCGTCGAGCAGATCAGCGCTTGCGCGCCGTCTTCTTTGCCGGAGCCTTACGCGCTGGTGCCTTCTTCGCGGCAGGCTTGCGGGCGGTCGTCTTCTTGGTGGCCTTCTTCGTGGCCTTCTTGGCCGGAGCCTTCTTGGCAGCTGCCTTCTTGGCAGGAGCAGCCTTCTTCGTGGTCTTCTTGGCAGCTGCCTTCTTGGCAGGAGCCGGAAGCTTCTTCTCGCCGTTCACGACTGCCTTGAACTCTGCGCCCGCGGTGAACTTGGGAACAGACTTCCTCTTGGTCTTGACGACAGCCCCGGTCTGCGGGTTGCGGGCCTTGCCGGCCGGACGGATCCGACGCTCGAACTTTCCGAAGCCGGTGATGGCGACGGGCTCACCCTTTGCCACCTGGCGGGTGATGGTGCCGATCACCGCCTCGAGTGCGTTCTGTGCTGCGCGGCGGTTTCCGTCGAACTGGCCGGCGAGTTCATCGATGAGCTGAGCCTTGTTCACTACTTCCCCTTCGAAAGCCTGTGTAGCCGGGCGTTTTCCCGACGATGGGAACGTTAGGCAATCCGTGGCCCAGGGGCAACGCCTACACGCCGGAAAAGTCCTTATCTTGTAAGGAGATTCGTCACATCGCGAATATTGCCGAGGCGTGGTCTTGACCGCGAACCCTTACAGGGCAACCGTTCTGGGCATCCAGGAGGGACGGGCAGACTCGAAGGCATCCACAGAATCTGTGTGCCGCAAGGTCAAACCAACATCATCGAGGCCCTCGAGCAGCCTCCAGCGTGCGTACTCGTCGAGCTCAAAGGCGACGGACTCGTCGGCAAAATCGACCGTTCGAGTCCGCAGATCCACCGTCACCTCAGCGCCCGGGTCAGTTTCGGCGAGCGCCCAGATCCGTTCGACGACACCTTCTGGGAGCTCCACCGTCAGCAGTCCGCCCTTGAAGCTGTTGCCCCGGAAGATGTCGGCGAACCGTGGCGAGATCACGACGCGAAAGCCATAGTTCTGCAACGCCCAGACCGCGTGCTCCCGGGACGAACCCGTGCCGAACTCAGGCCCGGCCACCAGCACGGTCGCACCCTCGAACTGCGGACGGTTGAGAACGAAGTCGGGGTCTTTGCGCCACGCGGCAAACAGACCATCCTCGAAGCCGTCGCGCGTAATCCGCTTGAGGTAGACGGCGGGGATGATCTGGTCGGTGTCGACATTGCTGCGACGTAGCGGCAGCACCCGCCCGGAATGGGTCGTGAACTTCTCCATCTGAGCTCCTCCTGCTAGGCGTTGGCCGCGGAACCACCGGCACGGACGGCAAGGTCGGCGGGGCTGGTCAGTCTGCCTGTGACGGCGGTAGCCGCTGCCACCTGCGGTGAGACGAGATGTGTGCGGCCGCCCTTGCCCTGGCGACCCTCGAAGTTTCGGTTCGACGTCGAGGCACTGCGCTCACCCGGCGCGAGCTGGTCGGGATTCATCCCGAGGCACATCGAGCACCCCGCGTGACGCCACTCGGCACCTGCACCTGTGAACACCTGGTCGAGGCCCTCGGACTCGGCCTGCAAGCGCACCCGAACTGACCCCGGCACCACGAGCATGCGCACCCCGTCAGCAACGTGCCGTCCCTGCAGAATCTCGGCAGCGACCCTGAGGTCCTCGATGCGCCCGTTCGTGCACGAGCCGAGAAATACCGTGTCGACGTCGATCGCCGACAACGGCGTACCCGGAACCAGTTCCATGTACTCCAGCGCACGTTCGGCGGCCGACCTCTCAGCAGGGTCGGCGATCTGTGTGGGGTCCGGAACCGACGACGACAGCGGTAGCCCCTGCCCCGGATTGGTCCCCCACGTGACGAACGGGCTCAGCCGGCTAGCGTCGATCACGACCTCACGGTCGAACGTGGCGCCATCATCGGTGGGCAGACTGCTCCACCACGCGACTGCCGCATCCCAGTCACTGCCCGATGGCGCCTTGGGGCGTCCCTTGAGGTAATCGAAGGTGGTGGCGTCCGGCGCGATCATGCCGGCGCGGGCTCCCGCTTCGATCGACATGTTGCAGACCGTCATGCGGGCTTCCATCGAGAGCTTCTCGATGGCGCTACCCCGGTACTCGAGCACATAGCCCTGGCCGCCGCCGGTACCGATCTCAGCGATGACAGCCAGGATGAGGTCTTTGGCGGTGACGTCGGCCGGCAGCTCACCTTCGACGGTCACGGCCATCGTCTTGAACGGCTTGAGGGGCAACGTCTGCGTGGCGAGGACATGCTCGACCTCACTGGTGCCGATCCCAAAGGCCAGGGCACCGAACGCACCATGGGTCGAGGTGTGGCTGTCACCGCAGACGACCGTCATGCCGGGCTGGGTCACGCCGAGCTGCGGGCCCACCACGTGCACGATTCCCTGCTCGTCGGAGCCGAGCGGATAGAGGGGT
This sequence comes from Actinomycetes bacterium, assembly GCA_024644435.1. Lineage (GTDB taxonomy): Bacteria > Actinomycetota > Actinomycetes > JAHEKZ01 > JAHEKZ01 > JAHEKZ01. The sequence continues at coordinate 59,026 of JAHEKZ010000006.1, read as the reverse complement.
ACGCCGAACTCCGCGCAGTTCTTCCGAAGGGCTTCGACCTGGGTGCGCGAGACCGGGTCGGCGATCGGCCGGTCGATCTGCAGCGTCGGAACGTTGTGATCCTCGGTGGCCAAGGTGAGATCAGGACGCCGGACGCTGCGTCCGGCGTCGCGCAGGCCGTTGAAGGCCTGCGGGCTGGTCACCTCGTGCACCAGGTGCAGGTCGATGTAGAGCAGATCGGGCTCTCCTTCGGCGCGACGCACGATGTGGGACTCCCACACCTTCTCCGCCAACGTCCGTGGCTCAGCCTCGGCGACCATCGCTCCTCCTGACTCACAGCAGCTTTCGGGTATTTGCGCCCGAGACTTGCGTCTCAGATGTCGAAACGACAGTATCGGGTTATGGACAAGTCTAGCGGAGTCGGTGTTCTTGACAAGGCCAGCCTGGTGCTCGGAGCACTCGAGGCCGGCCCACAGAACTTGGCCGGCCTGGTTGCAGCCACCGGCCTGGCACGCCCGACCGCGTACCGACTGGCGGTGGCACTCGAGCACCACCGCCTGGTCGGCCGCGACCTCCAGGGCCGGTTCGTGCTCGGCCCACGGCTCGGCGAGCTCGCCGCTGCCGCCGGCGAGGACCGACTGCTCGCGGCTGCCGGCAGCATCCTCAACTCGCTGCGCGACACGACGGCCGAGAGCACCCAGCTCTACCGCCGCCAGGGCGAGCAGCGCATGTGCGTGGCCGCAGCCGAGCGACTGTCGGGCCTGCGTGACACCGTTCCGGTCGGCACGGTGCTGTCCATGGCGGCTGGATCGGCTGCCCAGGTGCTGCTGGCCTGGGAAGAGCCCGATCGTCTCCACCGAGGGCTCAAGGGCGCCCGCTTCACCGCGTCCATGCTCGCAGCCGTCCGCCGGCGCGGGTGGGCACAGAGCATCGGCGAGCGCGAGGCTGGTGTCGCCAGCGTCTCCGCGCCGGTGCGTGGTCCCGGCGGCAAGGTCATCGCGGCGGTATCGGTGTCGGGGCCACTCGAGCGCCTCACCCGTCAACCGGGCCGGCTGCACGCACCCTCGGTCGTGCACGCCGCGAACTCGCTGACCGAGCTGCTGCGCGCGCACGGGTAGAGCCAGGAAGAAGCGAAGGCCCAGGTCGAGTGACCTGGGCCTTCGGCGCGTAGCCCCGACGGGATTCGAACCCGCGCTACCGCCTTGAGAGGGCGGCGTGCTAGGCCGCTACACAACGGGGCCGTGCGTGCTCAGCGCTCAATCCGGATAACGCAGGCGGCGCTGAACGTCGGGAAACAGTACCCAGGCGGGGCACTGCTCCAACGCGCTGGGGTACCAGGACTCGAACCTAGACTAACGGAACCAGAAACCGTCGGGCTGCCAATTACCCCATACCCCAATGGCACTCCCAGATGTGGTCCGGGAGACCCCCGACGATACCGAATCGGATCCGGTCTCCCCAACTCAGCCTCGCAGAACAGTGGGGGCCGGTCCGTCCGGACTCAGCCCCCACCAGTCTGCGACTGCGCTAGGACGCCCGGTAGTACTCGTCAGACTCCTTGTGGCCGTACAGCGCCCAGATCACGAAGAAGCCGATCAACAGGGTGACCAGACCGCTGGTGAAGTAGGCACCATGCGGGTGGATGATCATGGCGTAGAGAGAGAACGCCATCCGGAGCGCGACAACCAGAACGGTCAGCAACCGCCACACACGACTGCCTCCCAAGATGCCGAAGCCGGCGAGTCCGAGAAGGAGCGCTGCGATCAGACCGCCGATCGCGGTTCCTGTGATGGTGCCGTCCGAGAGCGTGTCGCCATACTCCGCCAGGAAGTCTTGGACGTTGTCGCGGAAAGCGAGCAGAACGATTCCCTCCACCAGGCCGAGGAAGGCCTGGATCAGCAGGATGACACCGACGAAGGTGACAATTCCCGGTCGGCGAGCAACTCCTGTGGACATGTGAATCCTCTCCATGGGCCGAGCAGATTCTCGACGAAGATATACCCCACGTACGAAGGGCCGGGATGAGAGTACATCGCCCCTTGTCCATGCGCTTGCACACCCGACCGCGCCCTGGAGTCGTTACCTATCCGTGACCGGCGCGGCGGCCAGACGGCCCAGGGCGCGCTCACGACCGAGAAGCTCCATGGACTCGAAGAGCGGCGGCGAGACGCGGCGTCCGCATACCGCGACGCGCACCGGCCCAAAGGCCACGCGGGGCTTCAGGCCGAGCCCGTCGATGAGGGCCGTCCGCAGCGCTGCTTCGATCGCCTCGGTCGACCACCCGTCGAGCGACTCAAGGGCCTGGCGCGCCGCCACGAGGACGGGTCGGCTGTCGGCCGTCAGCATCTTCGCCGCATCCTCGGGGTCGACCTCGAACTCCGCTTCGGGCACCAGTAGGAAGGTGAGCATGTCGACGGCTTGACCTAGGGTTTCGACCCGCTCCTGGACCAGAGGCGCTGCATCCCGAACGATCCCTTGGCGCATCTGGTCCATGCCGACTCCCCGTTCCTCTGACAGGAACGACAGCAGTCGCGCCACGAAGTCGTCCCCGTCCAGCAGTCGGATCCAGTCGGCGTTGAGCGCGGTGCACTTCTTGAAGTCGAACCTCGCCGGACTGGCGTTCACCCGTCCGATATCGAAGGCGTCGGCCATCTCCTGCAGCGAGAAGCGGTCACGGTCTTCTGAGATGGCCCAGCCCAGGAGCGCCAGGTAGTTCGTCATCCCCTCTGACAGGTAGCCGAGCTCGCGGTACATCAGCAGGTTGGACTGCGGGTCGCGCTTGGAGAGCTTCTTGTTTCCCTCCCCCATGACATAAGGCAGATGACCGAACGCGGGGATGGGTCCTTCTGCGATGCCGGTCTCGCGGAGTGCGGCCCACAGGGCAAGCTGCCTCGGTGTCGACGAGAGCAGGTCTTCGCCCCGCAGCACGTGGGTGATCTGCATCAAGGCGTCGTCGACCGGATTGACCAGGGTGTAGAGCGGGTCACCGTTGGCCCTGACCAGCACGTAGTCGCGCACCTCGCCGGCCGGGAAGGTGACGTCACCCCTCACCAGGTCGTGCCAGCTGAACGACTCCCCCTCGGGCATCCGGAACCTGACAACCGATGGCCGCCCGTCACTCTCATACCCGTCGACCTGCTCGCTGCTGAGATCGCGGCAGTGTCCGTCGTATCCCGGCGGCCGATGCGCCGCCCGGTCGGCCTCACGACGCCGTTCGAGCTCGTCGGGCGTGCAGTAGCACCGGTAGGCATGACCTGACTCGACCAGACGGTCCGCGGCATCGCGGTAGCGATCGAGTCGCTCGGACTGCCGGTACGGCGCGAACGGTCCACCGACCCCTGGTCCCTCGTCCCAGTCGAGTCCCAGCCAACCGAGCGCATCGACCAGCTGCTCGTACGACTCCTCCGAGTCGCGCTGGGAGTCGGTGTCCTCGATCCGGAAGACAAACGTTCCCCCGTGATGGCGGGCGAACGCCCAGTTGAACAGGGCCGTCCGAGCCATTCCGACGTGAGGATTGCCGGTGGGCGAAGGGCAGAACCGGACGCGGACGGTCGACGGAGAGGTGGCGGTGCTCATGAGGTCCTTTGAGAGACGGGTGACCTGAGAGTAGCGAGCCAACCGGTCGTGCCGACAGCTGCTCAGATGTCTCCGCGGCGCTGGAGCACGGTGAAGCCGATCCAGCCAGGGAGCACCGGAAGCCAGAAGGTTGCCAGCCGGTAGAAGAAGACGGCGGGCACCGCCACCGTCGAGGCCAGACCGAGAGCGGTCAGCCCAGCCACCAGAGCAGCCTCGACAGCGCCGATCCCACCAGGGGTCGGCGCAGCAGACGCGATCGAGGCACCGGCCAGGAAGACAACGGCAATCCCGGCAATCGGAATCCCGCCGCCAAACGCCTGGATGCTGGCCCAGAGAGCACCGATGTAGCTCAGCGTCAGAATCGCTGAACCAAGCACCAGCATCACCAGCCGACCTGGGCTGCGTAGGAGGTCCATGAAGCTGGCGCGGATCTTGGCCAGCTGCGGTCGGACTGTCGTACGAAAGGCTTTGCGGACCTTCGGTATGCCGATCGCGACACCGATCAGCACGAGCACCACGGCCGAAATGACGAAGATGATCGTCCCGGAGGGAAGGAACTCGCTGACCGAGACGGTGCGACCGGCCCACAGGCCAAAGGTCACCAACAAGCTGAGGTGAACGACAATGCCAACGCCCTGATAGAGGCCGATCGATGAGGCAGCGATGGCCGGGTCGACGCCTTGCTTCTGCAGGTAACGCATGTTGAGTGCGATACCACCGACCTTGGCTGGCGTCACCCGGTTGACGAAGGAGCCGCCAAGGGTCACCAACGTGGTCCTGGCCACCGACAACCGCTGCTTCACGCTCGCCGAAAGCGCCAATGCCGCACCGAGATACGTGAGCAGCGAGAACACGACAGCTGGTACCGCCCAGGCCCAGTTGGCCCCGCGGACCTGCTCGAGAACTCGCGGCAGGTCCGCGAACTGCGGGATGAGCACCCAGACCGCAACGAACAGCATCGCGGCGTACAGGACGGTACGCGGCTTGACGCGCTCGACCTTGGCCAGCTCCACCTCCTGCAGCTCAGTTCGCTCCACGACGCGCACATGGACCTCACCCAGCAGCTTCTTGTCCTTCTTCAACGCGGCCTGGGTAGCCCCGGCAAGGGTGAGCGGCTGCATGCGCGGCGCAGCCGCGGCGACTGCCTGAGGTCCCAGGACGTCGACCGCCGCGTCGACCGCACGCTCGGCGCCGACATCGACGGCCGTTGACATGACCAGCTGCGCCACGTCCTGGTCGAGCAGCAGGTCGTCTGCCGCCACTTCACCGAATCCGAAGTCGATCAGCATGGGTCGACCTGACGCAGTGAGGAAGACGTTGGCACTACGGAGGTCTCGATGAGCGATGCGCTGCTGGCGCAAGATGGCGACCTGCTCCCAGACACCTCGGAGCACGCTGTCGTTGATCTCGCTCGTCTCGACGCCGTCAAGGGAGCGCCCGTCCACCCGTTCGTAGACCAGAGCCATGGAGTCGTCTTTCAGCGCAACGGGAGCCACGATGGGCGGCGTCAACACCCCCGCACGTTCGGCCATGGCCGACACCATGGCCTCATGTTCGACGGCGCGCCGCAGGGAGCTGAAGGGGCGCTCGTCACCGACACCGGACAGCCTCAGCCACCGGTACACCCGGAACATCAGGTCAGCGCTTCGTTCGTCGACGCCAAGGACCTTGACGAAGTAGGCCCTGCCGTCGGCGCCAACTCCGAAGTAGGGGGTCGACCCTCTCGCGTCCACCCCGGCTCGCCGGAGCTCGGTGAGAACGAGCCCCGAGCTCGCCAGACCATCGACGACGTCAACGGCGGTGGGATTCCGCTGAGGTGCGCCGAACGCGACGACGGTCGCCGATCCGACGAACCAGCCCACCGCCAGTCCGACGAGCAGACCGGACGGAGCATCCAGTCCCACGAGCATCTCCGAAGGGATCACCGCCAGCAGCAGCACCCACGCGGTGCGCCGCCAGCGCCGGCTCATCCAGGGTGCGCTCACCACCAGCGCGGCAGCCAGACTGCCGATGCCCTCCGGCGTCCACACGAGCTCGGTGGCCCACGAAGGAAGATCGTCAGGGGGGTTGGGGACCTGAGGAACTCGGGCTTGGATCGGCCCGGAGAGCAGTGTGAACACGAAGCTCACGATGGTGCTTGTCAGGAAGTACAGTCCGAGCAGTCGCCACCGGCGCCGCACCAGGATCCAGATCAGCACCGCCATCGGAATGAGCGAGGCGACGACATCAAAGGTGGCGTAGATGCTCAGGGTGAAGAACCCCGGCGCAGTTCGCGTGATCTCCGCGAAGTCACCGGACAATCCGGCGGCGGTTCCTTGCAGGTAGCTGAGCCCGAGCACGCTGAGACCTACGGCGACCGCTGACACGATGAGCCGCATGAAGTCGACCGGACTTCTGACCCAGGACTTTGACTCCGAAGCAACCACCGTCACCTGGCGTCCACCCACCTCGACGGTACGCTCGGCCATTGCTGAGGGTTCGCTGTCACCGGTCACGATCGATGATCTTGGCCGATCTTGCGGTGATCGGCCACCTCAACTCGCCGAAGGAGATCAGTAGTGCATTTCCCCGTCGTGCGTCACGGCATAGCCGTGGTTGTTGCCGTCCTTCTCGCCGCAGGCGTCCAGCTGCCCGCCGGATCGGCACAGGCCGCCTCACCGGGGCGGTTTGCGCTGGGCGACTCGGTGATGCTGGGCGCCAAGGCGCGGCTCGTTCACCGAGGTTTCACGGTAGACGCCAAGACAAGTCGCCAGGTGCAGACGGGGTTGGATCTGTTGCGAGCCAAGGTCCGCGACCGTTCCCTGCGCACGAACGTCGTCGTGCACCTCGGCACGAATGGCACGTTCACCAAGCAGCAGTGTCGCGCGATGCACACTGCCGTCGGCAGCAAGCGTCGACTGTTCCTTGTGACGGTCAAGGTGCCTCGCAGCTGGGCCAAGCCGAACAACCGGGTGATCAAGCGATGCGCAGCGCGCTTCTCCAACACCTACCTCATCGACTGGAGACGTTTCGTCAAACGCCACCCACGAGTCGTCGAGTCGGACGGCTACCACCTCACGTCCAGCGGCGCGAAGAAGTATGCCCGTCTCATCGACCGCCGGGTCGATGCCGTCGTGAGTCGAGGCTGACGCGATGCCGACCTCTGTCGTCCGCCCGCGCCGATGGGCGTGGAGTGCAGCCGCCAGCGCCGCGGTTCTGGCCGGGTCATCGGCAATCGCTGCCCGTGGTGTGCCGACCTGGGAGGCTCAGGTCTTTAGCGGCCTGCACGAGGTTCCGCGCTCGCTCGACTATGTCCTCTGGCTGCCGATGCAGCTGGGCAGCGCCTGGGCACCGCCGATCGTTGCGCTGGTCGGTTGGCAGGTCTCGCGTTCCTGGCGCCCCACGGCTGGGGCCCTGGTGGCCGGTTGGGGTGGGTGGTGGCTCGCCAAGGCCATGAAGGCCGGTATCGAGCGCGGACGACCCGCGGCCGAGCTCGGAGACGCAGCAGTGCGATCCACCGCGGTGACCGAGGGACTCGGCTTCGTGAGTGGACACGCAACGGTCGCCTTCGCCTGCGCCGCCGTCATCTCGCCGTACCTGACCCCACGGTGGCGGACGGTGGCATGGGTCCTCGCAGCCACCGTCGCGCTGTCCCGAGTCGTGGTCGGCGCGCACCTTCCCCTCGACGTGGTTGGCGGAGCGGCGCTGGGAGTCCTGCTCGCTTCACTGTGGCACCTGGTCGTAGGCGTGCCGACCCGGACCAGGAGGGCGTGACGGATCAGCCGGCGGCCACCACCACACGATGGTCGAGCCGGCCGACACCAGCCACGGTCACCGACACCCGGTCACCGTCGTTGAGGGGGCCGACTCCGGCCGGTGTGCCGGTCAGGATCACGTCACCGGGAATGAGCGTCATGACCGACGAGGCGAACACCACCAGATCAGCAATCGAATGGACCATGTCGGAGGCGGGGGCCGACTGACGCGTCTCACCGTTGACCTCGGTGCGCACAGCAAGAGAGTCTGGATCGACCTCGGTCTCGATCCAGGGGCCAAGAGGACAGAAGGTGTCGAACCCTTTGGCTCGAGTCCATTGCCCGTCGCTGCGCTGTAGGTCTCGCGCCGTCACGTCGTTTGCGCAGGTATACCCGAGGACGACCTCGCTGACGCGCTCCGACGGGACCTCACGTGACAGGCGTCCGATCACCACCGCGATTTCACCCTCGAACTCGACCTGCTGCGACTGCTCGGGCAGCACGACCGACTCGTTCGGTCCGATCACGGTCGTCGACGGCTTCAGGAACATGATGGGGGTGGCCGGCGGCTCTCCCCCCATCTCTCGCGCATGGTCGGCGTAGTTCTTACCGATCCCGATCAGCTTGTTCGGCAGCACCGGGGGCAGCAGCCGGACATCACTCAGCGGAAACCGCGCTGACGTCCGTTCGAACGGGGCAAAGGGGTGGCCGTCGATGGCATTGACCGTCAGGGTCGACATGTCGTCGGTGTCGCCGTCAACCACTCCATAGGCGATCTGGTCTGCAACGGTGAAGCGAGCGATACGCACGGGTTGGACGTTACCCGGTAGGGCGCCTGCGTCACCTCTCGGGCTGCTGGAGCGCCCTGAGGATCAACCGCGCATAAGCCTGCTGACCGCGAGGAGTCAGGTGGGTACCGTCCGCCTCGAAGTAGTCTCGATGACCGGCCGACTCGCGAGCCCAGTCGGCGACCACCACGTTGTCCAGCCTGGCGGCAGCAGCCCTGATCGTGTCGTTGCTCTGACCCATCCACGGCACCTGCGAGCGCACCGTGGGGACGACGACCCGCTCCAGGTCACCCAGGCCCTCCAAGAAGTCCGGGAAACCCTGCGGGTCCGGAGTGCCGTTGGTCCCCGTCTGAAGAATCAGGACGTCAGCAAGGCGATCAAACTTGATCCGCTCGCGCACGCGGTTGGCAATGTCTACCGGCTGCCGGCCGACCGCCGCGTCGACTGTCACGCGAGGCAGTCGCTCGCTCAGCGCGGTGCGCGCCCCCAGCAGTACTGAGTCGCCGACTGCGGTGATGGGTCGCTGTTCCAGCGGCAGAGCGGCGATCCGCTTCTCACGTCGCTGTTCCCGTCGTTCCTTCGCGCTCAGCCCGGAACCAGAATCGGTATCGGGTGAACTGGACTTGGCTGTCAGGTCACCGGCGCCGGCTTCGGTTACGCCCCCGAGGTAGGTCGTGCTGTCGACGGCCGGCATGGAGGCCAGAGCCACTCCGCCCGCGGCCAGGACGGCAACGGTGAGGCTCGCTACCCCAACGGCCTCGACCTTGGCCCGCACCGCTCCGGTGGAGATCCGCGATCGCCAACGGCTGAGTGCGCCGCGGCGGATGGGCATCTCGAGCCATCGGTAGCTGACCTCTGCCGCAGCGAAGGTGAGACCCAGTGAGAGAGCTGCCGACCACCACCCGCGCAGGGCGACGTCGAGGTCGGGCCTGGTGACCATGAAGATCGGCCAGTGCCAGAGGTAGATGCCGTAGGACCGCGTGCCGAGCCACCTCATGACGGGGTTTCCGAGCAGCAGACCGAACCTCGCAGCCGGGTGCGAGGCAGCCATGACAAGCAGCGCGGTGATGATCGCCACGCCGAGGAATCCCCCTCGAAAGAGCCATGCCGAAGACTCAGCGCCCCACACGAAGACCGCGGACAACGCGACAATCGCCCCCACTCCCGTCACCGCAACGACTCGCTGTGCGGATCGGGGAATCTGCCGGGGCAGCGCACCCGGCCGCCACACGACAGCAAGCGCCGCTCCGACCAGCACGGTCATCGCATGGGTGTCGGCACCGAAGTAGAGACGAGCCGTGTCAGTCGATGCGGGGATGTCGGCCTGAACAGCGAGAACGCCCATCAGAATCGTCGACATCAACGCACCGAGGACGGCCGTGACTCCCACCCCACGGCGTCCCCATCGCTTCCATGCGAAGAAAGCCACAGCGGGCCACACCAGGTAGAACTGCTCCTCGATGCCGAGCGACCACAGATGCTGCAGCAACGGTGGGCGTCCCAACACCTCGAAGTAGCTGCGGTCGTCGAAGATGTACCACCAGTTCGTGGTGTAGGTAAGCGCCGAGATCGCGTCCTGCCGGAAGACGGAGGCTGCATCACGAGCCACTGTCAGCACCAAGACTGCGGAGACAAGCAGGACGGCGAGCAGTGCCGGAAGCAATCGGCGGGCCCGCCTCGAATAAAACGCGCCGAACCGGAGCCCAGAGGTCCTCTCCATCTCACCGAGCAAGAGCGTGGTGATCAGAAAGCCAGAGAGCACGAAGAAGACGTCGACCCCGAGGAAACCACCAGGAAGCAACCGGGCAGGCAAGTGGAACAGGAGCACCGCCATCACAGCGAAAGCACGGACACCGTCGAGACCCGGGAGATAGGGAAGGCGCGTGTTGTCTCGACGTGGGCGCACAGAGGCGTCACCGGCAGGGCCGGAACCGGCAGAAGACTGCGTGGTGAAATCAGTCGAGGAAACGCGAAGCAGCATCAGCGCAATGGTACCGGCGACTGGCGAGAAGTACCCAACGGGACAGATCGGACCAATCCCCTATCATCCCTGACATGGCCCTTCAACTGCTGATCCTTGTCGTCCTCGCTGTGCCCACGACCGTGATCAGTGGCCGCCTCCTCGGCGTGCGCCGTGGGTGGTTGAGCCTGGCGATCGCGGGCCTTCTCGGCTGGGGGCTCGGCCTGGCCGTGGCCGCCGGTCTGGGAGACAGGGCCTTTGGGGAGTCCGGGCTGCTCCTCGACACGATCCTGCTGTCCCTGCTGTTCACCATGATGCTCGTCGTCGCCTTCGACCTAGCAGCGCCAGCTGGGAGTCTGGCGACCGGGAGCCAGGCCGGCCTGGTCGTCGTCCCGCACCCCATCCGCGATGCACGCAACACTGTTTCCTACCTCACCCGGTACTGGGAACTGCTGCGGATCGCCCGCGCCAATGGGATTGGCCGAGACTCTCTGGACACCGCGTCCGACGGAACCACCGCACCCGGTGTGTCAGCGGCCGTGTCGGTGCGAGCCACGGTGGAGCAGGCGGGCGGCATGTTCGTCAAGCTCGGTCAGGTGGCGTCCACGCGCGACGACGTCTTGCCGCCGGCATTCTGCCAAGAGCTGGCGCTGCTGCGCAGCTCGGTGGAGCCGGCTCCTCGGGACGTAATGGCTCGCCGCGTGGAACGTCACCTGGGTCGCTCTACGAATGAGGTCTTTGCCACCTTCGACTGGGATCCAATCGCTGCTGGGTCGATCGCGCACGCCTATCGCGCCACCCTTGCCGATGGCACCCCGGTGATCGTCAAGGTGCAGCGGCCGGGGCTCGAGGCAGCCTTTGACCGGGACCGCAGGGCATTGATGGCGGCAGCCCGATTCGTCGAGAAGCGCACGACCCTGGGGCTGTCGTTGAGCCCTGAGGCAATGGCTGCCGAGTTCTCTGACGGTCTGGCCGAGGAGCTCGACTTCACGATCGAGGCCGCCAACGCCGACCTCCTCGATGCCGCGACACCCGACGACATGGGCGTTCACATTCCCCATATCTACCGCGAGCTCTCCGGGCGGTATGTGCTGGTGCAGGAAGCTCTAACGGGAAACAGCGTCGCCGACAGCAAAGCGGTAGCGGCCGGCGCTGAGTCGCCCGACGAGCTGGCCACCCGACTTATCCGCCTGTTCTTTCACCACATCTTCGATGAGGGCGTATTCCATGCCGATCCGCATCCTGGCAACATCCTGCTCCTAGAAGACGGGAGCCTCGGACTCATCGACCTCGGCGCGGTCGGGCGACTCGGCCCCACCGAGCGCACGGCGATGATGAGCCTGCTTGGCGGTCTGGCGTCCGGTGACACCGAGACCATGCGGCAGGCGGTTGAGGACCTGGCAACGTTCCGCGAGGAAGTTCGACCGCGCGACCTCGAGCGAGCCATCGGCAGCATGCTCGGATCGAGCTTGGCGCCAGGAGCCAAGCTCGACGTTCAGCTGCTCGGCGACCTCGTACGCCTGCTTGGCGAGTTCCAGATCGTGCTACGCCCCGAGATCACCCTGCTCATCCGCACCCTCATTTCGCTCGAAGGGACCCTTCGCACCATCTCCCCCGACTTCGACCTCCTCGCCGAGGCACGGTCGGTTGCAGTCGAACGACTGGGGGCCCCACTGCGCGGCGAAGGCATCCAAACACTGGTGATGAAGGAGCTCACCACTCAGTTCCCTAGGATCCGCCGCCTGCCCCTGCGCATCGACACGATGCTCGATCAGCTGACATCAGGGAAGCTCGAGGCGCGTGTGTCCTTCCTGCGAAGTGACCATGACGTTCGCATCTTGACGCGGCTGGTCAACCGGGTCGTGCTCGGGCTCGTGGCGGTCATGCTCGGAGTCGGCTCAGTCCTGCTGCTAGGAGTGGAGGGCGGACCCGAGCTCACCGAAGGCGTTCCACTCGACGAACTTCTCGGTTACCTGGGTCTAGCAAGCAGCGCCATTCTGACGCTGCGGGTGGTCGCCGGCATCGTGCGTGACGGCAATTAGCTCGATCACCCCGGCTGATCGAGCTGGAGCTCCTCGCCAGCGGGGCGCTCAAGGCTGGCGAGCAGCAGCGGCCAGGTCACATCGGTTTGCTGCAAGGGTTGCTGGACGTCGACCACGTCGTGAACCAGCCCGAGGGAAGCAGGGAACGTGAACGTTCTCACGGCCGCTCCACGGTCGCTCCAATCGTCAGCCAGCGAAGCGATGTCATCGTTGCGCACCTGGTCGTCCGCTCCATTCACGATCACGCTGATGCTGTCGGTCAGAGGCTCGGTGGTAGCGGCCGCATCACGGACAGCGCGCCCGAGCAGGAGCATCTCTGCCGCAGCACGGCTGTTCTCACCTGCGTAGCTGTGGTCAAGGTCTCCAGTGACACGTATCGAGATTGGCGGCACCCGAGCGAAGAAGTTGGTGAAGGGCGCGTTGGCGAAGCCTGGAAGACGGGCGAGCCCGAGCGCCGGCGCCACCGTCACCACCCGATCAACGTCGCGGAACTGCGCAGACCAAGCGGCAGCAGTACCTCCCATCGACAGCCCCAGCACGCGAACCTCACCACCGAGACCGGATGCGATGTCGATTGACGTGTCAGCCCAGTCGATCAGGTCTTGGGCTCGGAAGTCCGACACCAAAGACACATCTCCGATGGACTCCCCACTCGAGTTTGCCAGCCCGTGGTCAGGAGCACGGAGAACGACCACGTTGTAGCCATCGGACTGCAGGTCGCTGGCCATCTCTTGGAACTGACGCGGGCAGTTGGTCAGCCCGTGCAGAAGTACAACCGAGACATCAGTCGGTTTCCCGGACGCGTACAGACCACTTCGACACGGTTCGAAGACCCCGAGGTCAGTCTCATCGGACGCCCAGTCGTTGAACTGGTCAACCGCCTCGTCGTAGGAGCGTGCGGGGTTGGAATGGGCCACCTCCAGCTCGGCGGTGCTCATGGGCCAGAGAGCAACCACCGCAGCCACGAGAAGGAGCGAGCCAAAGAATGCACCAAGAACGAGGGCTCCGCGCCTGATCACTCGTCGTACGCGCCCAGCGGCCATCGGTGGATCAGCTCTCCTCGTGCTCTTCGGCTACGCGTCCGGCTCGAAGGAGACCGTAGGTGATTGCTTCCTCGAGCGCGACCCAGGACGCCGCGATGACGTTCTCGTGTACGCCGATGGTGTCCCACTCACCCTTTCCGTCGCTGGTTTCGACAAGGACTCGAGTGACCGCGTCCGTCCCTTCACTTCCCTCCAGGATCCGGACCTTGTAGTCGACGAGCTCCAACGACGCCAGCTCCGGGAAGATCTGACCGAGCGCTTGCCTCAGGCCGATGTCGAGCGCGTTGACCGGCCCGTTGCCCTCTCCGGTCGCGACGATACGGCGACCGCCCGCACGCACTTTCACCGTGGCCTCACTGACGATCTCTCCACCGGGTCGCTGCTCGACGATCGTGCGCCACGACTCCACCGTGAAGTAGCGACGACTGTCTGCTTCCGTGATATCGCGGAGCAGCAGCTCGAACGAGGCGTCGGCCGCCTCGAACGAGTAGCCTCGCGCCTCGAGGTCCTTGACCCGGGCAACCACTCGGCCCAGCGCCTCACGATCCTCGGTCAGGTCGTAGCCCAGCTCACGCCCTTTCAGCTCGATGGATGCCCGGCCCGCCATTTCGGTCACGAGCACCCGCATGTCGTTGCCGACCAGCGCCGGATCAAGATGGTTGTAGAGATCCGGTGAGACCTTGATGGCGCTCGCATGCAGCCCCGCCTTGTGGGCGAACGCCGAGACCCCGACGTAAGGCTGGTGAGTGTCGGGTGCGATGTTCGCGATCTCGGCCAGCGCGTGGGACACCCGAACCAGCTCTGTGAGGTGGCCCGGAGGCAGGACCCGACGATCGAGCTTGGTCTCCAGGTTTGCCACCACCGAGAACAGGTCGGCATTGCCGGTGCGCTCGCCGTACCCGTTGGCCGTGCATTGCACATGCGTGGCGCCTGCCTCGACGGCGGCGAGGGTGTTGGCGACGGCGCATCCGGTGTCATCCTGGCAGTGAATGCCCAGTCGAACACCCGCGCCGCGTTCCAGCACCTCACCCACGATCCGATGGATCCCAATGGGGAGCATCCCCCCGTTGGTGTCACAGAGCACGCCGACGTCGGCGCCGGCTTCCAGGCCGGCATCGAGCACCCGTAGTCCGTAGTCACGGTCGTGGTGGTAGCCATCGAAGAAGTGCTCGAGGTCGAGAAACACCTGCCGACCCTCCCCCACCAGATACGCGACCGTGTCACTCACCATGGCAAGGTTCTCATCGAAGGTCGTGCGAAGCGCCTCCGTCACGTGCCGTACATCAGACTTGGCCACCAAGGTGACGACGTCGGCGCCGGACTCGAGCAACGCGCGAACCTGAGGGTCTTCGGCTGCGGAGGTGCCGGCCCGCCGAGTGGCGCCGAACGCGACCAGACGGGCGCTCCGCAGGTCGAGCTCCTGCCGGGCTCGGGCGAAGAACTCGGTGTCCTTCGGGAGGGCACCTGGCCATCCCCCTTCAATGAAGCCAACGCCGAGGTCATCCAACAAACGAGAAACCGCGAGCTTGTCAGCGATCGAGTAGGAGATGCCTTCACGCTGGGCGCCGTCGCGCAGCGTGGTGTCGTACACGTGGAAAGCGTCATCGGGGCGATTCACGGTCGCATCCTCCAGAAAAAAGACCCCTCGCACGAGCGAGAGGTCTGCGCAGCGGGATCACCGCTGCGCTAGGCAATAATGAGAGGCAGAGCCACGTCCCTAGTGTGACACAGTCACTCACCCCCAAATCTCCGGAGTCACGTGGAGCATGGACAGCACCGCGCAACCGGCCGCCTGCCACGCCGGTGGATCGCCCTGACGATCGGCGTTGGGGCGCTGCTGGGTGGCGCTGGTGTAGCTGTCGCGTGGTCCGCCAGCGAGGGGTCGTCACCCGAGTCCGAGGCCAGATCCCCGGTGGTGACGACCCAGAGCCCATCACGGACGGCCCAACGTCAGGCACGCGCACTCAGCGCAGAATCTCCAGGTCGATCACAGTCGGCCCCGTCGGTCTTCCCCGACACGTCGCCGGTGCTGCTTCTGGGCGACTCGCTGGCTGTGGGGATCGAAGGCTACGTCGATGCCGGGCTTGGCGAGCGACCCCTCACGGTCGACGCAGCCGAGGGTCGGGCGACAGCCACGAGTGTCTCGCTGCTGGCGTCGTACGCGACATCGGCGCCGATGACCTGGGTCGTCAGTCTCGGGACAAACGACAACCCAGAAGAGTTTCCAACCAATGCTGCAGCGCTCCTGGAAATCGCAGGAGACGATCGCTGCGTCGTCTGGTTCGACGTCTGGAGGCTCGAAACCGGTGACGCGATCAACCTCACCCTGGACGAGCTCGCGGCTTCACATTCGAACGTGCACCTCATCGGCTGGAACGACGTCTCTGTGCTGCACCCTGACTGGTTCAGCGGCAGTGACGTTCACCCCTCCCCCGAGGGGTACGCCGTGCGGGGACAGCTCGCGGTGGACGCGGTCGAGCAGATCTGCACGGCCGCCTAGCCGGTCGTCAGGCTCCATCGCACAACGTCGTCAGCCCCGCTGCGCCTCGACCAGGGGATGCATCCAACCGTGGGTGTCAGCGCTACGCCCGTGCTGGATGTTGAGCAGCGTCGCCCGGAGGAGCTCGGTCACCGGCCCGGGGCTTCCGTCCCCTACCGCCCAATCCCCACCGGTATGACGCACGTGGCCAACCGGAGTGATCACGGCGGCCGTCCCACACGCGAACACCTCGGTGATCGAGCCGTCGGCGTTGCCATCACGCCAGTCCTCGATGCTGATCCGCTCTTCGGTCGCCGGCAGACCAAGATCTGCGGCGACCTGGATGATGGAGCTGCGCGTTACTCCTGGCAGGAGTGCCCCCGTGAGCTCTGGGGTCACCAGTCGTGCTGAGTCACCTGACCCATAGACGAAGTAGAGGTTCATCCCGCCCATCTCTTCGACCCATCGACGCTCTGCGGCGTCGAGCCACACCACTTGGTCGCAGCCTTCGGACGCCGCCTGAGCCTGGGCGATCAAGCTCGCGGCGTAGTTGCCGGCGCACTTTGCCTCGCCCGTTCCGCCGGGTGCGGCCCGCACGTACTCGGTCGACAGCCACACCGACACCGGCTTGATGCCGCCATGGAAGTAGGCGCCGGCAGGTGAGGCAATCAGCATGAACAGGTAGGAGCTCGCCGGCTTGACCCCCAGACCCACCTCGGTCGAGAACATGAACGGCCTCAGGTACAGGCTCATCTCGTCGTGCCCCGGTACCCACTGCTGATCCTGCTCAACCAGCGTTTCGATCGACTCCAGGAAGAGCTCTTCTGGAAGCTCGGCCATCGCCAACCTGTGGGCCGAACGCTGAAAGCGCCGGGCGTTCATCTCGGGCCGGAACGTCGCGATCGACCCGTCCGCGCGGCGGTAGGCCTTCAGGCCCTCGAAGATCTCCTGGCCGTAGTGCAACGACATGGTGGCCGGATCGAGTGCCACTGGCCCGTACGGCACGAGCTGGGCATCGTGCCATCCCCGTCCCTCGGTCCACTCGATGGTGACCATGTGGTCGGTGAAGTACCGCCCGAACCCCGGGCTGGCCAAGATCGCCTCACGTTTGTCGTCCGACAGTGGCTGCGACGTGGGCTTGCGTGCGATCGAGGTCATGAGCGGGACGGTACCTTTCAGATGCCCGTTTGCGGGGTGGCCGGCTGGTCGAGTCAGGACGTGGCGACGGCCGACGCCAGGTCGTCACCAATCTGTGCGGTCGAGCGTACGCGGTCGCCGCGGGTGGCGAGGTCGTTGGACACCGCCTCCTCCACCGCTGTGGCCTCCTTGTCGCGGCCGAGGTGGTCGAGCAGCATCGCCACCGAGAGGACCGTGGCTGTGGGGTCGGCCTTCTGCTGCCCGGCGATGTCCGGAGCAGATCCGTGCACCGGCTCGAACATGCTCGGGTTGGTTCCGCTGACGTCGAGGTTGCCGGACGCCGCACGCCCGATGCCTCCGGCGATGGCTGCTCCGATGTCGGTGATGATGTCACCGAAGAGGTTGTCGGTGACGACGACATCAAAACGCTCGGGGTTGGTCACGAAGAACATCGAGGCCGCGTCGACGTGCAGGTAGTCGGTGCTGACGTCGGCGAACTCATCGGCCACCGCCTCGAAGGTGCGCGTCCACAGAGCGCCCGCATGGGTCAGCACATTGTTCTTGTGGACCAGGGTCAGGTGACGACGTGAGGTCTGCGACGCCCGACCGAACGCGTCTCGCACCACTCGTTCGACACCGAAGGCGGTGTTGAGGCTCTCTTCGGTGGCCACCTCGTGAGGCGTTCCGCGACGTAGCACACCGCCCGACCCGGCGTAGGGACCCTCAGTGCCCTCACGGACGACGATCATGTTGATGTCGGCAGGGGTCTTGCCCGCAAGCGGGGTGGAGACGCCTGGATAGAGCTTCACCGGTCGCAGGTTCACGTGGTGGTCGAGCTCGAAGCGCAGGCGCAGCAGCAGGCCACGCTCGAGGACGCCACTGGGCACCGACGGATCCCCTACGGCGCCCAGCAGGATCACGTCGTGCCCACGGATCTCGTCGAGCGCGGCTTCGGGCAGCGTCTCGCCGGTGCGGTGCCAGCGCTCGGCACCAAGGTCGTAGTCGCTGCGGTCGAAGGTGACGTCGTGGCGTCCGGCGACGGCGTCGAGCACCTTGAGGCCTTCGGTGACGACCTCAGGTCCGATGCCGTCTCCGGCGATCACAGCGAGCTTGTAGGCGTGCGACATGCCTCCAGACTACGAGGCCGTCTCAGGGGGCGGTGAGCCTGTCTCAGATTCCGGACGGCCGGCCCCGCTCCATGGGTCGCCGGTTGGACGTGCCCGCGCCCAGTGGCGGGTGACCGGCTAGGGGCGACGCCCCACGACCGCCACCAGCCCTACTGGGAGCCGCTCATCGCCGAAGGCCGGTCGCACCTCGGCCGCCAACCCCAAGGACGCAAGCCTCGCGGGGACCTTCGAGGTGTCGACGAGGACGTTGTGATGTCGTTCGTGGCCACGTCGGTACGTGCCGTCAGACGTCCGCGTGAAAGTGGTCATCTCGCGGATGTATCGATCCTCACCCTCAAACGGGAACTCGGTGACAATCGCCCAGTCCTCGCCCACCCAGCCGGCCGCGCGCTCACCCCGCCGATGACGTCCCCATTCCAGGTCGCAGAGGTCGATGGCCAAGACGCCACCGGGACGTAGGGCAGTCGCGAGTGCGACCAGCGCCCGGTCGAGCGCCTCCTGACTTGGCAGGTAGCTCAGTGCATGTCCGACCGAGACGATCGCGTCGACGGCAGGCACGGGGTCATCGGGGAGCGTCAGCTGTCGGACTTCTGCTCGGCCGCCGATATTCTCAGCGGCCAGGTCCATCATGGCTTGGGAGGCATCGGTCGCGATAACGCGGTGCCCGGCATCGCAGAGGTAATGGGTGAGAAGACCGCTGCCGCATCCAACCTCGAGGACCAGTCCGTCTCGCTCGCGAACGTGAGTCAAGAGGTCGAGGACTCCGGGAGCGCAGGCGTCAGCGTGGAATCCGAACCCGAGGTGGTGAATCCGCGCAAGGTCTGGTTGGTAGTACGGCTCGTGCGTCACCGACCGAAGGTTGTCACCCTCGGGCGGCCATGTCGAGGTCAAGGACGAAGGCCACCGACACCGAACCCGGCGGCGCTCACCTCAGATCAGGTCATCCAGATCGAGGGATCGACCCTCGTGAGCCCCGATCGCCTCGACGATCTCATCCAACGCATCCGGCTCGATGGCCGAGTCGACCGTCATCGCGATAAGTGCGTGACCGCCCAGCTCGTCACGACTCACCTGCATGCCCGCGATGTTCACACTGTGCTCGCCCAGGATCCGGCCCAGCTCGCCAACGACACCGGGACGGTCGTGGTAGCGGAAGAAGGCCAAGTGGTCGGCCGGCTGGAGGTCGAGGCCGTAGGCGTCGATCTCGACGAGCTTCTCGATGTCCTTGGGGCCGGTAATGGTTCCGCTCACCGACAGCTGCCGGCCGTCGGCGAGGCCACCCCGCACGGTGACCAGGTTGCGGTGGTCGGGGCTGAGGGGTTCCACGATGAGGTCAACGCCGACCCCGCGCTCGGCCGCCAGCAGCGGAGCGTTCACGTACGACACCTGCTCCTCGACGACACCGGAGAACACGCCCTTGAGCGCAGCGAGCTGGAGAACCTTCACGTCGAAGTCGGCGATCTCGCCACGCACCTCGACCGTGAGGCCCTCGGGGGCTCCCCCCGCAAGGCCGGTGAAAATGCGACCGAGCTTCTCGGCCAGCGGGATGAAGGCGCGGACGTCCTCGGCGATGACCCCACCTTCGACGTTCACGGCGTCCGGCACGAGTCCTCCGGCAAGCGCCAGGCGAACAGACTTCGCGACCGCGATGCCGGCCTTCTCCTGGGCCTCGTCGGTGCTGGCGCCGAGATGCGGTGTGGCCACGACCCGTTCGAGCTCAAAGAGTGGTGAGTCGGTGCAGGGTTCCTTCGCGTAGACGTCGACGCCGGCAGCGTGCACGCGGCCGTCACGCACGGCGTCCGCCAGCGCCTGCTCGTCAACGATGCCTCCGCGCGCAGCGTTGACGATGATGACCGACGGTTTCACCTTCGCCAGCTCGGCCTCACCGATGAGCCCTACCGTCTCAGGCGTCTTGGGCAGGTGCACAGTGATGAAGTCACTTGTCGACAAGAGCGTGTCGAGATCGACCAGCGAGATGCCGAGCTGCGCTGCACGTCCGGGCTGGACATAGGGGTCGTAGGCGATCACGTTCGTGCCGAACGCCATGAGGCGCTGGGCAGCCAAGACCCCGATCCGTCCGAGCCCGACCACGCCGACCGTCTTCTCGTAGACCTCGACGCCGGTGTACTGCGAACGCTTCCACTGTCCATCCCGGAGAGCCGCGTTCGCCGGGGCGATATTGCGGGCTGCGGCCAGCAGCAAGGCCACCGCAAGCTCGGCGGCACTGACGATGTTGGACGTGGGCGCGTTGACCACCATGACGCCGGCCTGAGTGGCGGCCGGGACGTCCACGTTGTCGAGTCCGACACCCGCCCGGGCTACCACCTTCAGCCGCCGACCGGCAGCCAGCACCTCCGCGTCGATCTGGGTGGCACTGCGCACCAGGACCGCGTCGGCGTCAGCGATGGCGGGGAGCAGCTCGGCGCGGTCGGCACCGTTGCAGTGCCGCACCTCGAAGTCGGGACCGAGCGCTTCGATGGTGGCCGGCGAGAGCTCTTCGGCGATGAGCACGACAGGTTGTGCAGGCTGAGTCACGAGGAAACCTTCAAAAGTCCGAAATCTGCGGGAGTCGGCCTCCGATGTGGAGGTGGCGCGAGTCTACCGGGGGGAACAGCTGCACTCGGGGGCGGTGCGACGAGCGACTCGGTGCCGTAGCGCGACCCGTCGGGTGCCCACGGTGACGACGTCCACTACCTCGCAGCAGTTCCCTCGGTGTAGTCGGAGTCACCAGACTCGATCCACGGCATCATGCCGCGCAGCTCGCGGCCGACGGCCTCGATCGGGTGCTGCTCACCCTGGGCACGCAGGGCCGTGAACTCCGGCGCGCCGGCGTCCTGGTCCGCGATGAAGCGCTCAGCGAACGCACCTGACTGGATGTCGGAGAGCACAGCCTTCATGTTCTGCTTGACCGACGGGTCGATCACACGCGGGCCTGAGACGTAGTCGCCGTACTCGGCGGTGTCCGAGACGGACCAGCGCTGCTTGGCGATGCCGCCCTCGTACATGAGATCGACGATCAGCTTCAGCTCGTGCAGGCACTCGAAGTACGCAACCTCTGGCTGGTACCCAGCCTCGATCAGTGTCTCGAAGCCGTACTGCACCAGCTGCGAGGCGCCCCCGCAGAGCACGGCCTGCTCTCCGAAGAGGTCGGTCTCGGTCTCCTCGGTGAACGTCGTCTTGATACCGCCGGCGCGCAGTCCACCGATCGCCCTGGCATACGAGAGTGCGAGCGCCCAGGCGGTGCCGGTCGGGTCCTGCTCGACGGCGACGATCACGGGGACCCCGCGGCCGGCGCTGTACTCACGACGGACCAGGTGACCTGGGCCCTTGGGCGCCACCATGCAGACATCGACATTGGCCGGGGGCTTGATGTAGCCGAACCGAATGTTGAACCCATGGCCGAAGAAGAGCGCCTTGCCCGCCGTCAGGTGCGGCTCGATCTCGGTCGAGTAGAGCGTCCGCTGCACGTGATCAGGAGCGAGAATCATGATGACGTCGGCTTCAGCTGCTGCCTCGGCCGGCGTGACGACGCGAAGACCGTCCGCCTCTGCCTTGGCACGGCTGCTAGAGCCCTCACGCAGTCCCACCCGCACGTCAACGCCCGAGTCGCGCAGGTTCTGCGCGTGCGCGTGGCCCTGGCTGCCGTATCCGATGACCGCGACCTTCTTGGCGGCGATCACGGACAGGTCGGCGTCGTCTTCGTAGAACAGCTCGGCCACGGGGGGTCCTCTCTCAGGGCACTCACTGTGCGGTGCGGATGTGCGGTGCGGATGTGCGGGCCAGAATGGCACTCGAATCTATCGAGCCCCGCGGTTTCGAACGGACGTGGGGTCTGCTGTCGCAAGCCTCGATGAAGCTGCGGTGTTCATGCCGGGCGGTCCGCGGAGCGAACGGTGCGATCGGTGATCGATCGTGGTCCGCGTCCGACGGCCACCATGCCCGACTGGACCAGCTCTTTGACGCCAAAGGGCTCGAGCACCCGCAACAGCGCATCCAGCTTGTCGGCGTTTCCGGTCGCCTCGATCACAATGGAGTCGGTCGCGACGTCGACCACCTTCGCGCGGAAGAGCTGGACGGTCTCGAGCACCTGTGAGCGCGACTGGGCATCGGCGCGGACCTTCACCAGCAAGAGCTCACGCTGGATCGAGGTGTCCGGGTCGAGCTCGACGATCTTCAGCACATTCACGAGCTTGTTCAACTGCTTGGTGACCTGCTCCAAGGGGAGATCGTCGACGTTCACCGCGATCGTCATCCGGGACATTCCGGCGTGCTCGGTCGGGCCGACCGCGAGCGACTCGATGTTGAAGCCCCGTCGCGAGAAGAGCGAGGCGATCCGGGCGAGCACACCCGGCTGGTCCTCCACCAGGACCGAGAGCGTGTGTCGGGTCATCACAGTTCGTCCTTGTCCCAGTCGGGCGCCATATCGCGCGCATACTTGATCTCGTCGTTGCTGGTACCGGCTGCCACCATGGGCCACACCATCGCGTCCTTGTGCACGACGAAGTCGACCACCACCGGACGGTCGTTGATCTCCATCGCCTTCTCGATGGTGGCATCGACATCGGCTGCGGTCTCACAGCGGAGACCGGCCGCACCGTAGGCCTCAGCCAGCGTGACGAAGTCGGGGATGCGCACCGAGTGCAGGTCGGTGTTGGAGTAACGCTCGTTGTAGAAGAGCGTCTGCCACTGGCGCACCATGCCGAGACTGCTGTTGTTGATGATCGCCACCTTGATCGGGATGTCATTGATGGCGCAGGTCGCCAGCTCCTGGTTGGTCATCTGGAAGCAGCCGTCTCCGTCGATCGCCCAGACCGTGGCATCCGGACGCCCGACCTTGGCTCCCATGGCTGCAGGCACGGCGAACCCCATGGTCCCGAGGCCCCCGGAGTTCAACCAGCTGCCAGGGTGCTCGTACTTGACGAACTGCGCTGCCCACATCTGGTGCTGCCCGACGCCAGCGGTGTACAGGGCATCCGGACCGGCGATAGCCCCGAGTCGCTCGATCACGTACTGCGGCGCCAGCTCCCCATCGGTCGGAGGCGTGTACCCCAAGGGGTAGGTGCTGCGCATGCGACCGAGGGTGTCGCGCCAGGCCGCGTAGTCGCCAACCCGGCCCGACGTGTGCTCTGCCCGGACCGCGCCGATCAGCTCGGTGATGACCTCTTTGGCGTCCCCGACTATGGGCACGTCGGCCACCCGGTTCTTGGAGATCTCGGCCGGGTCTATGTCGGCGTGCACCACTGTGGCACCCGGAGCGAAGGTGTCGAGGCGTCCCGTGACGCGGTCGTCAAACCGCGCACCGAGCGCCAGAATCAGGTCAGACTTCTGCAGAGCACCGACCGCCGCAACGGTTCCGTGCATGCCCGGCATGCCCATGTGGAGCGGGTGGCTGTCGGGGAACGCCCCACGCGCCATCAGGGTGGTGACCACCGGAATCCCGGCCATCTCAGCGAGCAGGAGGAGGTCGGTTGACGCTCCTGCTGCCAGCACGCCGCCGCCCACGTACAACACGGGACGGCGCGCCTCGACGATCAGGCGGGCCGTCTCGCGCACCTGCTTGCTGTGCGGCTTGAGGACCGGTCGGTATCCCGGCAGGTCGATGGTGTCCGGCCACTCATACGACGACGTCGCCTGCAGCGCGTCCTTGGAGATGTCGACGAGCACCGGACCCTTGCGCCCCGTGCCGGCGATGTGGAACGCCTCAGCGATCGTCTTGGGAATAAGTGCAGGGTCGGTCACCAGGAAGTTGTGTTTGGTGATCGGCATCGTGATGCCGCGGATGTCGGCCTCCTGGAAGGCATCGGTGCCGATCGAGGCACTCGGCACCTGACCGGTGATCGCGACCATGGGGGTCGAGTCCATGTAGGCGTTGGCGATCGGCGTCACGAGGTTGGTGGCGCCTGGACCGCTGGTCGCCATGCACACGCCCACCCGACCGGTCGCCATCGCAAAGCCCTCGGCGGCATGGCCGGCACCTTGCTCGTGGCGGACCAGGATGTGGCGCACGGACGAGTCGAAGAGCGGGTCATAGGCAGGCAGGATGGCGCCCCCGGGAATGCCGAAGACGGTGTCCGCGCCGACGTCCTCGAGAGCCTTGACCAGACTCTCTGCGCCCGACAGGTGCGGGCCGGCCGTCTCACTCATCGATCTCTCCTTCGAGGTCCTTCTCGGTCCAACGCCCTGCTGGTCCGAGAAGGTCCGAGCTGGTCCAACAAAAAACCCCTCCGACCCGGGTGGGTGTGAGGGGTGCGCGCGGCTCGAGCGGTGCGGGTTAGGCCGCGCGCCACCGAACTACGACGATCGTCTGCATGTGCTCAGAGTGAGGCATGAGCCGGCGATGGTCAAGTGGTGACCCCAGGCGTCTCAGCATACGGACCGCACCGCAGGAGGGTGCGGGTCATCACGTCAGTCGCCTTCGCCTCCGCCGCCGCAGCCGATGCAACCGCCCCAATGGTTGATCTCATGGCCCGCGACGAATACGACGGGCACCATCACCAAGACCATGGC
>JAHEKZ010000006.1:0-34554 GCA_024644435.1 Actinomycetes bacterium | reverse complement strand
GAGGGTGCGGGTCATCACGTCAGTCGCCTTCGCCTCCGCCGCCGCAGCCGATGCAACCGCCCCAATGGTTGATCTCATGGCCCGCGACGAATACGACGGGCACCATCACCAAGACCATGGCCATTGCTCCGGCCGCAACCGCGGTCCATGCGCGCTCGCGCACCCCAGCTGAGCCGACGAGCGCGAGGAACAGCGCCAGAATGCCCGCTAGGAACATCGCCGTGAGGTAGACGGCGAAGTAGGCGAAGCCCTCCTCGCTGCCGCTGAACACCCCGGTCAGGTCGAGGTCGTCGTAGTCGATGCGCTGCGCGTTGGCCCAGACCCAGCCGACCAGGCTGACGAAGACTCCGACGGTGGAGATCACGAGGGACGCGGTGAGCGACCGTCCGAGCCCCGCGCGATCCTGTTCGGCCGGACGCGCCGGGTCGATCGTCGTGGTCATGCGACACCTCTCTCACCGCTCGTCCAGGCCGATCGTCAAGGCCGATCGCTCCGTGCGAGTCAGGGTCCCACACGTTTCCTTCGATCGGGGGTCGTACGCCCGGATGTCGACCGTACGGCTCAGCCGCAGACGGCGCCCTCGGCAGCCGACCCGACCAGTCGCGCGTACTTACCCAGCACGCCCTTCGTGTAGCGGGGCTCCTTCGCTATCCAGCCATTGCGTCGCGCATCCAGCTCACCGGCGTCGACCAGGAGATCGAGGGTTCGCTCCGCCATGTCGAGCCGGATCCGGTCGCCGTCTCGCACGAACGCGATCGGCCCGCCGTGGGGTGCCTCGGGGGCTACGTGACCGATGCAGAACCCCGCCGTCGCCCCGGAGAACCGGCCGTCAGTGACGAGCATGACGTCCTTGCCGAGCCCCGCACCCTTGATGGCGGCGGTCACGGCGAGCATCTCGCGCATCCCGGGGCCACCTTTGGGGCCCTCATAGCGGATCACGACGACGTCGCCTGCGACCACGTGTCCGTGGGTGACGGCGCTCATCGCGTCCTTTTCATCGTCGAACACCTTGGCCGTGCCCTCAAAGACCGGCTTGTCGATGCTCGCCGCCTTGATCACCGAACCTTCCGGAGCCAAGGACCCTTTGAGAACCATGAGTCCACCGGTCGGGTGGATCGGCTCTGAGACCGGGTGCAGGATCTTCCCGTCCGGCGTCGGCGGGTCGAGCTCAGCGAGGTTCTCGGCCACGGTCCGACCGGTGACGGTCATGGCGTCACCGTGCAGAAGCCCTGCGTCGAGCAGCTCACGCATGACGACGGGCACCCCACCGATGCGGTCGATGTCGTTCATGACGTACCGACCGAAGGGCTTTACATCGGCCAGGTGCGGCGTCCGGTCTCCGATGCGGTTGAAGTCGTCGATGGTGAGGTCGACCTCGGCCTCTCGGGCGATGGCGAGCAGATGGAGCACGGCGTTGGTCGAGCCACCGAGCGCCATGACGACCGCGATGGCGTTCTCGAACGCCAGCTTGCTCATGACGTCGCGCGCGGTGATCCCACGGCGCAACAGCTCAACGACCGCCTCACCGGACCGGAACGAGTACTCGTCCCGGCGACGGTCGACTGCGGCTGGGGCGGCGCTGCCCGGCAGCGACATCCCCAGGGCCTCACCCACGCTGGCCATCGTGTTGGCGGTGAACATGCCGCCACAGGCTCCTTCACCCGGGCAGGCCTGACGCTCGATCTCATCGAGCTCGTCGCGGGTGATGCGTCCGAGCGCGCAGGCGCCGACCCCCTCGAAGGCGTCCTGGATCGTGACGTCCTTGCCGGCCACGCGACCGGGCAGGATGGAGCCGGCATAGACGAAGACATTGGCCAGTCCGAGTCGCGCCGCGGCCATGAGCATGCCGGGCAGCGACTTGTCGCACCCGGCAAAGGTGACCGAACCGTCGAGACGCTCGGCGTGCATCACCGTCTCGACCGAGTCAGCGATCACCTCGCGGCTGACCAGCGAGGCGCGCATGCCCTCGTGACCCATCGAGATGCCGTCAGACACCGAGATGGTGCCGAACTCCATCGGGAATCCGCCGGCGGCAAAGACACCCTCTTTGGCCTTGAGCGCCAGCCGCTTCAACGACATGTTGCACGGGGTGATCTCGTTCCAGCTGGAAGCGATTCCGATCTGCGGCTTCTCCCAGTCGTCGTCGGTCATCCCGACGGCACGCAGCATCGCCCGGTTCGGCGCACGCTCCATTCCGTCGGTGACATCACGGCTGCGCGGCTTGAGATCGGGCGTCTCGCTCATGCCGGAAGCCTACGGGTGGCCCACACATCTCGGACTGGGTGGCCCAGACGCCCTGCCCGTCTCTCGTACTTGGTGACGGGGCGGTCGACGGCACCCGGCAACGTGGAGCTGGTCAGGTGACGCGGCGCGAAGTCGGCGAAGGGGTTCTCCAGCCGCGGTTCGGCATCCACCACCTCCAGCATCTGAGCGGCGTATCCCTCGTCATCGGTGGCGCAGTGGATGAATCCCCCGGAGGCGAGTCGGTCCACCAGCAGCGCCACGAAGTCAGGCTGTACCAGTCGACGTTTGTGGTGGCGCACCTTGGGCCAGGGGTCGGGAAAGTAGATCCGTGCTCCGGCCAGGGACCCGCGCCGCACCCGCTGCTCGATGAACGTCACCGCGTCACCCAGCACGGCTCGGACGTTGGTGAGCCTGGCCTCCTCGCCGTGTCTGAGAAGTGTCGCGATGCCCCTGGTGTGTACGTCAATCGCGAGTATGGACGCGTCCGGGGCAGCCACGGCCTGAGCCAGCGAGCTCTCTCCCATGCCGCACCCGATGTCGAGCACCACAGGCGCCGGCCGTCCGAAGACCGCCGCGAGGTCGAGCTCGTCGCCGGTCGGATCGAGCAGCCAGCGCTCGCCGACGTTCGCTAGTGCCGCTCGGTGATTGTCGCTCAGGCGCCCCCGCCTCGCGTGGTAGGTACGGACGCGCTGCGACGCGGGGTCAGCCACCGGCGACAGAAGGAAGGACCAGCACGACGGCATTGTGGCCGAGGACGGTCGATGTTCCGGCACCGCCCCGCACATCTGCGCCATCGGCGTAGACATTGACGTGTCGGCGGAGCTGGCCGGACTCGGTGCGCAGTCGGCGCACCAGATGTGGGTGCACCCCCGCGACCAGGTCGAGCAGGTCATCGACCGTGGGATCAGTGCCATCCATCTCGACGGCGAGGGTTCGCCGCCCCCCTGCCACGTCGGCCAGGACCGAGGGGAGTTCCAGTGTCACTCGAACGGTCATGGCAGCACTGCGGCCCGGACACAGAGGACGTCCGGCAGGTGACTGACCAGCTGGTGCCAGTTGGCGCCCTCGTCCTGACTACCCCAGACCTCGCCCGATCGGGTTCCGAGGTAGAGACCGGCCGGCGTGGCTGCATCGGTGGTCAGCGCATCGCGCAGCACGATCGTGTGGAACCCGGAGTCGGGCAGCCCGGTCGACGCGTCACTCCATGCCCGGCCACCGTCAACGCTGCGATAGACACCGGCGCGTCCATCTGGGGGAAACCGGCTCAGGTCGGCGGTGAGCGGGAAGAGGAAGAAGGCGCCGCCCGGTCCAGGCGTCCTCGTCAACCCGAAGCCGAAGTTCGCCGGCAGCCCCTCCATCGCCTCCTGCCAGGAAGCTCCCCCGTCAACACTGCGGTAGACGCCCCCGTGGTTCTGCAGCATCAGCACGTCAGGGTCTTCGGTATCGCGAACGACCTTGTGCACGCACTGGCCGTACTCCGGCTCGGGGTCGGGCATGAAGGGCGCCCGCACCCCCGTGTTCGACGGGTTCCACGACGCCCCCGCGTCGGTGGTGACGTAGACGCCCCCGGTCGACATGGCGACCATCACCCGGTTGCTGTCGTCGGGGTGCGGCAGGACCGTGTGAAGACATTGGCCCCCCGCGCCTGGGCGCCAGTCGGATCGATGGGGATGGTCCCAGAGAGCGCGGTTGAGCGCGAAGGTGCGCCCACCGTCGTCAGAGCGGAAGAGCGCCGAGGGCTCGACTCCGGCCCACACCTCGTCGGGACGACTCGGCGGACCCGGCTGCAGCTGCCATATCTGCTCGACGTCGGCACCGGCCTTGCTGGGGAAGGCGATCGATCCGCCCGGCTCCTCCACCCACGACTGACCGCGGTCGTCAGAGGTGAACACCGCAGGGCCCCAGTGCTCGTTGCGGCCACCCACGAGAAGCCGCACCGGTGACTGACGGGTGTCGATCGCCACGGCTGCCACGGCAGCCATCGAGTGGTGGGGCCCTTCCCACTCCCAGTTCTCCCGGTCGGGCGACCACCCGAGAAACAGACCCTTCTTGGTGCCCACCGCCACCATCACCTGCACCATTCGCACCCTCCCAGTGGCGCCCCCGCGTCCGCCAGTCTGGCCCTTGTCCAACTGCGTCGACAAGCCCCTGCGCGGTTCGGGTCTCAGCCTGACCGCACCACATTGTCGAGCGGTTGTCCCGCGGCCAGACGGTCGAGCTGGGACTGCAGCAGTCGCCAGGCACGAGGCATGAAGGCCGATGTGTCTCCCCCGACGTGCGGCGTGATGAGGACGTTGGGAGCCGTCCACAGCGGATGGTTCGCGGGCAGCGGCTCGGGATCCGTCACATCAAGAGCCGCCCGCAGGCGTCCGGCAGTGAGCTCGGCGAGAAGGGCACCGGTGTCGACCACAGCTCCCCTGGCAACGTTGATGACCAGTGCTCCGTCCGGCAGAGCGGCCAGGAACGACTCGTCCACCAGGTGATGTGTGGCAGCGCCGTACGGCACAGCAAGGATCACGATGTCTGCCGTGGGCAGCAGGCCTGGCAGATCGCGCACCCCACTCACGCCTTCGCGCGCGGTTCTGGCCACCACCGTGACGTCGACCTCGAAGGGAACAAGCCGTGCGGCGATCGCCGACCCCACTGACCCGGCGCCGAGCAGCAGCACTCGCTGATCGGCGAGCGCGTCATGTCGAGCGTGCAGCCACGCCCCCTCGTCCTGAGCGCGCACGAACCCGGGGAAGCCCCGCAGCGACGCGATGGCCAGCCCGACCGCAAGCTCGGCAGTGCTGGCGTCGTGTACACCGGCCGCGTTGCAGAGCGTCACACCGGCGGGCAGAAGGGCCAGCACGTCGTCGACGCCAGCAGTGAGTGTCTGCACGAAGCGCAGTGACGGCATGTCGGCGAGAATCTCGAGCGTGCTCGCCGGGCCCATGTACTCAGGCACATAGAACTCGACGTCGCGCGCGGTTGCCGGAGTCGACTGACCACTTCGCCACACCCGAACATCCAGCCCGGGGGGTACTTGTAGGTTCTCGGCCCAGTCATCCTCGGGCAGCCAGACGAGCGTCATGTCGCTCACGGTATCCGCCGTGCCCCCTCCAGGCCGAGCCTCCATGATGGAGGCGTGCTACCAGAGACCGAGAGCAGAAGCTCCAGCACCCGACGGACCCGCGCCATGGTGATCGTCATCGCGCTGACGATCGTGATCGCCGCGCTCGCGCTGGTCGGCACCCGCTGGAAGGCACTGCCGTGGGTACCCGACGCCGCAACGGTCGGCGCGGCTTCGCCGTCAGGGGCTTCCACCGTGCCGCCGACGATTGGAGACCCCGTCGATCTGGCCACTGGCCTGCAGGTGCCGTGGGGGCTGACGTTCCTTCCGGACGGTCGGGCGCTCGTCGGTGAGCGACCGAGCGGCGACGTCTCGATGATCACAGCTCAGGGCGACGTGGAAAGGGTCGGCACTGTTCCTGGGGTGGCCGACGACGGCGAGGGCGGACTGCTGGGTGTCGTCACCTCACCGACCTTCGCCGACGACCAGTTCGTGTACGCCTACGTCACGACGAACACTGACAACCGCGTCGTTCGCATGCTGTTCAAGAATGATCGCCTGGTCGGCGCGCGAGCCGTGCTGACCGGCATCCCCAAGAACTCCTTCCACGACGGAGGGCGGCTCCTCTTCGGCCCCGACGGGATGCTGTACGTGACCACCGGCGATGCGGGCGAGCCCGATCGCGCCCAGGAGCGCGCGTCGCTCTCGGGGAAGATCCTGCGGATCACGGCCGACGGAGCCATCCCCGATGACAACCCGTTCCCCGGCTCACCGGTCTGGAGCTACGGCCACCGCAACGTGCAGGGCTTGGCATTCGATGACGCGGGGCAGCTCTGGGCCACCGAGTTCGGGTCATCGGCCTACGACGAGCTGAACCTCATCGAGGCCGGGGGGAACTACGGATGGCCCGACGTAGAGGGAGCCGGTGGCTCCACGTCGGAGGCGAACGGGTTCACCGACCCCCAGGTCACGTGGCCCACGAGTGAGGCGTCTCCGAGTGGCCTGGCCTGGGTGGACGGCGTGCTGTACATGGGGGCGCTCCGCGGAGAACGGCTGTGGGAGGTGCCTGTCACCGGAGCTGTCGCCCATGAACCCACGGCAGCCCTCGACGGAGAGCTGGGGCGGATCCGCACCGTGATGGCCGCCCCGGACGGCACCCTCTGGCTCACGACGAGCAACACCGACGGACGTGGCAGTCCACAGCAGGACGACGATCGAGTCGTCAGCGTCTCGGTGGGATAGCGGCAGCTGGCTAGGCGCCGGACACTCTCCGGAGGATCAGCTCGCGCACCCGTGCCGCGTCCGCCTTGCCCGCCGTCGCCTTCATCACCGCACCGACGATGGCGCCGGCCGCCTGCACCTTGCCGTCACGGATCTTGTCGGCGACATCCGGCTGGGCCGCGAGCGCGGCGTCGATCGCCTCGAGCAGCGCACCATCGTCAGAGACCACTGCCAGACCACGACTGGCAACGACCTCGTCGGGGCCGCCCTCACCGGCCAGCACACCTTCGATCACCTGGCGGGCCAGCTTGTCGTTCAAGGCTCCGTCGGAGGTGAGCACGATGATCCGGTGGACGTCAGCTGGCGTGATCGGCAGCACCGCCACGTCGAGCCCCCGCTCGTTGGAGATCCGGGCGATCTCGCCGGTCCACCACTTCCGCGCATCAGCCGGGTCAGCGCCGAGCGCCACGGTCTGCTCGACGAGGTCGAGCGCGCCGGCGTTGATCAGCGACTGCATCTCGTGCTCGGACAGACCCCACTCTTCGCGGATACGGGCGCGCCTGAGCAGCGGCGACTCGGGGAGAGTCGCGCGAAGCGACTCGACCCACGCCTCGTCGGGGGCAACCGGGGTCAGATCTGGCTCAGGGAAGTAGCGGTAGTCCTCCGCCTCCTCCTTGACCCGGCCTGAGGTCGTCGACCCGTCGTTCTCATGGAAGTGCCGCGTCTCTTGCACGATGGTGCCGCCCGACGACAGAACCACTGCCTGGCGCTGGATCTCAAAGCGCACTGCTCGCTCGACCGAACGGATCGAGTTGACGTTCTTGGTCTCGGTACGGGTGCCGAACTCCGCCCGCCCACGCGGCTTGAGCGACAGGTTGGCATCGACTCGCATCGAACCCTGGTGCATGTGGGCGTCAGAGACCCCGAGAGCGACGATGAGCTCACGCAGCTCGGTGACGTACGCCCGGGCGACGGCCGGCGCCAGGGCTGGCTCGACCTCGATCGGCTTGGTCACGATCTCGATCAGTGGCACCCCGGCACGGTTGTAGTCGATCAGCGAGTAGTCAGCGCCGTGGATGCGACCAGTCGCGCCTCCGAGATGGGAGATCTTCCCGGTGTCCTCCTCCATGTGGGCGCGTTCGATGCCAAGGGTGATCGACTGCGGCCCGTCGTCGGTCTCGACGACGATGTCGAGTGCTCCGTTGAAGGCGATCGGCTCGTCGTACTGGGACGTCTGGAAGTCCTTGGGCATGTCGGGGTAGAAGTAGTTCTTGCGTGCAAACCGCGACCACGGTGCGATCGAGCACCCCAGGGCCAGCCCGATCCGGATCGCCGACTCCACCGCCTTCTGGTTGACCACCGGCAGCGCCCCCGGCAGGCCGAGGCAGACCGGGCAGACCTGGGTGTTCGGAGCTGCTCCGAACTCTGTCGGGCAGCCGCAGAACATCTTGGTGAGCGTGTTGAGCTCGACGTGCACCTCCAACCCCATCACCGGGTCGAAGGTCGCGATGGCGTCCTCGAAGGACATGAGAACGTCACTGGATGGTGTTGTCACGCCGCACCTCCCGTCGCCAGCTCCGGAATCCGATCGAGCAGCGGTCCGCCCCAGCGTTCCTGTAGCGCCGACTCGAGGGCCGCCCCTACTCGGTACACCTGCTCGTCACGCTGCACCGCCGCCATGAGCTGGACGCCCACCGGCAGGTCATCGTCGCCGAGCCCGGCCGGCAGGCTCATGGCCGGGCCGCCGTAGAGACTGGACGGAAGGGTCGCAAGGTCTGCCTTGTACATCGCGACCGGATCGTCAGCCCGCTCACCGATCGGGAAAGCAACTGTTGGCGTTGTCGGCGAGAGCAGGACGTCGACATCCCTGTACGCGGCCTCGAAATCGCGACGGATCAGGGTGCGAACCTTCTGGGCCTGGCCGTAGTAGGCGTCGTAGTAGCCGGCCGAGAGGGCATACGTACCCAGCATGATGCGGCGCTTGACCTCAGGGCCGAATCCCTCGGCTCGCGTGATGGCCATCACCTGCTCGACGCCGTTCTTGCCGTCATCGCCCGCTCGCAGCCCGTAACGCATGCCGTCGAAGCGAGCGAGATTGCTCGAGCACTCGCTCGGCGCGATGAGGTAGTACGCGGGCAGCGCGTAGTCGAACGACGGGCACGAGACCTCAACGACATCGGCCCCCAGAGACGTCAGGAGCTGCACCACCTCGTCGAACCTGGCCTGGACGCCTGGCTGATAGCCCTCACCTTGTAGCTGGGTGACGACACCGACCTTGAGCCCGTCTACGCCACCGAGCTCACCCCTCGCCGCCGCGGCAACCGGAGGGACCGGAGCGTCGATCGAGGTGGCATCACGAGGATCGTGCCCCGCCATGACCTCGTGCAGGAGGGCAGCGTCGAGCACCGAGCGGGCGAACGGACCACCCTGGTCGAGCGATGACGAGAACGCGACCAGTCCGTAGCGCGAGACCGCCCCGTAGGTCGGCTTGACGCCGACGATCCCCGTCACAGCGGCCGGCTGTCGGATCGAGCCACCGGTGTCGGTGCCGATGGCAAGCGGAGCCTGCCGCGCCGCCACCGCGGCGCTCGATCCACCGGACGAGCCTCCCGGGATGCGCTCGAGGTTCCAGGGGTTGTGGGTGACGCCGTAGGCCGAGTTCTCGGTCGATGACCCCATGGCGAACTCATCCATGTTCGTCTTTCCGAGCACCACCACGCCTGCGTCACGCAGACGTTCGACGACCGTCGCGTCGTAGGGCGGTCGCCAGCCATCGAGGATCTTGGACCCGCAGGTGGTCGGCGCCCCACGCATGGTGAAGACGTCCTTCAGCGCCAGCGGGACGCCGGCGAGCGGACCTAGCGGGCCGCCAGACGCGCGGGCGGCATCGACTGCATCGGCGGCAGCCAGCGTGAGCTCGCGGTCGACGTGCACGAATGCGTGGACGGCCTCATCGGTCTGCTCGATCCGGTCCAGGTGAGCACCTGCCACCTCTCGAGCCGTGACCTCTCCTGCAGCAACGGCGGCGGCGGTCTCGGACGCGTCCAGACGCGTCAGGTCGCTCACTGCTCCTCCTCGTCGAGGATGCGAGGAACCCGAAACCGGTCGTCCTCGGCGGCGGGGGCCCCGGACAGGACGTCCTCGCGCGAGAGGCAGGGGACGACGACATCCGGGCGGGTGACGTTGACCACCGGCACCGCGTGCGTGGTGGGCGGAACATCGTCAGCCGCGACCTCAGCCACCCGGGCCACGGCGGCCAGGATGACATCGAGCTGCTCGCCGTAGTGGTCACGTTCGGCGTCGGTGAGCTGAAGTCGAGACAGTCGTGCCAGATGGGCGACATCGTCGCGGTCGAGCGCAGGCATGGGTCTCCTGCCGTTGGGGCGTTCGGGATGTGCCGTCAGCACGCCTGGTGAGGGCGCCTCCGTCATCCTACGGAAGGAGTCAGACCGGGCCGCCGGCCCCTTCGGCTCCGCCGCGGAGGACGCGCAGTGAACGCTGCTGAGACGGGTGCTGGAGCAACCACGCCGTGGCGTCGTCCGCGTCGAGGGGACGGCTCACGTACCAACCCTGGGCCGCGTCGCACCCAAGCCCTTGGAGCAGGTCCCAGACCTGTTCGGACTCGACGCCCTCAGCCACCGCCGTCATGCCCAGCCCGTGGGCGAGCTCGACGATGGACCTGACGATCGTCACGTCACTGGGATCGGCGGTGAGCCTGGACACGAAGGACCGGTCGATCTTGATCTCGGCGATCGGAAGCTTCTTGAGCAGCACCATCGAGGAGTACCCGGTGCCGAAGTCGTCGAGGGATGCCGCGACGCCGAGCCTCCGCAGAGCGTTGAGCGTGGTGTTGACGTCACCGGAGTTGCGGGTCAGTACGCGTTCGGTGAGCTCGAGCACGAGCAGAGACGCCGGCAGATCGTGCTTCTCGAGGGCGCCCGCGACCACACCGAGGAGGTCGCGTCCGTTCAGGTCGCGCATGGAGACGTTGACCGCAACCGGTATCTCGAGCCCGGCCATACGCCACCGCGCCACCTGGGCCAACGCCTCATCGATCACGTGTTCGGTGAGTGGCGCCATGAGTCCGGAGTGTTCGGCCATCGGAATGAACTCATCTGGCATCACCAGGCCTCGCTGGGGGTGGTGCCAGCGCACCAGCGCCTCGACGCCCACCACGTCGCCAGTGCCCAGCGAGACCTTGGGCTGGAAGTGCACCTGCAGCTCGCCGTTCTGCAGGGCGTGCCGCAGGCCCCCTAGGAGCGCGAGTCGACTCGCCGAGTTGCGGTCGCGGTCGGCAACGTAGATCTCGACCCCGGTGCGCTCTTCCTTTGCCAGGTACATCGCAACATCGGCCCGCCGCACGAGCGGGTCGACGTCCTCACCGTGCACGGGGTAGACCGCGACGCCGACACTGGCTTCGAGCTCGAACAGCATTCCCTCGACATGGAACGGACGCGTCAGCGCCTGGCGTACCCGATGGGCCACCTCGACTGCGGAGTCCGGGCTCTGCACGGGATCGAGCAGGATCGCGTACTCGTCTCCCCCGAGTCGCGCGACGATGTCGTCCGGACGCAGTGCGCCCTGGATCCGTTGGGCGACGACCGCGAGCAGGCGGTCGCCCACCTGGTGCCCGAGGGTGTCGTTCACCTCTTTGAACCGGTCGAGGTCGAGGAGACAGAAGCCGACTTTGGTGTTCTGGCGCCTGGCCACGTCGAGTCGCGCGGCAAGCTCGGCCAGGATCATCTTCCGGTTGGGTAGACCGGTGAGTGAGTCATGCAGCGCCTGATGTTCCTTCTCTCGCGAGATCGACGCGGTCTTGCGGACGGCGTACAGCGGAAGAAGCAGCAGTGGCATGAAGGCCGGCTGTGCCGACACGAAGACGACGATCGGGGCGACGGCCAGCACGGCCATGGTCGTGAAGAAGTAGTACGCGAAGTCGTCGAAGAAGTCGTCGGCGAAGGTGCGACCCGGGTCGGCGAGCATCGAGAAGAGGGTGTTGTTGACGACGAAGAACGTGAGCCAACCGACCACCATCCACGTGAGGTCGACCGGCTGCAATCCCGCGAGCGGAGCGGCCAGGGTGGGCGTCACATCACCGCTGGCCCGCAACCACAGCTCCATCACCAGGGCCGCCGAGCCCAGACTGAGGGCGAACTGGCCGATGTTGTACGGCACTTTCCATGGCGGCTTGCGCTTGACCAGCTCGGACACCAGCGTTGCGCACGAGATCAGGGCGATCGCGGGCCACGGCCCGTAGAGGTAGAGGATGGCGAAGGTGAAGGCGTCGCTCGTGGCGACGCCCTGACTGTCGTACCCGCTGCCGATGATGACCGGGCTGAACTCGAAGAGCAGCAACAAGCCGGCGATGACCCAGAAGGCCGCGTCGGCCTCGGGGAGCGCCGGTACGGTCTGCAGCAGCGCGTAGCCGACCAAGACAAGACCGCCAACGACAGAGATCCACCAGCCGGCGGCAAACATCGACAGCCGGACGAGGCTCGGGTGATCCGATACCTCCCGCCCGTCTGCAGACACCTCAAGATCGTCCATCGTGGTGATGGTATCGGCGCCATGACGATCTGTAATCACACGACTACGAACTGTTCACCCATTCAGGTGAGCGCCTCAGGACCATGTGCCAGCAGGATGCCGAACTGCTCCTCGTCGATCACCCGGACACCCAGCGACTCAGCCTTGGCCAGCTTCGAGCCGGCGTTCGCACCGGCCACCACGTAGTCAGTCTTGCCCGACACCGACCCCGACGCCTTGCCACCGGCAGCTGTCACGGCCTCCTGGGCCTCGTCGCGCGTCATGCCGGCCAACGACCCGGTGACCACGAGCGTCAGGCCCGAGAGGAGGCCAGGTGCTTGCCCATCGGGGACCGGATCGGCCATCCGGACGCCGCAGTCGCGCCACCGGTCGACGATCGAGCGGTGCCAGTCGACAGCGAACCACTCGATGACCGAGTCAGCGATGATCGTTCCGACCCCGTCGACGCCGGCCAAGGTGTCGTGGTCGGCCGCCATGATCGCGTCGATCGTGAAGAGCTCGCGGGCAAGTGCCTGAGCTGCGGTCGGCCCTACATGCCTGATCGAGAGAGCGACCAGGACCCGCCAGAGGGGTCGATCACGGGCCAGCCCGAGCTGGTCCAGCAAGACCGTCGCATTGGCCGACAGCGTGGCTCCGTCGGGGGTCGCGCGGGTGAAGAAGGGGCATCTGATGAGCGCCTCTGCGTCTAGCGCGAAGACGTCGCCCTCGTCCACCACCAGCCCGCAGTCGAGCAGGGCGACCGCCGCCTTGTACCCGAGCCCCTCGATGTCGAATGCACCTCGACCCGAGAGGTGGAAGAGCCGTTCGCGAAGCTGCGCCGGACAGCTGCGCGTGTTCGGGCACCGGATGTCGGCGTCGCCCTCCTTCTCCGGTGCCAACGGCGTGGAGCACTCGGGGCACCTTGTCGGCATGGTGAAGGGTCGCTCGCTGCCGGTGCGTACCTCGACGACCGGACCAATGATCTCGGGGATGACGTCGCCGGCCTTGCGAAGGAAGACGCGGTCGCCGATCAGGACACCTTTGCGCTCAACCTCGGAGGCGTTGTGCAGCGTGGCCATCTGGACGGTCGATCCTGCGACCCGGACAGGGGCCATGACCCCGAACGGAGTCACGCGCCCGGTGCGTCCCACGTTGACGCGAATATCTTCAAGGGTCGTGGTGACGACCTCAGCCGGGTACTTGTACGCGATCGCCCATCGGGGCGCCCGTGAGGTGGCGCCGAGCGCCCCCTGGTCACTGATGGAGTCGACCTTCACCACCACGCCGTCGATCTCGTGCTCGACGTCGTGCCGGTGCTCGTGGAAGTGGTCGATGAAGGCCACGACGTCGGCCATCGACGGCTGCACCGTGGTGTGCCGGGAGGTGGGAAGACCCCAGGAGGCCATCGCCGCATACGACTCGGACAACGTGACCGGGTCGTAGCCGGCACGATCACCGATTCCGTGCACGACAAGTTGGAGCCCCGCGAGCTGACCGGTGGCGCGGTCGGCGTCCGCGGCGAGTCGGTCGACCCGCTGGTCGATGCGCTCGGTCGCGTGTCCAGACTTCTGCAGCTCACCGCGACGACTCTGCGCTGCCGCCAAGTCGTCGAGTCGGCGATCCACCCGTTGTCGAAGAGTTCCCGCCGCTGCGTTGCGGGGGTTGGCGAAGGGCGTGCGCCCCTGCTCCATCACGTGTGCGTTGATGCCGTCGAAAGTGCTGATGGGGAAGAAGACCTCACCCCGTACCTCGAGCAGCGACGGCACCGGAAGGTCGGCGTCACTGGCACGCAGCCGATCCGGGATGGACGAGATGAACTGCGCGTTGTTGGTGACGTCTTCGCCCACGCGACCGTCACCGCGGGTGGCCAGCGAAACCAGCCGGCCATCACGGTAGACCAGGTCGACGGCGAGGCCGTCGACCTTCAGCTCACACAGCAGGTTCGGTACCGACCCGAGGGTGTTCTCGATCCGTTGGGCCCACGCTGCCAGCTCATCGGCGTCGAACGCGTTGTCGAGTGAGTACATCTGCTGCAGGTGCTCGACCGGGTCGAACATCTCTGACCTCGCCCCGCCCACGGTTGCCGTGGGCGACTCGGCTGACACGAGGTCGGGGTGGGCCTGCTCGATCTCGACCAGGCGACGTTCCAGGTCGTCGTACTCGCTGTCGGACACCGTTGGCGCATCGAGCTGGTAGTAGCGACGACGGTGCTCGTTGACCTGCTCGACGAGTGATCGGTACTCAGCCTCGACGTCGCCGTCCGCTCCCTTCATGTCCCTCCTCTGCTGGTCTGTCGGCTCCGGTCGACCGGGGCACGGTGGCTGGCTAGCCTCGAAGGCGACGCATCAGCTGACGGACGCCAGCGTATGACGCGGCCACGACATCCGGTGCCCCTGTGAGGCCGCACCGGGGCGTGACGACGATGGCCTGCGCGAAGCGTTCGGCGTCGAGACCGACTGCCGACCGAAGGGTCTCCAGCCGCGCGATGGCCAGGTCATGGCCGGTTCCGGCATCGGCGAGGGGGTCGATCCCGAGCCAGAGCGAGCCGCCCTCATCGAGCCAGGCCTCCATGATCGGCGTCGCCTGCTCGAGGTCGATGGCATCGAGGTCGACGCTGATCGCTGCAGGCGTCTGTCCGAAGCACGACGTCATCAGGGGCCAGTCGGGCTCGTTGGCGCAGCTGTGAACGCTCATCGGCACCCCGAGGGAGCGGAGCCGGTCGACGACGGTGGTCAGCAGCTCGCCCGCCTCGCGCTGGGTGAGGGCCGAGATCGTGCCCCACCCGCTGGCCCGGGGAATGACACCAGTGGTGACGGCAGTGGCGGCCGGCTCGTCGATCTGCACCACCCACTCGGCGCCAGGAACCCGCTGGGACAGCTCGCGGACGTGACCGGCCAACCCCTCAGCGAGGCTGACCGCCACATCAGCACGGGCCGACGCATCAGCGACCACCGCTGTCCCACCGCGAAGCTCGAGCTGGGCCGCGAGGGTGAGGGGTCCACACATCTGCAGCTTCGCCGGACCGATGTAGCCCTGCCACCGGTCCTCCACGGCGTCGAGGTCCTCGGCCAGCAGCGATCGCGCCCTACGGACGTCGCGGCCGTCACGGCTGGTCGTCCGCCAGGCGCGACCGTCCCACTCCGCCGGCAGGTCAACCAGGACGCCGAGCGCACGGCCCGCCATCTGAGCCCAAGGACCGCGGTCGGGGAGCTCCGGGATGTGCGGCAGCTCAGGCAGCAGGTCGATCACCTGAGCAGCAGCCGTCCTGGAGTCTTCTCCGGGGAGCGAACCGATCCCGGTGGCCACGCCCGTCGGTGGGTGAGTCACGAGGTGGCGGTGATCGTGGCAGACCCGCAGACGCGGGTGCCGTCGTACAGCGCCAGGGTCTGGCCGGGAGCAACGCCGTGTGCCGGTTCGTCGAGCACGGCCGTTACCTCACCCCGTGCGCCCCCGGGCAGCCGCACCGAGCCCATGACGGTCTCACCGTGCGCTCGGTACTGCAGCGACAGGTGGGCGCCGTCGAGCTCACGGCGCCCGCACCAGCGCACGGGCTCGCCGACGATCTCGCGCACCGCAAGAGCCTCGCGTGGGCCGACCGTGACGGTGTTGGTCAGGGGTTCGATGGACAGGACGTACCTGGGGCTCCGGTCAGGGGTGGCGACGGTAAGGCCTAGTCCCTTGCGCTGCCCGACGGTGAAGCCGAATGCCCCGTCGTGTTCGCCCAGCACGGCGCCCTCGCGGTCACGGATCAAACCTTTCTGCTCTCCGAGATGTGCGGCCAGGAATCCCTGGGTGTCGCCATCAGCGATGAAGCAGATGTCGTGGCTGTCGGGCTTGTCGGCCACCAGCAGTCCCCGATCGGCCGCCTCGGTGCGGACGTCGTCCTTCACCGAGTCTCCGAGCGGGAACATCGACCTGGCGATCTGCGGCTGTTCGAGAACGGCGAGCACGTATGACTGGTCCTTGTCGGGGTCGACCGCGCGATGCAGCTCTGGGCCGTGCGGACCTTGAACGATCCTCGCGTAGTGGCCCGTGCACACCGCATCGAAGCCGAGGCCCAGGGCGCGGTCGAGCACCGCGGCGAACTTGATCCGCTCGTTGCAGCGCAGGCAGGGGTTGGGGGTGCGCCCCGCGGCGTACTCCGCGACGAAGTCATCAACCACTTCCTCGCGAAACTGGTCGGCGAAGTCCCACACGTAGTACGGGAGGTCGAGGATGTCAGCGACGCGGCGGGCGTCGCGGGAGTCCTCCAGACTGCAGCACCCCCGCGCACCGGAACGGAAGGTCTGGGGGTTGCTGCTGAGCGCAAGATGGACCGCGGTGACCTCGTGACCGGCGTCGACTGCTCGCGCGGCAGCGACGGCCGAGTCGACGCCGCCCGAGAGCGCGGCTAGGACGCGCATCGCTCGCTCACTTCCCCCGCGCAGTGGCCGTCGACGAGCGCGCGGCCCGGGCCCGGTCGACCACCGGACCGATCGCAGCGACCAGTTCGTCAATATCGGCGCGCGTAGAGGTGTGTCCCAGCGAGAACCGCAGAGACGATCTCGCCTCGGCCGGCGTCGACCCCATCGCCAGCAGCACGTGACTGGGCTCTGCCACCCCGGCCGAGCAGGCCGACCCCGTAGAGCAGTGGACCCCGCGTGCATCGAGCAGCATCAGCAACGAGTCGCCTTCGCAACCGGGGAACGACAGGTGTGCGTTGCCGGGGAGCCGATGTGTGGCGTCGAGCCGGGGATCGCCGTTCAGGCGGGCATCCGGCACCTCGGCGATCACACGCGAGATCAGCTCGTCGCGCAGGGCGGCCACAGCAGCGGTGCGCTCGACGCGGGTGTCGAGCGCCTCAGCGGTGGCTGCGGCGAAGCCGGCGATGGAGGGGGTGTCGAGAGTTCCCGAGCGCACGTCGCGCTCCTGACCGCCGCCGTGCACCAGCGGCGTCGGCACGACCGAGCGTCCCAAGAGCAGTGCACCCACCCCCAGTGGGCCACCCAGCTTGTGGGCACTCACTGTCAGGGCGTCGAGACCGGAGGCAGCGAAGTCGACGTCGAGGTGCCCTGCCGCCTGCACTGCGTCGGCATGCACGGGCACGCCGAATCCCGAGGCGGCCGCAACACACTCGGCGACCGGTTGCACCGTGCCGACTTCGTTGTTGGCCCACATCACCGTGACCAGCGCAACGGACTCGGGGTCTCGGGCGATCTCGTCGTGCACCTGTTGCGGATCGACCCGACCCACGGAATCGACCTCGAGCCAGACCACGTCTGCGCCCTGCGCCTCTTCCAGCCAGCGGATGGGGTCGAGCACCGCGTGGTGCTCGACGCTGCTCGCCAGGATGCGGGGTCGGCGGCGTCCAGCCTGCCTGCCCCAGTACAGACCCTTGACGGCGAGGTTGTCTGCCTCGGTGCCGCCACCGGTGAAGACCACCTCGCTGGGGCGTGCACCAAAGCCCGCCGCGATGACCTCACGACTCTCTTCGACCACGCGTCTGGCACGACGTCCCGCCGCGTGCAGCGATGAGGGGTTGCCAAGCTCGCCGAGCTCTTTGGTGAGTGCCGCCGTCGCGGCCGGAAGCAT
This sequence comes from Actinomycetes bacterium, assembly GCA_024644435.1. Taxonomy (GTDB): domain Bacteria; phylum Actinomycetota; class Actinomycetes; order JAHEKZ01; family JAHEKZ01; genus JAHEKZ01. The sequence continues at coordinate 16,940 of JAHEKZ010000006.1, read as the reverse complement.
CGACGTCGTCGCAGCGTGATCCAGGTAGGCCATTGCCTCCCCAGTCTAGGTGAGCCGAAGTCAGCCCTTCCGCCGCGTGACCTCCTCGGTCAGCTGCGGGAGAACGGTGTGGAGGTCACCGACGACGCCGAAGTCGACCAGGTCGAAGATGGGCGCCTCCGGGTCCTTGTTGACCGCAACGATCGTCTTCGATGTCTGCATTCCCGCCCGGTGCTGGATCGCGCCGGAGATGCCGTTGGCGATGTACAGCTGGGGCGAGACCGTCTTGCCGGTCTGTCCGACCTGGAACTGGTGGGGGTACCACCCGGCGTCGGTCGCAGCGCGCGAGGCGCCGACAGCGGCTCCGAGAGCATCGGCCAGCGACTCGACCACCGCAAATCCCTCGGGCGAGCCGACCCCACGCCCTCCAGAGACCACGATCGCGGCCTCGGTGAGCTCGGGGCGTCCGGCCTTCTCCTGAGCAACGCGCTCGGTGACCTTGGCGGCGCGGTCGGCGTCGGTGACCGTGACATCGAGGTCAACCCGTCGACCTGCTCCCGCCGTCTCCACTGCCGCAACGCTGTTCGGGCGCACCGCAATGATCGGCGTCCCTGTCGTGACCGAGGACTGGACCAGGGTCGAGCCGCCGAAGACCGACTGCTCAGCCACGAACCCCGCACCCACGCCCACCGCATCGGTGATGATTCCGGAGCCGGTCCGAACAGCCAGCCGAGCAGCGATCTCCTTGCCCTCAGCGGTTGCGGGAACGAGCACACCGGAGGCCCCGGATGCAGCCAGTGCGGCCTGAAGCGCGCTGACCTTCGGCGCCACGATGTGGTCGCCGTACTCAGGGCCGGACGCCACGTAGACGGTGTCGGCTCCGCCAGCAGCCAGGCTGGCGACGACGTCGTCGGACACGTCGCCGATGGCAACCGCTGCCGGCTCACCGAGCGAGCGGGCCAGGGTCAGGAGCTCGAAGGTGACCTTCTTGACGTCACCGCCGGCGTGCTCGACGAGCACCAGAACTTCGGTCATGGGGTCCTCCCGGACACAGTGGGTCAGTGGGGTCTAGTGGGTCAGTTGGGTCAGATGAACTTCTGGGCGCTGAGGAAGTCGGCTGCCTTCGTGCCGCCGTCGCCCTCGTCGGTCACCACGGTGCCCGCCGCACGGGGCGGACGCGCCGCGAACTCTTGCACCGCGCTCCACGAGCCGGAGAGTCCGACGACGGCGGGCTCGACGCCCAGGTCGGCCAGAGTCAGCGTCTCGACCGGCTTCTTCTTGGCGGCCATGATCCCCTTGAACGAGGGGTAGCGAGGTTCGTTGATCTTCTCGACCACGCTCACGAGGGCGGGGAGTGGCGCCTCGACCACGTCGTAGCCGTAGTCGGTGACCCGCTGCACGGTGACCGTCCCGTCGGCGATATCGACCTTGCCGGCGAAGGTCAGCTGCGGGCGGCCCGTGCGCTCGGCGACCATGGCCGGGACGACGGACATCCTGGCGTCGGTGCTCTCCGACCCCATCAGGACGAGGTCGGGCGCCAGCCGCTCGATGGCCGCGGCCAGGATCGCCGACGTCGCCAAGGCGTCACTGCCGTGGATCGCGTCGTCGACCACATGGACGCCGTCGCCGGCCCCCATCTGCAGGCCTTTGCGCACACTCTCGATGGCCTTCTCCGGCCCCACGGTGAGGACGGTGACCTGACAGTCGTCTGGCCCACCCAACCGTTCCTGGATCTGCAGGGCCTCTTCGACGGCGAACTCGTCCAGCTCGTTGACGACGGCGTCCGCGGCGTCGCGGTCCAGGGTGTTGTCTGCCGGGTTGAGCTTCTTCTCAGCCCACGAATCGGGCACCTGCTTGACACACACGACAATTCTCACGACGGCGAACGCACCTCCTGGTACCAACCTCAGCGCCCGCGCGATGGCCGGGCCGTCGGTGTTCTGCTGATCCCACGACGGGTCAGTCACTGACTCGCCGGTCAGTCTGCCAGACCTATTGGATCCAATCATCTCCAGGTCAGACAGTGGAACAGTGAGTCCCGTCACAGGCCCGGGCAAGGGGCAACGATCCCGCCTCAAACCCCTCACCTACCCTCACCTCATGGACCAGCGACTACGTGCCGTGCTCGACCTCTCGATCGCCGATGCACGCGAAGGCACCGGCCGCCACGAGTACGACGGTCAGATCCAGGACCTCTCCCCCGCCGGGGTCGCCTCTGGCCTCTCTCAGCTCGGCGGCGCCCCGCTCGACGACGCCCATGACGAGGCACATCTGTCAGCCTTCGAGTCCGCCATCCGCGGGCGCCTGGGCGACCTGCAGTGGCACCGCCGCAACCCGTTGATCCACCTGGAGAATCTCGACCTCGCGTGCTACGACCGGGAGTACGCTCCGGCCGACCAGCGGGCCGTGGCACGGTCGCACCATCTGGCCAGGTGGCCCGAAGCCGTCGACATGGCGTGCGAGTCACTCGACATGGTGCCGGCGCCGGTGGCGCGGGCACTTCTCCCCGCAGTCCAGGGCCTGGCCGGAGGCGTTCCGCGCGATGACGCCGGCGCGCCTGCCGCGCTCGCTGCCCACGAGCGGCTGGTTGCGCATGTGGCCGCGCTCGCCGAGAACGGCGTTCCCGAGGCAGCCCTCGGCGCCGACGCCCTCGAACAGCTCATGCGAAGTGATGAGGCCATCGACACGGTCAACCTGACCGACCTCTCCGACCGCGCTGAACGCGAGCGCGACCGGCTGTGGGAGCTGATGGACGACGGGTGCCAACAGTGGGCTCCGGGAACCCCGACTCGCGACACGATCGCGGCACTGCTGGGGGATCATCCGCGCGCTCCCGATGTCGTGCCTGCCGCTGCGTCCATCACCGAGGAGACCATCGCGTTCTGCCGCGAGAAGGGGTGGCTGACTCACCTGGACGGAGAGTGCCGAGTCGGGATCGCCCCTCCGTCACGGCGCTGGGCAACGGCGATGCTCACCTGGGCCGGGCCTTACGAGGACGACGGCCCGTCGCACTACGACATCACCCCACCTGAGCCGTCGTGGCCCGAGGCCGAGCAGTCTGAGTGGCTCACGATGTTCAGCGAGACCGCACTGGCCTCCGTCACGGCTCACGAGGTGGCGCCCGGTCACTATGCGCACGGGCGAGCCCTTCGGCACGCCCCCTCAGCAATCAGACGGTCTCTGGTCGCGGCCGGCTTTGCGGAAGGCTGGGCTCACTACGGTGAGGAGCTCATGTTCGAGCAAGGTTTCCGCGCATCCGATGTGCGCTTCCAGATCGGCGTGGCCCTCGAAGCACTGGTGCGAGTCACCCGGCTGGCCTGCGCCATCGGCCTGCACACCGGAGCTATGGACGTCGACGATGCCACCGCCCGCTTCGCGACCGACGCCCTGATGCCGGAGGCCACCGCTCGGTCAGAGGCCCGTAGGGGAACCTTCGACCCGGCATACGGCGTCTACACCTGGGGCAAGTGGGTGATCGTCGACACTCGCGAAGAAGCGCGGCGTCAATGGGGGTCTGAGTTCTCACTGCGACGCTTCCACGACGCACTGATGGAGCTCGGCTCGCCGCCTCTTGGCCTGGTACCCGCTGCGCTCGGCAACGGCTGACGTCAGATCTGCGGCCAGGCGTCGGATGCACCAGCAATGCAGCCGAGCGGACGACCGACGCGCTTGAGCCCGGTGCGGTCACCATCCTTGTAGCGGCTGTACTCACGCGAGAGCATCGTTGGGTACATGATCTCTCTGGTCGTGCCCACGTGTCCGAGTCCCACCGCGTGCCCGATCTCGTGCAGCAGCAGTGCGCCCCGTGTCGTTCCCTTGCCGAAGCCCGGCTGGTAGATGTTGTTGTGACCGGCGTTGAGCACCACGAATCCGCGACCGATCGCCGCCTGCCACTTTCCGTCAGCGTCCGTCCACGCCCGCATCATCCAGCCGCCGACGCCTGATCCGTAGCCGGAGCCGCTGTCGGTGAGCAGGTTCGAACGGTACTTCGGCCGAGACTGGTTCACCCACGACACGACGATCTCGGCTGCCTTCTGTCGTGACGACCACGAATCGTTGCTTGAGTTCCTGGGGATCTCGGTGGTGCGACCGGTGAACGAGAAGGTGATGCCGGTTCGGTTCGAGACCCGGTGGAACGCTGCCTTCACGTCCGCGACCGCGGCCGAACGGGCTGCGGTGGTCTTACCTGCCTGTCGCGGGTTGACCGCGAAGGTGACGGCAGGCTGGCAGGGATTCCAGCGGATGCGGTGCTGCTTGCCGGTGGGGTCGGTCCAGTTGCCGACGTCGAACCCGTCCCCTGCCGCGTCCGCCGCGTTGTTCGGCGTCAACGGCGCAGACAGACCCACTGTCGCCGCGATGGCGATCACCATCAGGGCGACCGGTCGCACTGCTCGCGAAACCATGAACGTCCTCCTCGACAAGACCTACAGTCCGGTCTTCGGCGGGAGGGGTGGGGTCGCTGACTACTCCGCCTGGGGGAAGGAGTCGTCCAAATGGGTGAATCGTCGATAGTGGCGAGTCACCAGCGCGAGCTGCACGGCGCGGATCAGAACAGGGCGTTGGCCAGTCGCCGGCGAGCCTCAAGAACGCGAGGATCGTCGTTGCCGACGAGGTCGAGCAGCTCGAGCAGGTGCTGCTTGGCCGCCTCGCGGTCGTCGTCAGTGGTGCGCTGGACGAGGGCGATCAGCCGCTCGAAGCAGGCATCGACGTCTCCGGCCAGCAGCTCGAGGTCGGCGACAACGGTGTGCGCGGCGACATCGTCGCTGGCCTCGGCCGCCGCCCGGGCGGCATCGAGGTCGACGCCCTCCGTGCGACGGAGCAGCGTGAGACTGGCCAGCCCCTGTCGCGCCTCTGGGTGGTCGGGCTGGCCGTTGAGAATCTCGCGGTAAGCGGTCTCTGCGGCATCGAGGTCGTCGCGGGCCAGCGCGTCGTCGGCCGCGAGCAGCGCGGGATCCTCCTCGACCTCGGAGGCCTCCCCCTCGCCGGCGGGGGCGGCGCCGGACAACGCGACCACCTGGTCGAGGAAGTCGCGCACCTGCGCCTCGGGCAGCGCACCGGTGAACCCGGGGATGACCTGTCCCTGCCACACCACCAAGGTGGTGGGGATGCTCTGTACCTGGGCTGCGGCCGAGAGCTGAGGGTTGGCATCGACGTCAACCTTGGCCAGGACCCACGCGCCTCCGTCTTGTTCGGCGCAGCGTTCGAGCACCGGGGAGAGCTGCTTGCAGGGGCCACACCACTCGGCCCAGAAGTCGATCACGACGGGCACGGTCATCGAGCGCTCCAGAACATCTGTCTGGAAGGTCGCCTCGCTGACGTCGATGACGCTCACCGGCGCAGCCGGACTCGCAGCGCCCGATACGTCTCCTGCTGAGCGCTTAGCCCGCGCGGCCTCGGCCTTCTCCCGTGCCTGCCGCTGCTGCGCCAGGGCGGCCAGATCGATTGCGCCATAGGGGTTGAAGCCAGTGGTTCCGGGAGGGCCTGGTGTCGCGGTCATGGGTCCATTCTGACGTACGCCTCAGAAGTCCGGGGGCTCGGTGTACCGGCCGAACACCTCGAGCAGCGTGTCGCAGAGCTCGCCTACGGTGGCCTCTGCACGGACGGCATCGAGCATCGGAGCCAGCAGGTTCGTGCTTCCACGAGCAGCGGTGGCCAGATCAGCCAGCCGAGCGCGCACCACGCCGGCGTCCCTCACCGCGCGACGGGCACCGAGCTGCGCGACCTGGTCGCTCTCGACCTCTTCGGCAATCCGCAGGACCTCCAGCGGCGGAGCCACCGACTCGGTGTAGGCGTTCACCCCCACTACCTGGCGTTCACCGTTGTCGAGGCTGCGCTGGTAGGCGCTGGCCGCGTCCGCGATGCGACTGGTGAACCACCCTGACTCGATCCCGGCGACGATTCCGGACGTCATCGTGCCGTCCCCTGCCTGCGCTTCGATCTCGGCCAGCAGCGACTCGACCTCCACCTCCACCTGGTCGGTCAACGCCTCGACGAACCACGAGCCTCCGAGCGGGTCGATCACCGAAGCGACCCCGGTCTCCTCCAGCAGGACGTGCTGCGTCCGCAGCGCAACTTCGGCAGCGGCTTCGGTCGGCAGGGCCAACACCTCGTCGAGCGCATTCGTGTGGAGCGAGTTGGTACCGCCGAGTACCGCTGCGAGAGCCTCGATCGTCGTGCGCACCACGTTGTTCTCTGGCTGCTGCGCGGTGAGCGAGACGCCCGCCGTCTGAGTGTGGAAGCGCAGCCACTGGGCGCGATCCGTGGTCGCCCCGTATCGGTCACGCATCCATCTGGCCCAGATCCGTCTGGCGGCACGGAACTTGGCGATCTCTTCGAAGAAGTCGATGTGCGCGTCGAAGAAGAAGCTGAGGCGCGGCGCGAAGTCGTCGACCGCCAGACCGCGAGAGAGGCCGAGCTCGACGTACCCGAATCCGTCCGCCAGCGTGAAGGCCAGCTCTTGCGCAGCCGTCGCCCCCGCCTCGCGGATGTGGTAGCCGCTGATGCTGATGGGGTGGTAGTCCGGCATGTTCTGCTGCGTCCACTCCATCAGGTCGCCGATCAGCCGCAGGTGCGGTTCGGGCGGAAAGATCCACTCCTTCTGGGCGATGTACTCCTTGAAGATGTCGGTCTGCAGGGTGCCGCCGAGGGCGGCAGGTGAGATCCCCGCCCGCTCCGCTGCCACGACGTAGGTGCAGAAGAGTGGAACCGCTGGGCCACTGATGGTCATCGACGTCGTCACGGAGTCGAGTGGGATGTCGGCCAGCAGCCGCTCCATGTCGAGAGCTGAGTCGATGGCTACACCGCAGTGACCCACCTCGCCCCGCGCTTTCGGGTGGTCCGAGTCCAGACCCATCAGGGTCGGCAGGTCGAAGGCGATGCTGATCCCGTCGCTCCCGCCCTCCAGCAGGCGGTGGAAGCGAGCGTTGGTGTCGGCGGCCGAGCCGAAGCCGGCGAACTGACGAACGGTCCACGGCTTTCCGAGGTATCCGGTCGTGTAGATCCCCCGTGTGAAGGGAAACTCGCCCGGCCAGCCGATCTCCTCAAAGCCCGGCCAGCCGTCAGCGCCGACACTGTCGGGGCCGTAGACGGGCTCGACCCGCGCGCCCGAGAGCGTCGAACGCCGCTCTTCGCCCGGCGGTCGCCCCGTTGCTTCCGCCCAGCGCTGCGTGAACCTTCGGCGTCCGTCCGCAACCTCGTCGGCGTCGTCAGCGCTCATGACGTTCCTCCCTGGCGAGGCGGGCCGTGCCCGGATGAAGGCAGGCTATCTGCTGCATCGCGACCCGGCGTGGCCTCAACCTGCAGCCAAGGACCACAATGGAGCCATGCATGTGTCCGCCAAGGTCGACTACGCGATGCGGGCGCTGCTGGTGATCGCACAGGAGTCCGGCGATGCGGGCACGCTGATCAAGGGCGACCACCTCGCGTCCGAGCAGGCCATTCCGGCACGCTTCCTCGAAGGCATCCTGCGCCAGCTGCGGCAGGCCGGCATCATCGCCAGCCAGCGAGGAGCCGAAGGCGGCTACCGGCTCGCCAGACCCGCGTCGCAGATCACCGTGGCTGACGTCGTCCGTGCCCTCGACGGCCCGCTCGCCGACGTGCGTGGTGGCCGTCCCGAGAATGCCGACTACGACGGCGCGGCCGAGCACCTTCGTGAGGTCTGGGTCGCCACCCGCGCCGCCCTCCGCGGCGTCCTCGACCACGTCACGCTCGAAGACATCGCCAGCGGCACCCTGCCATCAGCGGTGACCGCCCTCACTCAAGACACCGCCGCCTGGTCGTAACCCCTGTTGGGGCCATGTCACACCGGTTCGGTCATTTCGAACTGACGCCGCACCATCTGTCCACAACAGGGCGAAGCCGGTGGCGGCACCGGGTCGGTCGCGCCACCCTGACCCATGGCCCGACCCCGTCTGTTCGAGATCAACGCAGTCCACGACGCCGCCAACGCCCAAGGCGGCACCATCAGCCACGCCCAGCTGGTTGCTCTTGGAGTTTCGAAGGCGACGATCAGCAGCTGGACTCGCACCGGCGGACGGTGGCAACGTGTGTTGCCCGGCACCTACCTCCTTCACCGGGGCACGCCTACAGTCGACGAACGACTCAGCGCCGGTCTCCTGTACGCCGGCCCAGATGCGGTGCTGACCGGAGGACTTGGAACACACCTACTCGGCCTTCGAAACCTTCCACTGCCCGTGGATGCCCTGCCTGTCCACATCCTGGTGCCACCCGCCCGCCAAGTGAGGTCGTCGGGGTTCGTCATTATCGAACGCACACAGAGGCTTCCGCAGGCACGAACTGTCAGGGGCTACCCGGTTGCGCCTTTGCCGCGTGCTGTCTTCGACGTTGGTCGACGTCATACGTCCCGCCATGCCATCCGCGCCATAACCCTTGAAGCAGTCCAGCGCCGAATGCTTGAGATCGACGACCTCGCCGAAGAGATCCGCCACGGGCAGAGGCAGTGGACGGCGGTCATGAGGGACGTCCTTGGCGATGCCCTCAGCGGCGTTCGCTCGGTCCCTGAGGCAGGGCTCCGCGACATCGTGATCGCGAGCAACCTCCCGGAGCCGGCATGGAACTGCAGGCTTGAGACGTCCGACGGTGAGTTCATCGCCGAACCAGATGGCTACTACGCCGACATTGGCCTCGCTCTCGAAGTCGACTCCCGCGAGCACCACTACAAGAGAGCTGACAACTTCGCTGCAACCTGGAGCCGCCACGGCGTCTACAACCGTCACCGGATTCTGGCTGAACGAATCCTGCCGGAGACCATCAGAGACAACCCCGCTTCGGTCATCGCCGCCATTCGTGCTACTCGCGCCGCCAATGGCGGGCGCACTCCTCCGGACGTACGCGTGGTGACTGGCGAGCGCGGCTCACACAGGGGCGTACCGCGTCGCAGTCCTTGAGAGTGCCGACGAGGTGAATCGGTCGAGGATGGTGACGCGGTTTGTTCGAAATGACCGAACCGGTGTGACATGGCCCTGAAACGGTGGTGTGCGTTACGGGGTGAGGGTGGCCGCTGCGGTGTAGGGGTCGGTCGCGCCAGAGACCACGTCGCCGGCAAGGCGGTCCAACGCTGCGGCATCAGCGCCGTGTGCCAGGCGGGTCCGGACGTCGGCGACGACCAGGGCTTCGATCTCTGCCCTGGCACGTAGCCGGCGACGGGCCTCGAGCTCGTCGTGCTCGACGAGGAACTCTCGATGGCGGTCGATCTGCTCGAGCAGCTCGGCGATCCCCTCACCGCGCGACGCGACGGTCTGCAGGATCGGGGGGCGCCACTGGGGTGCGTCCTCGCCCTCGACCTTGCGCCCGATCGCCAGCATCGTGCGCAGCTCACGGGCGGTGACGTCGGCGCCATCGCGATCGGCCTTGTTGACGCAGTAGACGTTGCCGATCTCGAGAATCCCAGCCTTCGCCGCCTGGATCGCGTCGCCCATCCCGGGCGCCAGCAGTACCAGCGTGGTGTCGGCCAGCCCGGCCACCTCGACCTCGGACTGCCCCACGCCGACGGTTTCGATCAGGACCACGTCACAGCGCGCCGCGTCGAGCACCCGAACTGCCTGAGGGGCAGCCGCCGCGAGCCCACCGAGATGACCCCGCGTCGCCATCGAGCGGATGAACACCCCTGGGTCGGTCGCATGCTCTTGCATGCGGACGCGGTCGCCGAGCAGCGCTCCCCCGGTGAAGGGTGACGACGGGTCGACCGCCAGGACACCCACCCGACGACCGGACGCACGGAGCGCGGTCACCAGGGCCGACGTCGTGGTCGACTTCCCGACGCCGGGTGCGCCGGTGATGCCGACGACATGAGCCTGACCGGTGTGGGGCGCCAGCTCGCGGGCCACCTGGCCCAGAACCGGCGACTGGTCTTCGATGAGCGAAATCAGCCGTGCCACCGCCCGGGGTTCGCCGTCCTTGGCCTGAGCGACGAGTGCGGACGGGTCGGCCGCCGGCGACCGGCTCAGGCGGGCACTCGCAGGATCAGGGCGTCACCTTGACCGCCACCGCCGCACAGAGCCGCCGCACCGATCCCGCCGCCCCGACGCTTCAGCTCATACGCCAGGGTCAGCGCCAGCCGCGCCCCGCTCATCCCGATCGGGTGGCCGAGCGCGATCGCTCCACCATTGGGATTGACCTTGTCCTCCGACACACCCAAAGCACGCGCCGACACAATCCCCACGGCGGCGAACGCCTCATTGATCTCAAGCACGTCGAGGTCGTCGACCGTCAGCCCCTCGCGGTCGAGGGCCTTCTTGATGGCGTTGGACGGCTGCTCGTGCAGCGACGTGTCGGGGCCGGCCACGATGCCGTGCGCACCGATCTCAGCAAGCCACTGCAGACCGAGCTCTTCGGCCTTCGCCTTGCTCATCACGACGACGGCCGCAGCACCGTCGGAGATCTGGGACGCCGAACCGGCCGTGATCGTGCCGTCCTTGCTGAACGCCGGCCGGAGCCGCCCGAGCGACTCGACCGTGGTGTCTGCGCGGATGCCCTCATCTTCGGAGAACACGATCGCATCGCCGCGACGCTGGGGCACCTCAACCGGAACGATCTCTTCGGCAAAGAGGCCGTTCTTCTGAGCTGCGGCTGCGCGTTGATGTGAACGCGCAGCGAACGCGTCCTGCTCTTCGCGCGTCAGCGAGTAGCGCTCGTTGTACCCCTCGGTGGACGCCCCCATGGGCTGCCCGTCGAATGCGTCGGTCAGGCCGTCGAAGGCCATGGCGTCGACCAGCTGCGTGTTGCCGTACTTGAATCCCTCGCGCGACTTGGGAAGGACGTGCGGCGCGTTGGTCATCGACTCCATTCCGCCGGCAACCACGATCTCGACCTCACCGGCCCGGATGAGCTGGTCGGCCAACGCGATGGCGTCCAGGCCGCTCAGGCAGACCTTGTTGATGAGGATCGACGGGACCGTCATCGGGATCCCGGCATCGGCAGCGGCCTTGCGCACAGGCAGCTGCCCCGCCCCGGCCTGAAGCACCTGACCCATGATCACGTACTGCACCTGCTCGCCCGACACACCTGCTCGGTCGAGCGCGCCGCGGATGGCCACCGACCCGAGGTCGGCCGCGCTGAAGCCCTTGAGTGAACCGAGCAGCCGCCCCATGGGGGTGCGGGCGCCGGCAACGATGACAGACGAGGTCATGGAATGACCCTCCCATCCGAGGTACGGGTGATCGGGGCTCAGCCTAGGGCAGCCCTCTTACGTGGTGGAACAGTCGGACCCCCTCTCCCGCTTCCCGGTGACGCCCTGCCACCATGTTTGCCGGACCTCGACTCCACCGAGAGGGGATCTGGAGATGACTGAGCACGACACATCCAGCCTGTTCACCGCGATCGACCATGTCGGCGTGGCTGTTGTCGACCTCGACAAGGCCATTGCCTACTACCGCGACGTGCTTGGCATGCGACTGGCACACGAAGAGAGCAACCCCGACCAGGGCGTCCGCGAGGCGATGATGGCCGTTGGGGATTCCGGCTCGTACGTGCAGCTTCTTGCACCACTGACGCCGGAGTCACCGATCGGTCGCTTCCTCGATCGAGATGGCCCAGGACTGCAGCAGGTCGCCTGCCGCGTCGACGACATCGACGCAGCGTGCGCCACCCTTCGCGAACGCGGACTACGCCTGCTCTACGACGAGCCACGCCGCGGCACGGCCGGAGCCCGCATCAACTTCGTCCACCCCAAGGACGCGGGCGGCGTCCTGCTCGAACTCGTGCAGCCGCCCGAGTCGGCCCACTAGAGTCCATTCCCTGCGACCATCCGCCCCGGAGGCCGACGTGCAGCCCATGCAAGAGATCGTTGACGCCATCACCTCTGGCGAGGCGTCCTCAGCCGACTTCGCGGCGCTCGAGGTGCCCGAGCACTACACGGGCGCACTCCTCCGCCAGGAGGACGAGAAGATGTTCGACGGTGTCGCGACCCGCGACCGCGATCCGCGCAAGTCTCTTCGCATCGAAGACGTACCGGTGCCTGAAGTCGGCCCGGGTGAGGCCCTCGTCGCCGTCATGGCGTCGTCGATCAACTACAACACCGTCTGGTCGGCCATCTTCGAGCCGGTCTCGACCTTCGGGTTCCTGCGCCGCTACGGACGCACCTCACCGTTGGCCAAACGCCACGACCTGCCATATCACGTGATCGGATCCGACCTGTCCGGCGTGGTCCTGCGCACCGGTCCCGGTGTGCACGTGTGGCACCCCGGCGACAAAGTCGTCGCGCACTGCCAGTCGGTCGAGCTCGAGAGCCCGCTCGGCCACAACGACACGATGCTCGACCCCGAGCAGCGCATCTGGGGGTTCGAGACGAACTTCGGCGGCCTCGCGCAGCTGGCCCTGGTCAAGGCGAACCAGCTTCTCGAGAAGCCCGCGCACCTCAACTGGGAAGAAGCCGCGTCCCCCGGTCTGGTCAACAGCACGGCCTACCGCCAGCTGGTGAGCAGGAACGGCGCCGGCATGAAGCAGGGCGACATCGTGCTGATCTGGGGCGCGAGCGGAGGCTTGGGCTCGTATGCCACGCAGATGGCCCTCAACGGCGGCGCGACTCCGGTCTGCGTGGTGTCGTCGCCCGAGAAGGCCGACATCGTCCGAAGCATGGGCGCAGAGCTGATCATCGACCGCAACGTCGAGAACTACCGGTTCTGGAAGGACGAGTCCACGCAGGATCCCTCCGAGTGGAAGCGCCTCGGCAGCAAGATCCGCGAGCTGACCGGCGGAGACGACGTCGACATCGTCTTCGAGCACCCGGGACGCGAGACGTTCGGCGCCAGCGTCTACGTCGCCCGCAAGGGCGGAACGATCGTCACGTGCGCGTCGACGTCCGGCTACATGCACGAGTACGACAACCGCTACTTCTGGATGAACCTCAAGCGCATTGTCGGGTCGCACTTCGCCAACTACCGCGAGGCGTGGGAGGCGAACCGACTGATCCAGCGCGGAAAGCTGCACCCGACGCTGTCGAAGGCCTACCCCCTGGCCGAGACGGGTCAGGCCGCCTTCGAGGTGCACCGCAACATGCACCAGGGCAAAGTCGGCGTCCTCTGCCTGGCTGAGGAAGAGGGCATGGGCGTGACCAATCCCGAGCTCAGGGCCCAGCACCTCGACGCGATCAACCGCTTCCGCGAGAAGTAGGCCACGCCCGCACGTCGCAAGCCCTGTCCGAAACCCGCGAGCCGCGCGACGCCGATCAGTGACACGATGCCTCGGTGACGCTCCGCGGCTGGTTCGCCCCCTACCTCCTGCTGACGCTGGTGTGGGGGTCGTCCTTCCTCTTCATCGAGGTCGGGCTCGAGGCACTCACGCCTGCCCAGGTGGCCTTCAGCCGGGTCGCGCTGGGCGCGGTCGTCCTGCTCGCGTTTCTCGCCATCCGCCGCGTCGGTCTACCGCGCGGATGGCGCACCTGGCGCCACCTGATCCTGGTGGGGCTGACCTTCAGCGCCATCCCGTTCCTGCTCTTCGCCTGGGCCCAAACCCAGATCTCCAGCATCCTCGCGGGCATCTGGAATGCGACGACTCCGCTGTGGGCGGTGCTCATGGGCCTGCTGCTGGTGCCGGGAGTTCGCCCGACGCGATCGGTTGTCGGCGGGCTCGCTCTGGGGTTCTTCGGTGTCGTTGTCGTGCTGGGTCCATGGGGTGCCTTCACCGACAGCCTCGACCGCGCCCTGCTGCTCGGCACGGCCGCCTGCCTGGGAGCGACCGCCTGCTACGGGTTCTCCGTCACGTACATGGGCAAGCACCTGGTCGGCGCCGGCGCAGCCCGCAACCCGGTTCAGTACCCGGCAGCGCAGCTGTTGGTGGCGACCGTCGCCCTGTCTGTCGTGATGGTGCCCCTCGGTGACGCCCCCACGTCGATCCCGGCACCGGCGCTGCTCGCGATGCTCGGCCTGGGGGTACTGGGCACCGGCTTCGCGTACATGCTGATGTACCGCGTGATCTCGCTGGCCGGGGCGACGACCGCGTCCACCGTTACGTACCTGATCCCGCTGGTGTCCACGACACTCGGCATCCTCGTGCTGGGCGAGGCCCTGACGTGGAACGAACCAGTAGGTGCGGCTTTGGTGCTTGCGGGTGCCTGGCTCACTCGTCCACGCGCTGCACCAGTTCGGTCAGTGCCTCTGCCACATAGTGAGGAGCCTCGACCGGCGTGAGGTGACCGACGCGGGGGATCTCGACGACGACAGCTCCGTGCAGCGCGGACGCCATCAGGGCCGCGTCGGTGGGCGGCGACAGCACGTCTTCCTCCCCCACGACCACCAGTGACGGTACGGCGAGCGCAGCCAGCGTCTCGAGCGAGTCCGGCCGCACGGCCATGGCACGTTGCGCGTAGGCGGCGGCTCCCGGGTCGGCTCCGGCCACCCAATCGCGCACCTGTCGAACGACGTCCGGTCGGTCGCGCGTTGTCGTTTCCCCGAGCAGCTTGGGGAACACGTTGTCCAGCAGCGGCTCAGTCGTCTGCCCCTCCACCATCTGTGTGGCCATCGCTCGGCGACCGTCCGCAGCTGCTGCCGCGTCGGCCGTCGCCTTGGTGTCGATCAACGCCAGTCCGGCGACGCGGTCAGCATGCCTCCGGCAGAACGCCATTGCCGCGTAGCCACCCATCGAGGTTCCGCCGATCACCACCCGGTCCAACCCGGCAGCGTCAAGCTGGCGTGCGATGTAGTCGGCGTACACGTCCATGCTCGGGTCCGCATCCGTGAGCCGGACGCCACCGAAGCCCGGCAGGTCGGGTGTCACCAGGTCGCCGTCGAACTCGGCGGCCACCCCCGCGTACATGGCGGCGTCCAACGGGAATGCATGCAACAACACCAGCGTCGTCATGACAGTTCCTCCTCGTTCCACTCGGTCGGCAGACGAACGGGGCGCCCCAGCGCTGCGGATGCCACCTCGTCCAGGGCTCGTCTCACGTATTTCTCCCCCACCCAGAGGTGCTTGCCTCCCTCGATGTCGACCACCTCGGCCCGTGGCACCACCGCGAACCGGCGGAGCGCCTCCTGCGGGCGCAGGAAGTCGTCATCCTCCGGCACAAGCGCGGTGATCTGGATGGGCGACTCTGCCCACTCCGCAAGCTCGGCCTGCGTCGTGTAGCGCAGTGGTGGCGAGAGCAGCAGCACCGCGTCCACACCGGGCTGGCGTCCGAACTTGAGCACCAGGTCGGTGCCGAAGGACCACCCCAAGAGAATCAGCCTGGGCGCGCCGAGGACCAGCCCCGCTTCGATCGCTGCGTCCACATCGGCGCGTTCAGCGCTGGCCTCGTCGAACGAGCCTTCACTCGTGCCGTGCGGAGAGGTCGTACCGCGGGTGTTGAACCGCAGGACGGCGATATCCGCCATCGCCGGCAGGCGGTTGGACGCCTTCCGCAGCAGATGCGAGTCCATGAACCCACCTGCAGTGGGCAGCGGGTGAAAGGTCACCACCGCCGCCGCTGGTGGCTTGGATACGGGCAGCGCCCACTCGGCGACGAGCGCGAACCCGTCCGACGTCCGAAGGGTCAGAGCCTCTCGACGCACCGGAAGCTCAGTGTTCGACCGGATCTCGGCGGTCATCGCGGTGTCACCGAGGGCCGCGGCGGTCACGAGCGTTCCAGCAGGTGGTGTGCCAGTGGCGTCTCTGGTCGGCTCCCTCGCCGGTGATCGCCGTCTCGGGCCAGACCACGGTATGTGGCGTCGCCGGCGGGATCAGCTGGTCACATCCGGGGCAGCGGTAGGCCTTGGACGAGGAGGAGCCACGGATCGGCCGGACGACCCAAGGCTCACCGCGCCAGTCGACGGTCGTATCGACCGAGGCAACCGGGCCCCTCGGTCGCGACTTCGGCCGGCGCTTGCTCATCGCTACACGTACACGCGGAACCCGCGCGTCGACTTCCGGCCGAGGTAGCCCGCTGTCACCAGATGTTCCAGCAGCGGCGCCGGCGCATAGCCGGGCTCGCGGAACTCCAGGTACAGCGTGCGTTGGATGGCGAGTGCGACGTCAAGACCCACGACGTCCAACAGCTCGAACGGACCCATCGGATAGCCACAGCCGACCTTCATCGCGTTGTCGATGTCGTCAGCGGTTGCGTAGTGGGCCTCCAACATCCGCACCGAGTCGTTGAGGTACGGGAAGAGCAGCGCGTTGACGATGAAGCCCGCACGGTCGCCGCACGTGACCGGGTGCTTGCCGATGCGCTCGCAGACCCGCCGCACCGTCTCGACCACCTCGGGAGCGGTGTTGATCGTGTGCACGACCTCTACCAGCTTCATCACCGGCGCCGGGTTGAAGAAGTGCATGCCCACGACGTCGCCCATGCGCGTCGTGGAGGACGCGATCTCGACGATCGGCAGGCTGGACGTCGTGGTCGCCAGAATCGCGCCCGGCTTGGCCAGCTCGTCAAGGGTGGCGAAGATCGCTTGCTTGACCGACAGCTCTTCGACCGTTGCCTCGAGGAACAGGTCGCAATCGGCCAGGTCGTCAAATGAGGTGCTTCCGCTGAACCGACCCAGGGCCTCGTCCCGCTCGGCCTCGGTGATCTTGCCCCTCACGACCGCCTTTTCCAGCGACCGCCCGATCGACGCCCTGGCCTTGTCGATCTGCTCGGTACCACGCGCCCGTAGCACGACGTCGTAACCGGCCTTGCAGAAGACCTCCGCGATACCGACCGCCATGGTTCCCGAGCCCACGACGCCAACCCGCTGAATGGGTCGGGTGACGGCGTCGTCACCATTGGGCACCGGCGTCTGAGCATCGGCAACGACGACCGGTGAACCCGCTGCCTCGTAGGTGTAGAAACCTCGGCCGGTCTTGCGGCCCTTCACACCGGCCATCACCATCTGCTTGATGATCGGGGCGGGGGCGTGCAGCCGGTCGCGCGTCTGCTTGTACATCGTGTCGAGGATCTCGTACGCGGTGTCGAGACCGATCAGGTCGAGCAGCGCGAGCGGCCCCATGGGCAGACCGCAGCCGAGCTTCATGGCGGCATCGATATCTTC
>JAHEKZ010000036.1 GCA_024644435.1 Actinomycetes bacterium | reverse complement strand
TGGCCCTTGAGATTGCGGAACATCTGCTCGACGTCGTAACCGTCGAGGTCGAATGCGAGGTACTCGAAAAGACCGTTCCACCGATGCTTGATCAGCGCGTCTAGACCCTGGTTGAACATCTTCTGAACTTGGTCGGTGTCGCTGTACGTGAGGGCGATCAGTCCGTGCACGAAGGCAAACTCGGAGCTGAGCCGCAACTGTGGGTTCCCCGGAAACGGATCGAGCCCGACGAAGCCGGCCAGCTGGTCGTCGTCGCCCCACTGCCGGATCTGCAGCATCTTCTCCTTGACCTCTGCGGCCGTGAGCCCCTTGGCCTCTGCATAGCCATCAACAAGCCGGAGGAGCTGCTCCTCGGTCGCGCGCGCCTCGTCCAGCCGCTGCACATCGGTCTCCCAACTGTCTCCCGTTGGTGAATCCAGCACCAGATGTCCGACGCGGTGAGGGTAGGTCCGCAGGTACTCGGCTCCGATCGTCGTCCCATACGAGGAGCCCAGGAAGTTCAGGTCGGACCTGTCGGTGACTGCTCGACGCATTTCCTCAAGGTCACGGACGACGCTCGAGGAGCCCAGGGTCCACCAGGCCGGGTTCTGCGCCTCGCAATCCTGGTGGAAGTTCTCTGAGTACTCCTCGATCTCCTGGGACTCCTGCTGGTTCGCTGGGGTGAGCTCAAACTTCCAGTAGGAGGCGAAGTCCAGTTCGTCGGAGCAGCGAATGGGATCGCCTGAGACCGGCTGTGAATGCACCACCCCACGCGGATCGAATCCGACAATGTCGAAGTCGCTGCGGACCTGCGCGGGGAAGGGTTGCTGTTGAACCGCTTCGATGCCAGACCCGCCTGGGCCGCCAGGGTTGATGAAGAGGGTCCCCGTGCTCCCCCGCTTCGCGGTGGCGGGCAGCCGCATCATGGCGATGGCGAAGTCTGGTAAGTCCGAATCCGATCCATACACCGCCGGGACTTGCAGCGTTGAGCAGTCCACGTCCTCAGGATCGAACGATCGTGCGGAGTGCTCGGTGAAGTAGTCGTCAGGGCAGGGACCCCACTCCAGCTGAGCTGTGGCGCGGGTGGAGGGGTCCGTTGGGGTCGGGACGACCGCGTTCGGTTCTCTGCCATCTTGTGCGCACGCCGTGAGGATCGAGCCAGCCAGGAGAAGCCCAAGAAGAGGGTGTTGCCGCACCTTCGCTGAAGGTGCGCACGAAGCCAGGGGCGAGCGCAACGTACGCCGACGGGGCGCAACGTGCCGGGATGCCGGCGCCGCCATGGTTGTCACCTCCTGCCGTCACTGTTGGCGTCCTCCCCCCCGACACGCAAGGGGCTTTTGTCCTCCCTATGTTCAGATCTGGGGTCTACGCCTTCGTGTGGTCTGCCGTCTCGCAAACAGTCCGCCAGCGCGCGACGCCGACCACCACTAGGGCGAGTCCCCGGAGCAGTCGGTTCGTTCGGGATTGTCGGGCAGTGCCCGAGTGGTCAGTGCTGCCGCGGCAGCTTCATCCTCAAGGGTGATCCCACCCTGAAGCAGTTTGGTGTGGTCTGTCTGTCGCCGTCTTCCTCGCCGCCACGCTGGTACTGACTCTGACCCCGGCGCTGCTCACCCTCTTCGGGCGAGGGACCTGGTGGCTTCCCCGCTGGCTGGACCGGATCCTGCCCGACATCGGTCTCGACGAGGGCCGATGGCCCCGGCGGAGAAGGTCAGCGTGCCCTCCGCCTGACCTCTCGCGGAGGAATGACCTGGGGAAGCCCGCCGTGCATCAGGCGTCCGGCCAGGAGCTGACCCAGCAGGACGCCAGCTGCGAGGGCGATAGCGATGGCGATGGCCCGAACAAGGGACTGAAGCCCTTCTTGGGGATCGTTCTCGCTCAAGGAGAGAAGGCCCTGGTAGACCGCAAGTCCGGGCAGAAGGGGGACGATCCCCGGAACGGTGACGAGGACGGGGGGCACCTTCATCCGGACGCCGAACCACCGACTCGCAAACCCGATGGCGATGGCGGGCACGGCGGTCGCCGCTGCGGCGGCGCCGGGGCTCCTCGCGATGAGGTCCTCCGAGCCTGGAGCCACGACCTGCTCCATACCGGCGAAGATCAGGATGCCGAGCGCCGCGACCAATCCGCCGACCACAGCCAGTCGCCACGGCGACTGGTAGGTCATTGCGGCGGCCGCCGCCGCAGCGGCAGCCGCGAGGACGGCGATGGCAACGACGCTCGCGCTCGCCTTGAGATTGACCGTGGGGGACAGCGTGATGCCGCGGTTGTCGGCGAGCGTAAGCCCGAGGAGCACGCCCGAGACGATGCCGATCGTGGCGAACGTCAGCTCGACGATCCGGCCGGCTGCTGTGACCGCGAACGAGCCGATCGCTTCTTGTGCAGCGACCATCAGGCTCATCCCGGGCAGCAGAGCGATGATTCCTCCGACGATCACCAGCGACGTGCGGATGCGCCACGTATCGTCGTCCGGCTCGAGGGCTGTGATGCCGACGACGATCGCGACCGAGGCAAAGGCCACTGTCATGTTGATGAAGAACACCGGCACTTTGCGCTGCGCCATTCGGTTGCCCACGATGCCGGTGGTGGAGGCGGTGAGGAACGCCAGAAGCGCGGTCCGAGCATTGCCGCCGAGTTGAACGGTGATGGCGGCCGACAGCACTCCGAAGGCCACGACGACGAACCAGCGTGGGTAGGGGCGTCGAAGGTGCTCGATGGCGTCGAGTCGGGATTCGACGTCCTGAGGCGCAAGGCGTCCCTCTGAGAGGTCGAGCACCAGGCGGTGAGCCGCGGCGACCTTGGCGTAGTGCGTCGATCGGCCTCGGACCACCCTGGCATCGGTGATGCCTGGGCGCTCACCGGTCGGCGGAACGCTGATAATGATGGAGCCGTAGGTGATGTCGACCTCGAAGTTGTCGAGCCCGACCGCTGTTCCAACGGCGAACATGGCGGCTTCGACGTCCTCGGTCGGCGCTCCGCCGGAGAGCAGGAGCGTGCCCACCCGCAGGGTCAACGTGACACCGTGGTCGACCGCTGCGAGCTCGGTGTCCTCGCCGGGACGCCGTCGCGGGTACACCGCGCGGGTCGGCGTCCGCACCACGGGAATCGGCGCGGTCTCGCCGCGCCACAGTGCGGTGCGCCAGCGTGGGGGGGTCGGGTCGGTCACCTGGTCAGTATCTCGCGCTCTCCGTCAACCAGGTGTGCACTCGGCGTCCGAAAGCGTCAACCAGGTGTGCACTCGGCGGGCGGTTGGTGGGTCAGCGGGTGAGGACGGCTGCCCCGTCGACGTGGTCGGCTGCCAGGTCGGAGAGTGCCTGGTCGGCCCGATCGAGCGGGTAGCTCTGGTGGTGCACCTGAAGCTGCATGGCCGCGGCGAGGTGCAGGAACTCCTCGCCGTCGGCCCGCGTGTTGGCCGTCACCGACCGCACCACGCGTTCGCGGAAGAGGTGCCGCTGGTAGTCGAGAGCCGGGATGTCACTCAGGTGGATACCGGCGATCGCGACGGTGCCCGCGTCGTCGAGTGCCGCCAGGGCTGCAGGCACGATCTCGCCTGCCGGCGCGAAGACGATGGCGGCATCGAGTGGTTCGGGGGGAGCGTCGAAGGTGTCCCCGGCGCTGGAACACCCCAGCTCACGTGCGAGGTCACGTGCTGCTGCCGACCGGGTCATCACGTGCACCGTCATGCCCTGGTGCAGGGCGACCTGTGCGGTGAGGTGGGCCGACGCACCGAAGCCGTAGATCCCGAGGCGACCACCCGGTGGCGCCGAGGCCAGCCGCAGCGCCCGGTAGCCGATGATGCCGGCGCACAGCAGCGGTGCAGCGTAGGCGTCCGACCAGTCAACTGGGATTCGATAGGCGAATCCCTCGGGGACGACGGTCTGCTCGGCATAGCCGCCGTCGGCGTCCCAGCCGGTGAACTGCGCGTGGGGGCACAGGTTCTCGAGGCCGCGACGGCACCAACGACAGCTGCCGCAGGTGTGTCTCAACCACGCGACGCCGACTCGGTCGCCCGCGCGGAGGCGCGTGCAGCCACTGCCGACGTCGGTGACCACGCCCACCACCTCGTGCCCCGGCACGGTGCGGGGGCGGTGAGGTGCGAGGTCGCCCTCGGCCAGGTGCAGATCGGTACGGCAGACGCCGCATGCGCTGACCTCGACGACCACCTCGTGGGCTGCGGGTTCCGGTTCGGGAAGCGACACCCAACGCAGCGGGCGACTGGCCATCGGCCCCGGCTGCTCGACCACCCATGCCTGCATGTCACCAGGATCACCGACCTCGGACTGTGGGCAAAGGGGCCAAGGACCGTGATCAGGCGGTCGTGGCGTTCATCTGGAGCACGACACCCGGCGTGTTGTTCACCTTGCGTTCATCTCCAGGTCGCCGAGGGGTCGTCGCCGGGGACGACGATCTTGACGCTGTTCATCGGTCGCAGGCCATCTCACATCGAGGATCTCTGTGGAACCACTCTTGTTGGCGGTCATCGCCGTCATCGCGCTAGCTCTGCTCTTCGACTTCAGCAATGGCTTCCATGACGCAGCGAACTCGGTGGCCACGGTCGTCGCCACCCGAGCGATGGGTCCACGGTCCGCCGTGGCGTTCTCGGCCTTCTTCAACTTCTTGGCCTACTTCTTTGTCGGCACGGCGGTCGCGAACACGGTCAGCAAGGTGGTCGGCTCGGAGTACGCCGGTGTCGCGGTCGTCTTTTCAGCCCTGTTGGGCGCGATTGTCTGGAACTACCTCACGTGGTGGATCGGCATGCCCTCCTCCTCCAGCCATGCACTTCTTGGCGGGCTAGTGGGTGCCGGACTGTCTGCCGGTTGGGTCGACGCGATCGACTGGAGCAAGGTCGAGGACACGGTGCTGGCCATTTTCGTGTCGCCCGTCGTGGCCTTCACCATCGCGTTCCTGGCCATGTATCTCGTAGCGGGGCTTCAGCGCATCACCGGCTGGGCAGACAACGCCAGGCCGTTCAAGTATCTGCAGGTGATCTCAGCTGCCGCCGTATCTTTCGGCCACGGCGCGAACGACGCACAGAAGACGATGGGTGTTATTGCCGCACTCCTAGCCGGGGCCGGCTACTCGACGGTGGATGTGGACGGAACGATTCCGGTTCCCGAGTGGGCTGCTCTCACGGCCTACTCGGCAATCGCGCTCGGAACGCTCTGGGGTGGATGGAAGATCATCGAGACAATGGGCCTGCGGATCACCACGCTGCACGCCAGCTCGGGAGTCGCGGCGAACATTGGTGCGACTGTCTCGATATTTGGTGCCACGTCGATGGGGATTCCGATCTCGACCACCCAGGCCGCCGGGTCGTCGGTGATGGGAGCCGGGGTGTCGTCCGGTCGCGGCATCAACGTCAAGGTCGTGGGCGAGATGCTCTTGGCCTGGTGTGCCACCATTCCGGCCGCGGCAGTCGTCGGGTTTCTGGTGTTCCGTCTGACGCAGCTGCCGACGGCGGCCGCATGGGTTGCAGTCGGCGCGCTGCTCTTCGTGGTGGGCGGAGCGATTGCCTACGCCATGACACACGCGACCAAGGCGGAAGACGTGGCTGAGGAGATCCCGGAAGAGCCTGCCCTGGCCGAGCACCTTCCTCCCCACCCGCACATCGAAGGGTCTGGCCCGGTCACCTGACGAGGGACTGGATCAGTGGGGGGCCACCCGCACGGTCAATGCGCCGGGCAGCACCCGCGCGATGAAGCCGTGGCCATCGTCGATCAGGTCGCCATCGATCTGGCGCGGACGCGCCCGGTGCGTGGTGACGACCACTCGTCGTCCGCGCAGAAGCGTGCGCGCCGGATCGCCGTCGTTGCTGTGGCCCCGCAGGACTCCCCACGACGACCGCACGTAGTCGCGGCTGGTGGTCGGCTCGAAGACCAGCACCTCGAGGGTGCCGTCGTCAGGAGCTGACTCCGGCAAGAGCTCGAGGCCCCCGATCAGGGTGCCGACATTGGCGATCAGGCAGGTACGGGCATAGAAGGTGTGCTCCGGGCCGTCGTCGACCTGCACACGGAGCCGGATCGGGTGGTCGCGCACCGTGCGGGCGGCCTGCACCGCGTAGGCGCCCCAGCCCAGGCGCGCCTTGACGGACTCGCTGACGTCCATCATCGAGGCGTCCCACCCCATGCCGCACATCACGGCTGACACCTCGTGACGCCCCTTGCCGAGTGAGACGTCGAGGATGTCGACACGACGGTCGACACCACCGAAGATCGTGCCGATGGCTTCGGTGGTGTCGAGCGGGATGTCGAGGTTTCGTGCAAGCAGGTTTCCGGTACCGAGGGCGAGGATGCCCAGCGGAACGTCGGTGTGGAGCATTCCGGCGATGACCGCACGTATGGTGCCGTCGCCACCACACGCCACCACGAGGAAGGCGCCATCCTCGACCGCCTGCGCCGCCGCGTTGGTGCCCATGTCGTCCGGCGTGGTCTCAACCCAGCGAAGAGAGCCGAGCTCGTACTGGTCGGCCGCGACCGTCAGAAGGGACCTCAAGGCGTCAGGGTCGTCGACTTTGGTGGGGTTGACGATGGCGACGACGGTCATGCATCGACGGTACCCGGCCGACAGAATGGGGGCATGCGCATCTCTACACCGGTCGGTCGGCTGCCTGCTTCTGCCGTCATCGCGGGCAACGTCATGTTCTGGCCGGTGTGGACGGCGCTCGTGGGCTATGCGGCACAGCGGACGCCGGACGCCCGCTTCTCGTCCGACGACCTGATCACGGCTGCGCGCGCCTTTGAGCGACGCGGTGCCTGGTACCGCGACACGTTGCAGATCGACCGCTGGAAGACCCGCCTACCTGAGGCCGGCGCGGTGTTCGGTGGGTTCGAGAAGCGCACGGTGGCGTCTGGCGACCGCCTCGTCATGGAGCAGTTCATTGTCGAGACGCGTCGGGCAGAGCACGCGCACTGGGGCATGGCGGCAGGCGCTGCTCTGACCCTGCTGTGGAACCCGTGGTGGGCTGCACCGGCGAACGTGGCGGTCGCCGCCGGCAGCAACCTGCCGTGCATCGCGGTGCAGCGGTACAACCGGGCGCGGCTGCGTCGGGCGATCGCTGCGGTGGCGCGGCGCGCTACATCTTCTCGATGACGTCTCGTGGTCCGACCACGATCACCGGGTCGAGCGAGGGGTCGAGCCACTTGAGTACCCGACGCATCTGGTCACGCGGGATCGAGATGCATCCCGCGGTGGCACCCGATCCGTTCACGTGCAGAAAGATGCCGCCGCCCGCCGAGGTGTCGGCGGTGTCGCGCGCGATGCGCTGGCCGTTCCGCCAGGTGATGGTGCTCGGCAGGTTGTAGTCGAGCACGACCGCGTACCGGTACTGCGCCCGGTACGACGCGAGCCGCTCGGCCCAGTCCGTCCGCCACTTGGCGTGCTTCACGCGGTGCGGCTGCAGCACGTTGTAGGTCTTGGGGTCGGTCGGGTCGTAGGGCCAATAGTCGTTCTGGTCGACGAGGCGGTACGGCAGGTCGACGCCGGACGGCTTGGCCAGGCCGAAGCCGCGGGGCAGCGCGAAGGTGCCCGCTGGTGTCGTCCCCGTGTTCTGCTGGCGGTTGGCTTCGCGTCGGACTCCGTTCCAGCCGACCCTGGCCTGGATCGGGGCCACCACGCGCGTCCACTCGCCCGCCTGCGTCTGTTGCCAGGTCTGCAGCTTGGCGTAGCTGGTGTTCCAGCTGCGGGTCGTGACCACGATGACTTGGCGGCTGTCGCCGATGTGAGTGAGCCGCTCGGGCAGCGGGGTGGTGCCCCCCTCTGCGACGCCGGGTGCTCCCACGACCGCCAGGCCCGCCGCCACGGTCGAGCCGAGGGCGAGGAGGGCGAGGGGAAGTCGGGGGAAGCGCGCCATTGACCCAGTATCGGCCTTTCCAGTGCTCGACCTGACCCCATGGCAAGGTGTGGAGCGTGAAGGGTCGTGTGTTCGTCGGTGTTCAGGCGGCGCTGCTCGCCGCGCTCGTGCTGGTTCCGCGTTGGGCAGACACCTGGGCTCTCCCCGGCTGGACGGTCGTCGTGGGATGGGCCATCGCCATCGCGGGCGCCGCAGTCGCGTTGGCGGCATTCCCACAGCTGGGCAGCGCGCTGACGCCGCTGCCGGAGCCCCGATCTGACGCGGAGCTGACCACCGGCGGGCTCTACCGCTGGGTGCGGCACCCCATCTACAGCGGGGTGCTGGCCATGGGTTGGGGATGGACCGTGGCTCATCCGTCCTGGGCGACCGTGGGGGCCGTGGTGGCGCTCACGGCGCTGTTCAGCGCCAAAGCCCGGTATGAGGAAGGGCTGCTGGTCGAGCGCTACCCAGGCTATGCCGCCTACGCGGCGTCCACGCCGAGGTTCGTGCCGCGTCGGATGCCGCGCGAGCCCGGCTAGCTGCGGCTGAAACGCCCGGTCACTGCGGCGAACCCCAGTACCGAGCGGGGTTGGTAGGGCCCGCGCCAGAGGCCGCCGTGCAGCGCTTGGGCGGCGAAGAGGTCCATCTCGTTCTCGAGCGCGACCCCTGGGTGGGCCACCGACTGCTCGTTGAAGAGGTCGTGCACCAGGAGCGCGGCCATCACCTGACGGCTCGCTTGCGGGGTGAACACGTTCAGGCCGAAGCGGCGTGAACCGAGGTAGGCCGCCTCCAGCAGGGTGTTGTTGACCACGGACAGGGTCCGGGTTGGTGGCGCGACGTTGATCGACACCCACGCTCCGTCTTCACGCGACCGGATGGCACGCCACCGCTGAACTCGCTTGGCGAGTGCGTAGTTGGCTCCCTGCTGGGTGATGAGCCCGTCGAAGAGCCCGAACCGGCGCTCGGTGGGCATCGTCAGCATCGACGGGTAGTTAGGGCGAAACACCTTCCGCCCGGCCAAGCCACGCGCCATGGCCACCATGGGGCTGGTTCCCTCGTACTCGAGCATGGCGGCGCTGGCTGCCTCGCTGGGCACTGCGAAGGTGTCGGTAGGTGTGGCCAGGTAGGCCAGACCGATGTCGCTGCGGCGGGTGAGCAGCGCCTCGATGACCCCGTCGACAGCCGTCGAGACGCGTACATGCATCTCGCCCGGTGCGTATACGTAGTCACCCACGATCAAGGGGCCATCGAGCTCGAGCAGCCACTGGGCGATCTCGGGCGCCTCGGTCACCACGTCGGCACCGGCAGCCAGTGCGACGACGGCATCAGTGGGGTGAGGACCGACATCGCGCCGCAAGGGGATGGTGAGCCGGCCCGGTGAACGCCGGGCGGTGTCGATCAGGCGTTGCCACGTGGTGCTTCCCGGCAGGTCGACGGCGACCACGTGGGCACCCCACGACAGCAGGGCATCGAACGGTCCCATCTCGGCCCCGGCACCGAGCACCACGAACGTGTGTCCCCGAAGGTCGAGCCAGTCGGGCTGGCCGTCGAGCAGGCGAAGTGCCTCAGCCGCAGAGGGCTCGGCCGTGCCGTCGTCCACCCAACGATCGAGCAGCCGGTGGAGCTCGGCACCGCGCACCGGTCGGCCGTCGTCGTGCAGCAGCAGCTCGGCCGCACCGGTCGGTGCGCTGCCTTCGATCGTGACGCTCGTGAGGTAGTGAGCGCGGGGAACCTCGATCGCCTCGAGGATCGAACCCTCGGCGCCTTGCCGGCGGAAACGCATGGTCTCGTGCAGCGTCGTGAGTCCGTCCGTGGCGATCAGGCCGGCGTTGAGCCCGGCGGAAAGACGCGTCATCTCGCGGTAGTGGACCGGGTAGTTCCGGTACCAGCGCTGCTCGTCGCGTGCGGCGTCGCTCGCCGCGGTGTCGACCCGGTGGGTAGCTGACGAGATGACGTGGCGTCCGACAGGTTGTGTCGACCGCTCGCCCTCGGTGAGCGGGAAGACGACACCGGCATGCGAGCCGTGGTCGGTCACCAATGTGCGACGGAACCTCATAGCCCCACCTCGCGAGCGGCGGCTCGAGTGAGCCGGTCACGGACTGCGTGTCCGACGCCGGTATCGGGTGGCAGCACCGCGATGACCACGCTGAGACCAGCGTCGTCTGCTGTGCGGAGTGCGGCGTACAGCGAGTGGGCGTAGTCGACGTCGTCGCGCGGCGAGGCGAGGCGCTCGTGTTCGGCGGATGGTGGATCGACGCCGTCCAGTGCAATGAGCCCGAACGGCACGCTGAGCTCAGCGGCCACGACGTCGAGGTCCTCGGCCTCGACCGGTACTACGCGTGCGCGGGGGGAGTAGTGCGCTGCGGTGCTGCCGGGGGTCCGGACGTCGTCGGTGATGAGCGAGACCGGACGACCCGTGAGGGCGGCTACCTGGTCGACGGTCACCAGGCCGGAGCGGAGCAGACGGGGGGAGTCGTCCCAGGCACCGATGATCGTGGACTCGACCCCGACCGGGCATGGCCCGCCGTCGAGGACGAGGTCGCGTGAGTCGTCCAGCAGGTCGCCGAGCTCGTCGAGCACGTGCTGGGCGGTGGTGGGGCTGACGTGGCCGTAGCGGTTGGCTGACGGTGCCGCGAGTCCGTCGCCGAACGTGGCGAGGACCTCGAGCGTGAGGGGATGCGCGGGAACACGCAGACCGACGGTCGGTTGGCCCCCACACACGGCGTCCAGCACGTCGTCCGCGCGCGGAACGATCAGCGTCAGTGGTCCTGGCCACAGGGCCTCGGCGAGTGAGCGCGCCCACGCCGGTACGTCGGCCGCCCACTGGTCGAGGAAGCTGGCGTCGGGCAGGTGGACGATCACCGGATGGGTCGAGGGGCGCCCCTTGACGTCGTAGATGCGGGCCAGCGCCTCCGGGCTCCGCGCATCACCGGCGAGGCCGTACACGGTCTCGGTGGGAAGGGCGACGAGGCCGCCGCGGCGAAGCGCAGCGACCGCCGCACCTGCATCCTGCGTCGGGTGAACTGTCACGCGCCCAGTGTGGCGGGTGCCACGGGTCGGTGAGTCAGGCGGCTGTCTGCTCGCGACGCGCCCGTCGCTGCCGTGACCGGCGCAGGGACCGTCGCTCGACCTCGGTCAATCCTCCCCAGACGCCGTGGTCCAGACGGGCGTCGAGCGCGAACTCGAGGCACTGCGGGCGCACGGGGCAGCCGCGGCAGATGGCCTTGGCGGCGAGGGCGTGGTCGTGCGGGCGGTCGGGGAAGAAGACCTCGGGGTCGACCGACCGGCAACCCGCCTCGATGTCCCAGTTCATGGCACCTCCGCAGGCTGGTCCTGAATGGATCGAGACCAGTAGGACGTCTCCCGCCGCTCCCCGGTTCCCCGCCTCGCCGACCAATGACGAACGGGCTGGGCTGGCTACGTTGGATATGACCGCTTGGTCAGAGGACGCGGGCTCGGACCTTGAAGATGCGGTCGTCGTCCTTCGAACGCCCACCGCACGAGTAGGGAGCCGTCTTGGTCGAGCAGCGCACGTAGCGGGTGCTGCCGTTGATCATGGCGATGGTCGCCGAGCGGACACTGGAGCGGCCGAAGGGCACGCGGACGTCGCCGTCGCCCCGGCGGTTGAGCTTGATGGGCACGACCTTCGTTCGACCGCCGTCGAACTGCACGATGACCCGCGCTGCCGGCGCAGAACCCTTCGGAGGTCCTTGCACGCGGAGCAGAAGTCGCCGGGCGGGTGGCGCGTCCTTGCCCGGGACGAACGAGACGTAGATCGAGGACAGGTGGTCGATCTCGGTGCCGAGCCATCCGGTGGTCTCACCTTTCGGGCCGAGGGGCACGCGGGGGCTGAAGGGCT
This sequence comes from Actinomycetes bacterium, assembly GCA_024644435.1. Classification (GTDB taxonomy): domain Bacteria; phylum Actinomycetota; class Actinomycetes; order JAHEKZ01; family JAHEKZ01; genus JAHEKZ01. The sequence continues at coordinate 11,861 of JAHEKZ010000036.1, read as the reverse complement.
TGGGGTAGTCGGCGCCCTCCTTGTAGCCCTTGGCGGGACGCAGGTTCGTCGTGACGAACTGGTTGAAGACCTTCGCGAAGTCGTCACCCTCACGGGCGATGGCCCGACGGATGGCTCGCATCGAGTAGGTCTGCGACGCCTTGGCGCTGATCTCCGTCGGGCTGTCGTCGGCCAGTCGCCAGATCTGCGCCACGATCTTCGGGCCGTAGCGCTCGGACAGGTAGCGGAAGAAGAGCCACGACCCGTACTGGTGTCGAAGGCGTCCGAAGTCGAGCGGAGTCAGTGGTGCGGCCAGCGCGCTGTGCTGCAGCGCCGTGATGTTGAGGTTGACGCCGTCGAACACCTGGTCCTCGACCCAGGTGGCGGTGCCCTCCGTCATCCAGTCGTCCTCGCGGGTGTCGTAGGAATACTGCACGGCGTGGAAGAGCTCGTGTGCTGCCGCGACCCGCAGGTTGCCGAGCGCGGTGCCCCTGCTGAACTGCCCGGCCTTGTAGTCGTTGTCGAGGACGATGAACGCGGAGGCGTCGCGGTAGCCGTAGCCGGACCCCTCGGCCAGGCGAGCGTCGTCGGAGGACGTGTAGCCGGCCAGTCCGGCACTGCCGGTGTCGGCGAGGTAGACGTCGAAGCGGGTGTCCCCGCCATCGACCGGCGAGCGCTTGTCAGGAAGGGGTGCCCGGAATCCGAGCTTGCCGACGATGGTCGCCCAGCTGGTGTTGACCGCGGCCAGGGTCTTCTCTACCTGGTCGGGGATGTTGTCGCCGTCGCCGTCGGCTGGGGGGACGGCGTGGTCGCCTTGGTCGGTCCAGTGCACGCAGATGGGGCGGGTGGGGTGGCACGCGGGCGATGCGGCAGCCGCGCCGACCCCCCACGACATGTTGCGCCCCAGCTCGACCTGGCCGGCGTTGGGCCGAGCCAGCAGCACAGGGGCATCGAGCCGGCCCTGGTCCGAGGCCGGGGCATCCGTGGGCGAGGCGACGGGAGCGGCCGCAGCCAGTGAGCCGGTCAGGGCGGCTGCGGCGGTGACGGCGGCAGCTGAGAGAAGGAGGCGTCGGCCGTGCCCTTCGCGCGGCAGGGCTGGCCTTAGGTGCCGCGACAAGCGAACCGACCGGAACGACATGGTGTGGTGACCTCTCCCCCAAAAGCGCGCGAGACTAGAGCATGCCTTGCGCGCCACGTGATGGAGACCGGGACGGGAGAAGTTCGGTCGAACGGGCGACCCGGTGTCACCGCCTGTGAGGGGTCCCCTGCTGTGCGTGCTGACGGATCGGGTGGCCTCTAGCGGACGACGGCCTTGAACCAGTGCTTCAGATCGTCATGGACGGGCACGGCGCCACCGCACGAGAAGCCGGTCTTTCCGCTGTAGCAGCTGCGGAACGCGGTGCTGGTGTTGCCCAGCGACAGGACGATGTGGCCGACACGTTCCGGTGCGAATGGCACATTCACGGTGCCTGCTCCGCGACGGTTGAGGTTGATCGGGATCACGTCACCGACCGTCCCGTTGGCGCGCACCACCATGGCGCGGGCCTCGGGGGCGGTGGCCCGTCCGGGGGCGTCGATCGTGATCTTGAGCCTGGCGCTGGACGGCACCGAACGGCGGGGCCGGATCTCGATCGGCGCGTACGACGCGTGGTCGAGCACGTACCCCTGCCAGCCGGTGGTGGCTCCCCGGCGGTTGAGGCGGAAGCGGTCCTTGGTGGCCGAGGGGAAGGCTGACCCCTCGGACAGGAAGGCGCTCGGCTCGTTGATCACGATGCCGAAGTCACCCAGGACGTTCTGGAAGTTCGCCTGCTTGTTCACGATCCGTTGGAGGCCCTGAAGTGAGTAGTCGTCCGGCCCGACGGAAGAACCGTCTGCACGTTCCCACGCCTTCTTGACGACGTCGACGCCGAAACGTTCGGTGAGGTACCGGAGGAACCCCCACCCGCCGTAGATGCTCAGGCCGCGCGAGGTGTCGAGCGGCACGGTGGGTTTGCGGAACTGGCTCGTGAACAGGTACTGGCGGTTGTCGTTGACGCCGTCGTACACCTCGTCCTCGATCCAGGCGGCCGAGCCCTCCATGAACCAGGGGTCCTCGAAGGCGTCGTATGCGAACTGCACGGCGTGGAAGAACTCGTGCGCAGCGGTGACCTGGAGGTTCTCAGTAGGCGTGTGGCTCGGGAACTCGCCCACCGAGAAGTCGTTGTCGAGCACGCAGTAGCTGGCGTAGTCGAAGAACTTGTACCCAGCCTTCAGCCGGGAGTCGTCCAGCGTGCAGTAGCCGTAGTAGCCCTTGGTCCCGATGTTGCTGAGGTAGACGTCGAAGTTGACGCCGTCGTTGTCGATCGAGCCGCGCTCGTCGGTGAGGGGCGGTCGGTAGCCGAGGGTGTCCACCTCGTAGTTCCAGACGTTCTCCATCGTGGCGATGGTGGTCTCGACCCAGTTCGGCACCTGGTCGGCGTCGGAGTCGGCTGGGGGAGGCGCATCGTTGCCGACGTCGGTCCAGTGGACGCACACCGGCACCGAGGTGGAGCAGCCACCTCCGGACGCCGACTTGGCCGCCTCACTGTTGTCCCAGACGGCGATGCCGAGGTCGGTCTTCGACGCCGGGTCGTTCGGACGGGCCAGCAGCGCGTCGGCCACCTGCCGGTCGGCGCCGACGAGCTGGTCGGCGCGCATTGCGAGGTCTCGCAGGGCCAGTGTTGGTGATACCGCGGTCGACTTGCCGGCCATCACGTCCTGCGCCTGCTCGAGTGCCTGCTCGGCCGCCGACGTCTGCGACATGGAGGGGAGCCCATCGGGCTCAGCTGTTGCGGTGGTAGCGCCCAGGGGGGTGAGCACAGCGAGGCCGACCAGCGCACCCAGCCCGGCGCGCCAACGGGCGGCGTGCGTTCCCAGCATTCGAACTCCAAGAGGTGGTGACGAGGTAGGTCCCCATTGATGTCGGGGCAGACGCTACTGGTCTGGATCGGCCCAACGGGGGGATGTCGAGCGTGGTGGGGACAGTGTCGCCGAGTACACCACGAGGCGCGGCTCGCCGGACACCGCCGACCGGGCGATGACGTTGCGCAGGTCCTCGGGATCGGCCGGCGTGTCGACCGGCAGCCGGAAGGCAGCGGCCAACGCCCGCCAGTCCGGTTCATCGAGGTCGACCCCGCGTTCGGCGTGACCCGCCCGCTGCTGGTCGTACCGGAGCATCCCGTAGCCGGTGTCCGCCACGACGAGCAGCGTGACGGGCAGGTGCAGCTGGGTGAGCGTCGCCAGCTCGCCGGTGGCCATGGCAAGTCCGCCGTCTCCGACCACGGCCAGGGTGGGCGTCCCCGAGGCAGCCACGCCGATCGCGGCTGGCAGCCCGTACCCGAGCGTTCCCCACCCCACCGGGTAGAGCAGCTCGCGGGCGCCATGGACCGATGCGTAGCCGCCCACCCAGTAGCCGGCGACCGCCATGTCGCAGACCACCGGGTTGCCCGGCGGCCAGGCCCGCTCGATGGCGTCGACCACGGCAACGGCTTCGCTCGTCGCCTGGTCGGCGGTGGCGGCTGCCCGGACGGCGTCGCGGATGAGGAACGGTGAGTCGGCCCACGGCTCGCGTCCGCCGAGCCGCAGGGAGATCGCGTCGACGAAGGCCGCCACGTCGGACGTGACGGTGAGGTCGGGGCTGAGCGCGCCGCTGGGCCGCAGGTTGACGTCGATGACCCGCTCAGGACGCGGCAGCGACCAGTGCGCGGTGGACATGCCGTCGAGGGCGGACCCGAGCACCACCATGAGGTCGGCGTCGGCCAGCAGCGCCTTGGCGCGGGGCTCCATCGCGGGAACGTCGACCAGCAGTGGGTGCCCGGGCGGCAGGACGCCGCGGGCGGCATACGTCGCGAAGACTGGCGCACCCAGTCGCCAGGCCAGGGTGTCGATGTCAGCCCGGCTGGCGACCGCTCCGCCACCGATCCACAGCACAGGTCGCCGGGCCTGGTTGATCAGGTCGGCGGCAATGGTCACAGCGTCCGAAGGTGGAGCCGCCGGCGCGGTGACGACAACGGGCGGAGCGGGTGGTGACTCAGCTCGCAGCACGTCGGCGGGGATACCCAGGTAGACCGGACCACGCGGATGGCTTGTGGCGACAGCGATCGCTTCGGCAGCTGCCGCAACCGCGTCCGCCGGGGTGCGTGGCTGCAGCACGGCCTTCGCCAGGGGTGCGAACCACGCCCCTTGGTCCGGCGACTCGTGCAGCAGGCCGCGTACGGTGTCGCGGCTGCGCAGCGCCTCCGGCACGTCGCTGGCGATCACCAGCAGAGGGATGCCGCTGGCCGCCGACTCTCCGAACGCAGCCAGCGTGTTGGCGGCGCCCGGCCCGGAGGTGACCAGGCAGACGCCGAGCCCGCCGGTGGCGCGGGCGAGGCCATCAGCTGCGTAGGCCGCCGTCTGCTCGTGACGCACTGACAGGATGCGGAGACCCGTGGGGTGGGTGGAGCTGTGGTCGAGGTCGGTCCAGAACGGCAGGTTGTGCACGCCGGGAAGGCCGAAGGCCGTCGTCACGCCTGCGTGTGCGAGCGCGTCCAGGATTCGGTCTGCGGTGGTGGCGCTCGTCACGCGCGCATCGTCGCACATCGTGCGGACGCAGCCGCGGTCCTAGAGTGACGGCATGACGAGCTCTGCTGCAGGTGGGACACATTTCGAGAAGCGCAACCCGGCGGACACCTCCGATGTCGTGTGGAGCGGTGAGCTGCTGCCCAGTGATGCGCTCGCGGACGCGGCGCGGACGGCGCGCGATGCGCAGGTGAGATGGGCCACGGTGCCATCGCCGGCACGAGGTCGGGTCATCGCGCAGGTGGGCAGACTGGTCGAGGCGAACAAGGAGTCGCTGGCCGCGCTGGTGACGCGCGAGATCGGCAAGCCGTACGCCGAGGCGCTCGGCGAGGTGCAAGAGGTCATCGACACCTGCGACTTCTTCCTCGGTGAGGGGCGTCGGCTCTACGGACAGACGGTGCCGAGCGAGATGCCCGACAAGCAACTCTTCACGTTCCGCGTTCCCGTGGGGGTGGCCACCATCATCACGGCCGGCAACTTCCCGGCCGCCGTGCCGTCGTGGTACCTGGTGCCGGCCCTGCTCTGCGGCAACGCCGTCGTGTGGAAGCCGGCTGAGACCGCCAATGCGGTGGCACAGGCGCTCACCTCGCTCTTCCACGCCGGGGGCGTTCCCGGCGACGTGCTGCAGACCGTGCCCATGGCCGGCGCCGAGACCTTCACCGGGCTGTCGTCGGCGTTGGCTGCGGGTGTGGTCGACAAGGTGGGGTTCACCGGTTCGACCGAGGTAGGCAGGGCCATCGGCGAGCTCTGTGGACGCCACCTGCAGTCACCGTGCCTCGAACTCGGTGGCAAGAACCCGATGGTCGTCATGCCGGACGCCGACCTCGAGCTGGCGGTCGAGGGCGCGCTCTTCAGCGGGTTCGGAACGGCCGGCCAGCGGTGCACGTCGTTGGGCACCGTGTGGGCGCATCGATCGGTGCATGACCAGTTCGTGGCGGGGTTCGCCGAGGCGGTCGAGTCGTGCGCGGTTGGTGATCCGACGAGCGACGTGCTGTACGGGCCGATGATCGACGAGCGGTTCCTTGCCCGTTTTGAGGGATGGCTCGACCTGGTGCAGTCGCACCACACAGTGCGCGGCTCGTCCGGAACCGGGCGCATCACCGCGTCCAACCCGCGAGCAGGATTCGTCGGCGACCCCGAAGCCGGGCTCTATGCGCACCCGACGATCGCGGTCGGGGTGGTGCAGTCCGACGCGCTCTACGACACCGAGACGTTCGGCCCGCTGGTCGGGGTCGGCGTCTTCGACACGATGGACGAGGCGCTCGAGCTGGCGAACGGGCACGGCTACGGGTTGTCGTCGTCCATCTACACCAGGGATCCTCGGTCGGTGTGGCGCTTCCGCGAAGGCGTGCGCGCGGGAATGGTCAGCGTGAACAACTCGACGTCGGGAGCCGAGGCGCACCTTCCGTTCGGTGGCAACGGCAAGAGCGGCAACGGCTCACGCCAGAGCGGGGTCTGGGTGCTCGACCAGTTCACCCGCTGGCAGTCGATGAACTGGGACTTCAGCGGCCAGCTGCAGAAGGCCCAGATGGACACCGTCGACCTGCCGAGCGACCCCGGCTTCCGCCTCCCCTAGTTCTAGGGCCATGACGCATGGGTTCGGTCAATTCGAACCGATGTGACATGGCCCCGAATGCTGGGGGTTAGCGGATGGCGCCTTCGGCAAAGGCCTGCGCATCGGCGGCGTCCTTGAAGACCAGGATCGTGGCGGTGGAGCCGTCGAGCCAGGCGTAGGCGGTGCCTGCGTTGTCCGGGGTGGCGATCATGACGACGCGCGTTCCGTTGATGTTGTCGTACTGCGGCTGTGCGGTGCTGCCGGCCACGCCTCCGGCGAAGCCAGGAAGGAAACCGTCCTCAAACCCGGATGCCTCGGCTGCTGCCGGATCGATCGCCATGCGCATCACCAGCCCGACTTCTTGACCGCCCTTCTTCACGAGCTTGGCCTCGACCCCCTCGATCTGGGGTGTGGACTGGAGTGTGGCGTCGAGGGTCTTGAAGGCAGCCTTGGGCAGCTCGGCGTAGCTGAAGCCGTTCACCGACGGAAAGTCACCGAGGTCGGTGGAGTCACCGCTGGTGTCGGCGGTGGCGGTGCCGGACGCGGTGGGGGACGCCGTGTCGGAGGTCTCAGGGGACGTCGTGGCGTCGTTCGCGACCGGAGCGGGTTCGTCGCTGCTGCAGCCACCCAGGACGAACGCCACTGATGCCACGAGGACCAGACCGGTGAGACGGACAAGACGGAGGTGCATCGGGATCCCCTGAGGAAGAGCGAGTGTGGAAGACGGAGCCGCCTGGCTCCGCGCCTACGGTAGCGTCGAAGTGTGACCGACCTGCTGACCGACCTGCGTACCAAGCGTGATCAGGTCAATGCCGAGCTCGCACAGCTCACCGAGCGACCCCCCGACACCGGCGGCATCTCGTTCGGCAAGCGGGTGGGCGACGGAACCAGCATCGCGGTCGAGCGCATCACTCAGGTGGCAGCACACGACGGCTTGCAGGTGCTGCTGGCCGAGGTAGAGCGAGCCGCCGCCAAGGTGGACGACGGAACATATGGTGTCTGCGACTCGTGCGGTGAACCCATCCCTCCGGGGCGGCTCGAGGCGCGCTTCTGGTCGACGCACTGCGTCGACTGCGCCTAAGGGTTCCGACGTCGAACGTCCTACGAGGCGTGATGCTCCAACGCGACGGTCGTGGGTTGGCCGGTTCGCTCATCCTGGTGCACGTGCAGCACGGTCATCGACGCGGTCGGCATCGTGTCGGGCAGCGGGTGGTCCCACGGCTCGGCGGACGGCGCACCCGGGCAGAGCTCAACGAGATGGTCGACCAGGTCGGGCAGGTACGGCCGGTGCCCACAGAGGACCATGGACACAGTCGTGCGCCAGGCATCAGCCAGTAGCTCGCCTCCACGCTCCAGCGCCGCATCCGGTGTCGAGTCGAAGCCTTCCTCGGTGAGGGCAGGTTCGGACGCCAACGGCACACCCACCGCGAGTGAGTAGGGGCGCACCGTGTCAGAGCAGCGTCGTGCTGCGGACGAGTGGATTCGCTCGACGCCGTAGGCCGCCAGGCGACCGACCAGCGACTCGGCCTGCTCGACGCCGGAGGCGTCCAGCGGACGGTCGACGTCGCCGCCGGGCCAGTCCACCCGCTTGACCGCGTTGCCGTGGCGCAGAACCAGGAAGGGGGTGCCAGGCGGGTCGTCGGCGAGCTTGACGAGAAGCGCATCGTCGGGGCGTGTCACCAGCTGAGCTGCTTGGTCGATCGGCAGCCAGCGGATCTCGTCCACCTCGCTGCCGGGAACGAAGGGTGACTCGTCAACGACGACCGCCCGCCAGTAGTGCACCTCTTTCGGGACGCCGTCCACGTCGTACTGCTGCAGGGGCAGCGGCCGACGGAGGGCCACGGTCAGCCCGGTCTCCTCAAGAACCTCGCGAATCGCCGTGAGAGTGATGTGCTCGTCGGCGTCCACCTTTCCCTTGGGAAGCGACCAGTCGTCGTACCGCGGACGGTGGACGAGCAGGACCTCGACCCCGGCTGGTCCCTGGCGGGTGATCAGACACCCGGCCGCGACAATCAGATCTCGACTCATGACACTGACCTCATAGACCGTTCCTCATCCACATGCGCCACCCTGAGTGCGAGACGCGGGGCCAGGTCTCGACGAACTCGCGGCGTGCCTCGGCGACCCGGAGTCGTTGCTGGGCGTACAGGGCGCCGAGCGCGAACGGTGCTCGCGTCCCCCTGGCTGTGGTCGAGAGACGCAAGACCAGCTCGGCGGCGATGGCAGCATCCTGGTGCTCGCCAAGCAGCTCGGTGACGCCGGCGAGCTGCTTGGCGAACTTCTTGGCCGGCCCGCCGAAGACCGGCACGCAGGCCTCGACGGTGTAGCGGGCCCGCTTGGCCGTGATGCGGGTGCGGTGCCAATGGTCGTCGTGGCCTTCGATCTCGTTGTGCAGCCGACGCCCCTGTTTGGCGAGCTTGCGCCAGCTCGCGTCGGCAAGGGGGGGAAGAACTTCCGATGACGTTCCCTCGGCCAGCTCGGTGGTGGGTGGTGCGGCTGCCGCCGCGTGCAGCGTGGCCATCAGCTCGGCATACCGGGGCGAGGCCAGCGCGGCGTCGATCGACGACTTCGCCTCGGCGAGCTCGGCGTCCAGATGCCCCTGGATGCTGACGAGCGCGGCCGCGCCGTCGACCTCGGGTGGAAGAGCGCGCACCGCGTCGATCAGGCGGGCCTCGAGCACCTCCCGGTCGCGCGACTGGCTGAGCACGTCGGCAATCCAGCCGAGCTCGGTACGGAGGCTTCTGGCCCAGGTGTCGTCGACCAGCGGACCGAACGCCTGCAGCACGCTGCGCAGGCGGCGGGCTGCGACCCGGTACTGGTGGACGGAGTCTGGAAGGTGGCGACGGATTCGTAGGTCCTGGGTGATGATCGCGGCCACCTGGGTGCGGACGTGGTGACGAACCGCGGCCGACGCCGGCTGCTTGGGACGCGGTCGGCTGCCGATGTCGATCAGTGGGCTCAACGGCTGGTCGCCGACCAGGGCCCTAACTCCTTTGCTCTGAGCCGTCGAGGTCTCGGCTCCGGCGTCGAGCAGCACGAACACCACTGGCTCAAGCAGGTCTGGGTCTTCGAGCACCTCGACCTCGATCTCGCGGTACTCGGTTCCGGCGTGCACGCCGTCGGTGATGGTGACGAGGTCGTCGACGATCTCGACGCCGGGGCGACCGCCGGGGGTGTGCACGACGTATGGGGTGCGCCGGGTCTGCTGCGTTGCCAGGGGCGAAAGCTCAGCGCCTCCGGTGAGGGCGATGACCGACTGTGCGAGGACGGTGGGCACGCGACCTGGACGACCGGCCGACAGTGGGAGCACCCGCTCTTCGCGCGCGTCGGAGGCCAGGTCGATCGGAGGCAGCTTCAGGTGCCAGCCGGAGTCGTGACCACCCGTGCGGCGGCGCAGCGTGACGCGTGACCGGGCCAGCCGGAAGTCGGCCGTGTCGTAGTAGACCGCGTTGAGCGTGCGGCGCCGCTCGACCGAGACCTCGCCGACCGTCGAGAGAGCCTCGATGACATCAGGGATCGAGAAGGACGGTGGAACCGTCAGCTTTCGCTCGATCTCCGTCACGGAGAGGGGCTTGGTCATCGCAGGGGAGCGCGCCTCGACTGGCGTTTCAGCGCAATGAGCTCGGTCTGGAGGTCGGCCAGCGGTTCGCCGTCATCGTCCTGACTTTCTCTGACCCACTCACCGTCAGCCATGAGGTGCCACGACGCCGTTCTCGGGTCGAAGGAGAGGTCGAGGATGGCGCTGAGGTTGGCGACGTGCTGCTCGCCCACGATGCTGACCAGGGCCTCGACGCGACGGTCGAGGTTGCGGTGCATGAGGTCGGCGCTGCCGATCAGCACGTCAGGCTCGCCGTCGTTCTCGAACCAGTAGATGCGGGAGTGCTCGAGAAAGCGACCAAGGATGCTGCGCACCCTGATGTTCTCTGACAACCCCGGCACGCCTGCCTTGATTCCACAGATACCGCGCACGAGGACGTCGACCGACACACCGGCCTGCGATGCACGGTAGAGCGCATCGATGATCTGCTCGTCGACGATCGAGTTGACCTTGAAGCGGATGGTGGCCGGGCGCCCTTGGCGGTGGTGGTCGATCTCGCGGTCGATCCGTTCGATCAGCCCAGACCGAACGGAGTGGGGTGCCACCAGCAGCCGTTGGTAGTCGGTCGTGAGCGAGTAGCCGGTGAGAACGTTGAACAGCTTGCTCACGTCGTCGCCAACGGCGGCACTGGAGGTCAGCAGCCCGAGGTCTTCGTAGAGCCGGGCCGTCTTGGGGTGGTAGTTGCCGGTACCGATGTGGGTGTACCGACGCAGCACCCCGTCCTCGTCCTGGCGTACGACCATGCTCAGCTTGCTGTGGGTCTTCAGGCCCACGACGCCGTACACGACGTGACACCCCGCCTGCTCCAGCTTGCGGGCCCAGCGAATGTTCGCCTGTTCGTCGAAGCGGGCCTTGATCTCGACGAGCACCAGCACCTGCTTGCCCGCCTCCGCGGCGTTGATCAGGGCGTGCACGATGGGTGAGTCACCGCTGGTGCGGTAGAGCGTCTGCTTGATCGCCAGGACGTTCGGGTCGTCAGCTGCTTCCTCGAGGAAGGCCTGGACGCTGGTGCTGAACGAGTCGTACGGGTGGTGCAGCAGGACGTCGCGACTGCGCATCACCTCGAGGATCTCGGGTGCGTCAGAGGTCTCGACCTCGCTGAGCTCTGGGGATGTCATGGGTAAGAAAGGGGGATACAGCATCTCCGGTCGGTCGAGCCCGGAGATGGCGAACAGCCCGGTGAGGTCGAGTGGCCACGGCAGGGTGACGACCTCGTTGCGGTCGATGTCGAGCTCTTCGGACAGCAGCTCCAGGACGTGCGGGTCGATCGTCTCTTCGACCTCGAGCCGCACCGGTGGGCCGAAACGCCGACGGGACAGCTCGCGCTCCAGCGCCTTGAGCAGGTTCTCGGCCTCGTCCTCCTCGACCTCGACGTCCTCGTTGCGGGTCACCCGAAAGGTGTGCCGCTGCAGAACCTCCATGCCGGGGAAGAGCGATCCCAGGTGTGCAGCGATGACGTCCTCGAGGGGGACGAAGTGCTCTCCGCCGTCGAGCGGGACGAAGCGGGGAAGCGTGGGCGGCACCTTGACGCGGGCGAAGTGCTCTTGACCGGTGTTGGGGTTGCGGACCACGACGGCCAGGTTGAGCGACAGCCCGGAGATGTAGGGGAACGGATGGGCCGGGTCGACGGCCAGCGGAGTCAGGACGGCGAAGATCTGTTCGTCGAACATCTGGCTCATGGCCTTCTGCTCGTCGACGTCGAGGTCGCGCCAGCGCAGGATCTGGATACCGGCGTCTCGGAGCGTTGGCATCAGGTCGCGGAAGGCCTGGGCCTGCTGCGACTGCAGGGTTCGGGTGCGGTCGTGCACGCGCTTCATCAGCTCACGAGGTGTCAGGCCGCTCGCGGCCTGCACGGCGATCCCGGCTGCCATCCGACGCTTGAGCCCGGCAACCCGGACCATGTAGAACTCGTCGAGGTTGCTGGCAAAGATGGCCAGGAACTTCGCCCGCTCCAGCGCCGGGACGGTGGTGTCCTCGGCGAGCTCAAGCACCCGCTGGTTGAAGGCGAGCCAGGAGAGCTCGCGGTCAGAGAAGCGGTCGGCTGGCAGCTCTTCGGTCGGAGCGTCGGTGGCGGAACTCACAGAGTCCCCTCTCGGTCGGTTAACCCCATGGTGACAGTGCCGGCCGATCTTCGTCACCCGACCAAGGTCC